>CAYHDA010000337.1:0-4583 GCA_964355145.1 uncultured Mariniphaga sp.
ACCTGAGTCATCTTCATTCGTGTTTGCGAAGCGCAGATTCATGGGTGTTTCATCATAAGATAATTTATTATAAATTTTTATTGAATGCTTCAAGCTCCAGCATACCAGCACTTCTTTTTCCCAATCCGTAAGGCCAGCTTTTCATGTCCAGAAGTGGATTGTCAATATAAACAGCACTAACTTTTCCGGGATTTTGAGCCGCCCATTTGGGTTGAATTAGTGATTCGTAAAGCCGTTTGGCTATTATTGCCGCCCCTGCTTTATCTGGATAAATCTTGTCAGGCATCAGTTCCGGGTGGTTGATAAGAATCTGATGCATATCGGGCACTTCCACCTGTTTTTCATAGGCCGCCTTTTGCAGTCCAGGAATTACACGCCGAACAATAAGAACACCGTACTGATTGCCAGGCAATTGCTGCAATTGACCAGGAAATGAGCTGTGCTGCCGGTCGTCGATAAAAGCCCCGTAAGTGATGCTCGCACCAACACACGTAATTTTTGTACCCGCATAAGTTGAAACAACCAAACAATAAAGAGTCAAAAGGAGTGCTAATTTCCTGCTATTCATTATATTCAATTTTTTCCTTGATTCCAAATATAGAAATTATACCTTCCTGATCCAAGTTCAAAAATAGCTTTCCCTTTCTCACATTTCAGAAATTTGATTCCTTTGGCCATAGTTGCAGGCTTCCCATTTTCAGTGATCCCTTTCTCCGATACAGCAGGCAGGTATAGTGTGGCAGTGGTATTTGCGGGAACAGTTGCTGAATAGACCAGATTCTCTTTTTCTAATTTCCAGCCACTTTCAATCCTCCCGTACATTGAATCGTAATGCCCCTTGGCATAAGTCATCCGGCCTGCCGGATCTGGGATTGTCCGGAGTATAAAATGTTTAAAACCAGGTTCACTTTCATCACGTTGAATACCCAATGAATAATTATACATCCAGGCACCAACAGCGCCGAAGGAATAGTGGCTGAAGGAATTCATGCTGTTGTTTCCTCCGAAACCATTTTCCGCAGTATATGAGTTAAGCCGTTCCCATATTGTTGTAGCTCCTTGATCTACTGAGTATAACCATGAAGGATATGAAGTTTGCTGCAGTAAACGAAAGGCAATGTCATTGTACCCATGGTCCGAAAGTGCCTTGCTGATCCAGGCAGTACCGATAAAACCTGTCATCAGACCATATTCCGGAAGGATCGCCCCTTTATCGTCGGTATTTTTACGCATCACGGCTGAAGCCAGATGTCTCGCAGCATACGGCTCATTATCAGAACTAAACGCTCCTAAAGCGAGTGGAATAGCATACGAAGCCTGGGTATCCAATATCCTTTTGGACGCCAAATTGCCTTTATCAGTGACTTTCGCTCCAGAGGTGCCGGTTTGAACAGAAAGAGTTCCTGATCTGACTGTTTTTTTTGTCACTTCATCAACATAGGTATTGTTAAAGAATTCCTTCCGCTTAATTCGGATTTTCCGGAATCCGGAAGCATCCTCTGTTTTGCCCAGCACATCGGCTATTTTGGCCATCACCTCCAGATCATAAATATAATAGGATTCCCAAAAGAGGGTGTTATCGTTTTTATTACCTTCCGGACTTAGCCAGTCGCCAAGAGGCCCCTCATTCATAAGGTTTGTCATCGGGTCAATCCGGGTACTCAGATAGGTAAGGTACTTTTTCATTGCATCGTAATGCTCCGCGATCAGGTCGCGGTCTCCATACTGCTGATATGATTCCCATGCAACAGTGATACCCGCACTGCCCCAAAGTATTCCGCCAAAACCACCACCCAGTGGAGCAACATCAGTAAAACGGCCATCCTCACGCTGATCATCGCGCATATTCAACATGTGACGCCTCAGGAATTGAGGGACACTAACCAGGTAGGTTGCGGTTCTTGAGAAGACAGAAATATCGCCGTTCCAGCCCATTCGTTCATTCCGCTGCGGACAATCGGTTGGAATTGATAAAAAATTCCCCCGGGTTGACCAGATAATATTTTCCCAAAGTTTATTCACTTTGGGATTTGAAGTTTCGTATGCAGATGCCAGCTCCTTCACAGAACTGATCACTTTGCCTTTTACCGAGGCAACTGGCAGCGCTTTTTCAATTCCTGTAATTTCGATGAAGCGATATCCATGAAATGTAAACCGTGGCTGGATTACTTCATTGCCTCCTTTTAGTATATAGGTGTCCTGGGTTAAAGCTCCCCGAATATTTTCAAGCATTATCATACCAACGTTTTTCCCATATTCCGCGAGGGCAGGATACTTGACTTCGGCGTAACGAAGGGTCAGTCTTTTCCCGGCTAACCCATTATTAATCGATATTTGCGGAACCCCAACCATATTTTGGCCCATATCATAGACAAACACTCCGGGCCGCACTTCTTCAACTCCTATTGCGGTCAACTCCTTTACGACGGAGGCATTCTCACCAATCTGGCCGATGAGCGACATATTATCGTAAATATCGGCAGAGCTATTTCCCGAACCTCCCAAAAGGTTTTGTGCGGGATAGCTGTTCCCTTCGAGGGATATACGAACAGCTTTTCCCCATTTATGCTCATCATAATCCGGAGTATTCCAGCCTGAAATTGCTGATTCTTTGGAAGCATCGTAAACTTCTCCCTGAAAGAAGCTGCCGTAAACAAGCGGACCGTCATTATAATAAGACCAAAGACCCGGATTAGTGGTTATTATTTTTGTCGTTCCATCGGTATAGGTCACAACAAGTTTAGCAAGCAATGACTGGCGGTCACCAAAGAAGTTCCAGTTTTCGCCGCTATAAGTAATATTACCACTCCACCAGCCCTCACCCAACAAGGCACCAATTGCGTTTTTACCATTCCTCACCATTTTTGTCACGTCATATGTCTGATAAAAATGGGTCTTGTTGTATTGCGTGAGGCCGGGATTAAAATAATCATTCCCAACCCGCTGACCATTAATATATAGCTCATAAATACCTCTGGCAGTAGCATATAACCGCGCTTGGGCAATTTTTTTTTCGGTATTGAATGTTGTACGGAGTATTGGCATTGAGTTTTTACTTGGATCGGCAATAATTACCACCCCATTTTCACCTCCCTCAAGAACGTAGGAATGATCTGCAATTCTTAATCCTGATTTATCCCGATTAGCAAATTTCGAAAATACACCTTTATAGGTGTCAGGATTATTCAAATCTTCAGAAAAAAGTTTATTCGACGGACTTCGGTAATTTCTTACTTCAAACCCCGAAAATGTTGCTTTTTGACCTGGATCAAGCGAAAATCCGATTGAACCCAACATCGGAAAAGCAATATAGTCGTGACCATATCCTACCGGATTGAGGTTTAATTTTGGCTGGCCTGATATAGCAGGTTTAAGATTTTCAATATTCGTGATCAGATGATTCTGGTCATTCCCATCCATATAAATTTCGAAAAGTCCGAAATTTGCCACCGTATAAATTTTATGTAATTCGTATTTATTGTTATTATTGATCAGTTTATTGGGAACGGGTATAGCTTTAAAGGGTTTTTTGAATGTGTCATTTGGATGATAACCAACACGATAAACATTCAATTGAGCAAGTCCGCTTTCAGAGCCATCCACTTTTGAAATATCAAGTTCAAATTTGATATAGGATTCATTTATGTTGCTTTCTACCTGAAGAATATTTTTGTTTTTATCCAATAAACGGCTGTCGTTGGCTCCAAACAGGAAGCCAGCCCTGGTGCTGCCTGACTCTTTATCCAGTTTAAGCGAACAGGAGAGTTTAAATACAGCAAGAGAGGGAGAATAGAGTACCATATCATCAGCAGTTCCGCCAATCCATGTTGCACCATCCCAGGCTGCCAGTTTCGGATCGGGGTTCATTAATCCTGTTTCGAACCAAGAAGATCCGTGTTCCATATTGCCGTTTTGATCCCAAACGGTAATCGTCCATTTATATCGGGTGGTTGGCTGCAAGGGATTTCCTGCATATTGAATATTCAGCGAATTATTGTTCGTTATCTTTTTACTGTCCCACATCTCCTTCCCTTTCGGACCAGAAACGACAATTTGAAAGGCAGACTGCGAATAATCGCGCTCCAGGCCGGCAGTATTCATTTGCCAGCTAAAACGTGGTATTTTAAAGTCAATCCCAAGCGGAGTTTCCGTATATTCAACTTTAAGGCTCTTAATTGCAAATGAGGCAAAAGACCTGTAACTATTTGACAAAAAAAGAAGAAGCAGCAGAAATAACCGAATACAATGCATTCTGTAAATTTTATTCATCAGCAGATAATTAATTAAATGTAGGGTGTAAACCTAATTTTTATTGATATTCAGCGTTTTATACCACCGCTGATAATCGTCGAATTTAAATGGCGCCTTTCCGGATAAGTAGTGGTTGGTAAATTTTTCGCCTTCAATGGTATATTCGATCAGCCACATCGATTGTTTGGATGACTCGCTAACAAGCCCCATATCTGTTTTACCGTTAGCTGGAATTGTAAATAAAGAAGTAAACAGAGTTACTCCGGTATCGGCATCCCTGACGACAACCTTCCCTGATTTTTCTTCTCTTGTATCATTTACCGCAACAACAG
>CAYHDA010000338.1:0-4580 GCA_964355145.1 uncultured Mariniphaga sp.
GAGGCCGGAACCTGGTACAAGACAGTTGAGTTAAAGCAAAAAAGCTTCCTAAAGTTGAAGGACGTTTCTTGATCTACGGAAGCATTTTGATTATCCCGGCAAATTGTTCCTTACTAAACAATTTGACCGATTCAACCGTTACGTTTCCTTCAGATCCCAAACCTATCCCAATAGCAAGCGCTGCTTCATCACTGTCAAAATCAGCAATTGAAACATAATCGTATTTCCCTAACGCTATCCAGAACCCTATAACTTTTGCTCCCGCTTTTTCTAAACCCTTGAGACCTCTTTCAATCCGCTCCGGTGCTGCCTTGACATTTTTAATGCCCTGATCTGTTAAATTCATCAAAATCATGTAAGTAACCATAAAATGTTCCTCCTAAAATTTAGTTAAATTTCTGATTATAGTCAATATTCCTAATATGATTGACTTTGAGTTACAATGAAATGGCGAAAAAGTATAGAGGTAAATATAGTGATTAAAAATGAGATTTCAAACAGTTTTACAGATCAAAAGTATTACGAACCCTGTTAATACTAGAATTCTATGAAGCTACAGAATTCGGTTGTACCAGTCATCTAACTTCAGCTTATGTGGCTTGAAAAAGTCTTGTTTTTTAGGTTGGGAACCAATTTGAGACAACAATTCACCTATTGAGAGAGGCATCTGCAGCCGGCTGCCAATCAAAACTATCCGCTAAAAACGCTGCAAATGTTCTTTAGACCGTGGGAAGCAGCAAGGAGACGCAAATCTTGAATCTGTACCATTATTTGAAACTCTGAAACATTAAAAAGGGCACATCACCGTATCGTATGGTGGCATGCCCTTAAAATTTTGCCCTTATGCTCATGCTTTATCGTAAACCCTTGTTTGTTTCATCTCACCCTGTGAACTGGTGACCGTACTTTGAATGGTAAGCGTTTTCCCATCCTCGCTGATGCTCCATGCTTCTATCATTTTCATCTCCATTTTTTCGCCATCTCTTTCAAAAGACATCACAGAATTGATGGTAAGTATTTTTCCATCATCCGACCACGTAGCTTTTGATTTTCTGA
Organism: uncultured Mariniphaga sp.; assembly: GCA_964355145.1. Taxonomy (GTDB): domain Bacteria; phylum Bacteroidota; class Bacteroidia; order Bacteroidales; family Prolixibacteraceae; genus JAAFHB01. The sequence goes on from CAYHDA010000338.1 coordinate 1,057, forward strand.
CCGTATTCTGGAAAGCAGGATTCTCGCATTCTAAGCCATCCAACGTATATTTTTCCTTTGTTATCCGGTCCTCACCATCGCGTCCTTTCGATAACCTTTCTAAATTCAGGGCATTAGCTTCCTGTGCCGCCGTTATTTTGAGACTGGCCCGAAAACGGTTTTCACCCAAATTGCTCTTGCTTTCGTTCAAGCCCCATGTTCCTGAAAAATTGGCTTTTTGTGCAAATGCTGCAGAAGTTGTTAAGAAAAAGGTGCCAAGGATAACCAACATGAATATCCCTGCAAAATTCATTTTTTTGTTCATAATCAGTTCTTTTTAGATTTAATAATGAAAAATGAAGTTAAATTATTTCCTCTTAAATGTAACTATATTTCACGAAACAATAGCGATTCTGTCTCATAAAAACAACAATAATAACTCTTGATTAAAATAATATTTGTGGTTTTGTATTTTATTGTTTCCTTTGGCGGATATCAAAAAAATTCACAACAGTTTTAATTATTTCGTCAAATGGCAAAGTTCAGATCCTTCGTATCAATTTTCACGCTGTTATTTATGTTTCAGAATATCGTCCGGGCTGAAAACTGGCCGGGCTGGCGTGGTCCAAACGGAGATGGTACAAGCTCAGAAATCAATCTTCCGGTAAAATGGGATTCAACTACAAATGTGATGTGGAAAGTCCCGGTTCCCGGTATTGGTTATGCTTCGCCAATAGTCTGGGGCGACAGGCTTTTCACTGTTACTGCCATGACAGAAACCCACGAAAAACAACTGTTGTGTTACGACACAAAAACCGGGAATTTATTATGGCAGGTGACGGTTCTTAAATCCCCGCTTGAGAGCAAACACAATGATAACAGCTTCGCATCAGGAACTCCCGTTACGGACGGGTCATCTGTTTATATATCGCTTCTTGACGGTGATTCAGTAGTGGTTGCAGCCTATGACTTTAACGGGAAACAGTTGTGGATCAAGCGCCCCGGCACTTATTCAAGTCCCCACGGTTACAGCGTCTCTCCTATACTTTATAAAGATAAGGTAATTATTAATGAGGACAGTAAAGGGGATGCTTTTGTTGCAGCCTTAAGCCGTACTGACGGTCATACCCTGTGGAAAACTAAATTCGACAAGAGATCTCATAGTTTTAGCACCCCACTTATCAGAGACATTGCAGGTAAAAAGCAGATGATTGTATGTGGAAATATGGAGGTGGCATCGTTTAATCCCGACGATGGATCGCGTTACTGGTTTGCAACCGGACCTTCGGAGGACTTTGCTTCGAGTCCTGTCTATAACGAACAGAGCGGATTGGTCCTGATCAGCAGCGGATGGCCAAAACGGATCATCTACGCGCTGAAACCGGATGGAAGCGGCGATATAACCAATACCCATATTGCCTGGCAAGCCACTGATGGTGCCTTCTATGTTCCATCCCCTGTTACCGTCGGCCCCTATTTGATTACCACATCAACCAATGGATCAGTTAATTGTATCGAAGCAGCAACAGGCAAGATCTTCTGGAAGGAGAATCTGGGCAAACAATATGGTTCTGCAGTGCTTGCCGGAGGATTGGTTTATATGCCCTCCGACCAGGGTACCATCACGGTTATTAAACCGGGCGCGACCTATGAAACAATTGCCAAAAACAACATCGGAGAAACGCTGCTTGCATCGCCGGCAATCAGTAACGGAATGATTTACCTGCGCAGCACAAGCCATCTCTTTTGCATAGGCCCGAAAGGGAAGAATTAAATAATGATCAATTTTAAAATGATCAATTAATAATGATCAATTAATAATGATATTTCATTTGATATTCAATATTTTAGCTATTGTAATTACGGCAATAAAACTTACCAGTTACTTAAATCGATTATAAGTAATATTATAAACTGCACCTCTGCTGATCATTGACCATTTTTCATTAAACATTGATCATTAAACATTAATCATTGAACATTAAACATTAATCATTGAACATTTTTCATTAAACATTGACAATTGATCATTATCATCTATTAAAACGACAACAGACATTGCCAGATAAACATATTTCCAAACGAATCGACATCCTCCCATATTTGCTTCACCAAGGGTTCGTTGCCGTTGATTGATGGAATTTCTTTCCGTTTCTCTTCCCATGGAATGCACAAACCCGGTTTTACCTTCGATTGCATATGACCGGTCATGCCGTAATCCGGGCCGAAGAGTGTCCCTGGCGCGGGAACATTCTGAGCATCAAGGCTCAGCAAAGGGGCCGCATTTCCTGAATATACGCCGTATTCACGTGTGAAATCGGTCAATACCTGCATATTCTCAATCGTGGCATCGTTCTGGATAATAGCGCTTGCATCCATGATGTAGCCACCATCGCCAGCCACCTCGTCAATCACTTTTTTGCAGCGTGCGCGAATTTCGTCAGGCGTTCCATACGAAAGCAAAGTATTTGGAATTCCCCCGCTTAGGCAGAATTTGTTTCCGATGATCCGGTGTGTTTTAAAAATATCGCCGCTATCAACATGATAAACAATGCTTTTATCGGGTAAATCGTTAAAACTTTCGAGGTGGTGGTTCCAGCTCCCTTCAGCATAAAAAAGGGTCTGGTGTCCGTTTTTCCAAAGCTCTTCAATGATTGGCCGTACCGTTGGCCAGTAGTGTGATTCAAATTCACCTGCCGATACAAAAGGAATACAACCCCGGTGCATCCAGTAGCCAATCGGAACCTGACTCTTCGGATCGGCAGAAGAAAAAGCCACATTATACAGATGCGGCATCAGGGCTTCGCAAGCTTTTCTTACCTTGTCAGGCTGGATCATCATATCCATTGACAGCCCAATGTATCCGCGAAGTTTGTCGCCAAGAATGTCGAACGGCGCCTTGAAAATACCTGCAATAGCCGATACCGTACCACTTTCACTCCTCAATTTATCAACGTGAGGGCCATAGGCATTGAAATAGTTAAGCATGGCCATTCCCCCTTTCACCAGCGCCAGATTATTCCTGTAACTGGTTGCGCTCCCCATCGGACTGATGTCGGCAGAAACACGTGGCAGCCATTTATTATAGAGAAAAGCTGTTGGATCGTCGATCAGTTCGTCATATTCGTCTGCCTTCATAAACGATTTACCTTCCTCCGGCTCGCGGTACTGAAATCCATTGACTGCAGGAACATCAATTCCCGGAACTCCGTAGTAGGTGATCCCAATAGCCTGGGTAAGGCCGGTCCACACGTATACCATATTAGAAACAACAGCGTCCCAGTCGTATCCGGCAGCGCATTTACGGGCGGCTTCGAATGCACGGTTGTAATCATGCACTACATCCTGGCATGTCATTCCGGCATATTTAGCGGTGAATTCGGCGACAAACGGCCTGATTGGAATCCTGTCAGGCTTTTCGTTGCGCATGGCTGTCAGGTAGCGCGAAAGTCGCTGTTGGTATAGTTCTTCGGTGCTTGTCATAGGATTAAAATTTACGTGTTTAAAAATAGTAAACTTTATCGATATGTTTTCAATGGTGATAT
>CAYHDA010000339.1:0-4574 GCA_964355145.1 uncultured Mariniphaga sp.
CCTCCTTCAACTGAATTTTTGGTTCCCAATCCAGCTCTTTTTTAGCCAGATCAATATTTGGCTGTCGTTGTGAAGGATCATCGGGAGGCAAAGGCATTCTGATGATCTTTGATTTTGAATTGGTAAGCTTAATGACGAGTTCGGCAAGCTGAAGTATCGTGAATTCGTTGGGATTCCCGATATTAACAGGGCCTGTGAACTCATCGCGGGAAGCCATCATCCGTATCATTCCTTCAACAAGATCGTCAACATATTGAAAACTGCGGGTTTGCTGTCCGTCGCCATAGATTGTAATATCATCTCCTTGTAGTGCCTGTACAATAAAATTTGATACAACTCTTCCGTCGTGGGGATGCATCCTTGGACCGTAGGTATTGAAAATCCTGATTATTTTGATTTTTACATTATTCTGCTTGTGATAATTCACAAAAAGTGTCTCTGCCGATCGTTTTCCTTCATCGTAGCATGAGCGTTCGCCGATCGGATTTACATGGCCCCAGTAACTTTCAACCTGAGGATGAACCTGAGGATCGCCATAAACCTCACTTGTTGAGGCCTGAAGAATTTTTGCTTTTATCCTTTTTGCCAGTCCCAGCATATTGATGGCTCCCATCACGGAAGTTTTCATCGTTTTAATGGCATTGTATTGATAGTGAACCGGTGAAGCGGGACAAGCCAGATTATAAATTTCATCGACTTCGATAAAAAATGGCATCGTCACGTCGTGTCTGATCAGTTCAAAAAATGGATTGTCCAGCAGGTGTACTATGTTTTGCTTTTGTCCTGTGAAATAATTGTCGAGACAAACTACTTCATTTCCCTCCTTAAGCAGTCTGTCACACAGATGTGACCCAACAAAACCGGCACCTCCGGTCACTAAAACCTTTTTCTTAATCATGATTTTGATTTTTATTTTGAGGTATCAATGCCAATGCAAAAATATTCAAATCCATTTCGCCTCATTTCCGATTTTTCATAAATATTCCGGCCATCAAATACTACTGGATTCTTCATTAATTTTTTGATAATATTGAAATTAGGGAATTTAAATTCAGCCCATTCGGTAACAAGTGCAAGGCAGTCTGCATCGATCAGAGCCTCATACTGATCTTCGGAATAAGTGATGCTATCTCCCAATGTATGTTTAGCTTCATTCATCGCGACCGGATCGTAGACCTTTACTTTTGCACCCGCTTCGAGTAATTCTTTAATGATAACCAACGAAGGTGCTTCACGCATATCGTCGGTTTGCGGTTTGAACGATAATCCCCAGATGGCGATAGTTCTGCCCTTGATGTCCCCTTTAAAATATTTGAGAATTTTCTGGCAGAGTACCGATTTCTGATCCTGATTTACTGCTTCAACAGCCTTAAGCACACGTAGTTCGTAATTGAAATCCTCGGCTGTATGAATCAGTGCCTTCACATCTTTCGGGAAGCACGACCCACCGTAACCAATGCCCGGGTAGATGAATTTATTGCCAATTCTGGAATCGGAGCCAATCCCTTTTCGAACCATATTGATATCGGCACCAACGATTTCACATAAATTGGCGATATCGTTCATGAAGCTGATCTTAGTCGCCAGCATTGCATTGGCTGCATATTTAGTCATCTCAGCCGAGGTGATGTCCATAAAAATGATCGGATGACCATTCAGGGTAAAAGGCTTATAGAGGCTTTTCATCAGATCTTCGGCTCTTGTTGAGTCGAGTCCCACCACAATGCGGTCGGGTTTCAGAAAATCGTCGATAGCAGCACCTTCCTTCAAAAACTCCGGATTGGAAGCTACATCAAACGGAATATTTACGCCCCGTATATCCAATTCTTCCTGTAAAGCCTGGCGTACTTTCTGAGCAGTGCCAACCGGAACAGTGCTCTTGGTTACGATCAGCAGATAATCCGTCATGTTTTTTCCGCAATCGCGCGCAACGCTTAACACAAACTGAAGATCTGCACTTCCGTCTTTATCCGGCGGAGTACCAACAGCAGTAAACAGTACTTCACAATCAACGAGAGCCTCCGATATATTTGTCGTAAACTGCAATCTTCCTTTTTTCATGTTTCTATGAACCATTTCTTCCAGACCAGGTTCATAAATCGGAATTATGCCGTTCTTTAAATTTTCGATTTTCTTTGCATCAACATCCAGACACACGACTTCAATGCCCACTTCTGCAAAGCAAGTTCCGGTTACCAGTCCCACATATCCACTTCCAACGATTACAACCTTCATTTTATTGCAGTAATTTTAATTATTGTAACAAATATATGTTTTTATTTACTCCCGGCAATTAAACGTTTGCCTGACTAATTCAAATGCCTTTGCATTAATTTTGCTGTCATCAGATCCACTTTGAAAGAAAATAGTCACTGTTTTACCAACAGCATTAAAGCAATGGATAATCCCATCGAGTTTCTGTTCTTTTACCAATGCGGTATAACGACAGCTTTGGCCCTTTAATCCAGCAAAATTGTCCGGCTCAGACAATGTGAACTCAATTCCGGGATTGCGGAAAATATTTGCGGTTCTCATGCTTTGCTGATGGTTAAAAATGATTTCTTCGGTTTTTTTAACTTCATTTACCCACGTTACAGTAATCAATCCGGTTGCCAGTTTGCCAGTCCTCTCTGCCGAAAAATAATAGGCATTGTCGCCAATCGAATCGTTGGCAATAAATTTCCAGTCGCCTGGAATCGAAAAGGATACTCCATCTCTGATAAATGGAATTTCTTTGTCTTTTGCGGATGCAATATTGGTGAATAGCAGTAAATTGAATATGATTAGTCCTGTTTTAAAAAATATCATCATCGGTTTATTAATTGTGTTTATTAATCAGATGTAACAAATGCCAAATTGGTAGTGCTCAAACAGTGAAAAATAACTTAAGTTAACAAATTATCTTCTGATGAAAAAACCCGGTGGATTTTGATGATCCATCGGGTTTGAATTCAGTATATTATTTGAGATTTTTGATATTATTTATTCAACTGCCTTGAAATGTTCTTTGTTGTTCTCAATGATTTTACGATACCACCAGTCGGGATATGCGGGATGAAGCGGAGAGGCAGGTAGTTTGCCGGATTCGTTTCTCTCAAACTGACCGTTTTTTTCAATCATTACATTTCCGTCCTTGTATTTTATCAGAAGGTAATGTCCAAGGTCGCGCCATCTTTTTACTGAGCTTTCCACCTGGTTTACAGAGTATTCGGTCAAAAATTGATAGGCGAGGTCTTTGTTGCCGTTATTCCATAAAGTTAAGGCAGCCTGATCAACAACCGGAGTATAGCTAAAGAATTTATTTTCAAGCTGTGACTGTACTTTCTGAAGATCAATAATCATATCGTTGTATCTTGAATAGCAGAGGTTTGAAACCTGATTGAAAACCCAAAAAGCTGAATTGTCTGACCATGTAAGCATATCGCCGTCACCGACCTTAAGCGATTGGGGAACTTGTTTTATCCCACAATATACAGGCATATAACAGGTCAGGAAAGTATCATCCAATCCAAACCACAAGATTCCTCCAATGGGATTTGGCAGGTACGACCGGCACTGCGCCACAAACGAGAACCCCGTTTGCTGGGTTGAGATTGCACGTTCATGTACATACTTTACTGAGTCAACTTTCCATTCCATAGGGCGCCAGCGATAAGGAGCTCCATAAGGGCCGGCTCCCAGGTCTTTGGTCATATCGAGGGCTGTATTTTCGTAATGATCGCGCATCAGGTTCATCACATCTTTAACAGAGAGGAGCGAATCGGGTTTTATCCAGAGCGGCATTCTGTTAGTAGCATATTTATTTTCATCGAATGAGACCTTACCCATGGCATAATTTTCGTATTGCCCCATCTGTTTATTTACCTTATTAAAGCCTGACCACACGCGTGCTTCGCAGAAACGTGCTCCTCCAAAAGTAACAGGCGCATAGGTGTCAGAAAAACTGAAATCATTATTTTTGCCGTCAAACCAGCCTTTTTCGCGTGCAAATGAGATTACATCGGCTGAATAGATGCAATTTTTGCTGTCATTCAACGGAAAACGTGTAATCCGTGCCTGATTGGCATGTCCTGAAATATAGCCATCAGGAACCCGCATTGCAACCCAAACGGCTCCTTTTTGTCCTTCACCTTTACCGATCATTTCGAAAATCCAGACTTCATTGGGATCTGCAATTGAAAATGATTCGCCACTTGAAGCGTAACCGTAGTTTTTAACAAGATCGGTCATGATAGTGATTGCCTCGCGCGCCGTCCTTGAACGTTGTAAAGCAATGTATATCAGACTTCCATAATCGATAATGGCCTCTTTTTGAGTAGCGAGTTCCTTCTTTCCTCCGTAAGTCGTTTCGCCGATAGCGACCTGATTTTCATTCATATTTCCTGTTACCTGGAAGGTATGTCTTACCTGAGGAATTTTCCCCAGGAACTTTCCTGTGTCCCATTCATAGACATCAAGTAAGGCACCTTCAGGATAATCGGCAGAAGGCCAGAAATAAAGCTCGCCATAAAGTGTGTGAGAATCAGCAGCATACGTGATCATTGTTGAACCATCTTTTGTGGCGCCCTTGGAAA
>CAYHDA010000340.1:0-4561 GCA_964355145.1 uncultured Mariniphaga sp.
ACCAGACTGGGTGATTTTTGCGGTGGATTGCCAACAATTAATGCACCCGCTTTCAGGAGGGATTCGATTTTACTTAGCAATGCAGGAGTCATAGTTTCGGCAGCCGGCAAAACCAGCAAACGATAAGCTGCTCCACTTGGAAAGATGATGCGATGATCAGCAACGCTTGCTGTTAATAATTGTGATGGTGAACATCCGTCAAAATTATATTCTCTGCGGTCGGGCAGTATTTCGTCCTCTGTAAGTGCAGATGATGGAGCACGAAAAACGTGAGGTGCACCCTCCGGTGTCAGGTAAAGAATATCGGCTACTGTTCTTCCTTGCTGCAAAATATACTGGCATCGTGTGATGTATTGATGATAACCGTCAGCCATCGGCCACCAGGTCTGACTACGGTCCCAGTGTACGCCATAAGGACCCATTGTCATCCCGGGTTTCAGACTGTCATCAAGGAACTGATGTTGAAAAGTGTGGTAAACAAATTTGTTTATCCCTGTTGCAAAAGCCCAGTCGCCTTGGTTTTTCATTGAGCCGGGATACTGTTTCCATGCATCGTTACCAGCTGTAAACGCTTCAGCCGCAACAACCGACGCACCGTTGATATGAGCGATAGACGCGGCCTGAATACAGCTAAAAGACGAGTTAAAGCCGTATCCCTTGCTCCAGAATTCGCACATTGGTACATCAGCGACAGCACCCAGTTCCATATCTGCCGTTGGGTTCATGTCGTAGGGTTCAATTGAGAAGCCGAGGTTATATTTTTGTCCGTATTTTTTCAGGTGTATAGCATGGTATTCAATCACCAGTTCCTGTGATGTTTGGCGTAAATCCCACAGAAAACGTTCGCTTTTCTCAAGACTTTCAACAACTAATCCGGAATATACAGGATAGAAGGGAAGCGGATCGTAACCTCTTCTTTTCCTGAACTCTTCCCGGAATTTCCCGGTCCAGTTTTGTGCACCCATTTCCCAGCTGTCCATGTGAAGCATTTTTAAGCCTCCCTGCAAATTAGGATCGGGAATGCCAATTTTCTTGAACAGTTTTCCGGTGAAATTTGCCATATGCGAATTGATGGCTGTGGTATCGAATTTATCTGCTTCAAAACCCAATCCGGGCATAGGAGCGGGTCTTGTGACTGCTCCGTTATTGCGGCTTCCTAACCGTAAGATTGTCCATTTTCCTTCAGGAATCTTCCAATCCAGAGTCCCATCCGGCTTTAATAAACTGGTGATATTAATTATTTTTGCCGGTGAAATTACAGCTTCTTTTGTTGGTTCATTGTACTTTGCAAGAGAAGGTAAAAATTGTTTGACTCCAACCGTTGAGGTATATGGTGCCCGATAGTAGAGTGCTTTTTCATCGATATCTTCAATTTTATAATCGGTTGCGGGAGTTGGAAACGCGAGAACAGCGACATCTTCATAATAATCTTCCCAGCGTTTTTTTAGCTCAGGGGTAAAACCACCTTCTCCAAAATAGGGCTTTTTGGGTGCGGGTTTAGGAAGTGTTATTGTTTTTTGAACGCCTCCGGTTACGTTTATAGTTGCTGACACCAGGTGCTGCATCGATGCTTTACCCTCTACCCATGGTCCGCCGCTGCCTGACCAGCCGGGTCCTACACCGAGCGAAATAGTGATTCCAAGTCTCTCTGCCTCACGAACTGCATGCCGGAATATATCCTGCCACTCTTCACTCAGAAAATCAACTTTGCCGCGAGGAACACCAACATTTACCTCCAGAAAAAGTACATTTCCAATGCCTGCGGATTTCATTGACTCTAGATCGGCAGTTATGGCTGTTTTTGATAGATTGCCATCCATAAAATACCAGTAAACTCCAGGTCTGGCAGCATCTGGCGGATTTAGGAATCCTTTTTTCAAATCGGTACGCTGTTCCTCGCTTTTTGGCACTGTGGTATTGCAGGCCGACCCGACACTCAGGGCGAGAATAATGAATAATATTATTTTAAAACAGTTCATAATATGCTTGTTTAAAGATGTTTATTTGTTAAAACCACTTCATGAGCTCATTGACAATCAGTTCATGTCCTTGTTTGTTGGGATGATTTACCTGAGACATGTATTGGCTTAATTTCTCTTTATCCGGATAGAGGAACTCAAACGCTTTATAACTATCAACAAGTCCTACCTGGTGTTCATCTGCAAGTTTACGGATTTGGTCTGTATGTTTTTTCAGGTCGTTATCCGGATTTGCGTAATTGACACCTTGATCGGGAGACGGGGTAAGCAGGAACACCTTGATCCCTCGCGCTTTTGCCTGTTTAATCATCTTTTCCCAAGCTATCCGTGCTTTATCTAAGCCTGCACCACGATCATTCAATGCATAATCTATCAGGATCAGATCGGGTCGAAGCGTAAGAACATCGCTTTTAAAACGGGCGGCACCATGAATTGAATTTTCTCCTCCAATCGCGGTAACGATCACATTCACTACAGCTAAGGGATAGACCGTTTTTAAATTTTTCAGAAATAAATTAGGATAGGCCTCTGCTGTATTGACAATGGGTGTTTTAAAATATCCTGCCGGCACGCTGTGTCCATGAAACACAATGTTAATCGTTCGGTTTTTAGGCCACTCTTTTTGTAGTTCTAACTTTAAGTCAGCCAGGTAGTTAGTTGGATTTGCAATATTGTTGCCAATGGGCTGACTGTAAGCTGTCCAGGCGAATAACAGTAAACTAAAAAGAAGAAGTTTTTTCATACAGCGCAATATATAATTTTTGAAATCGGATTTACTTTGACAATACCCCCTATTTAAATACACTCTTAACGGCCTCGAGATATCCGAATTTATTCTTGATATCAGGTTCCAGATAACTTCCTTCGGTCCATTCGTTCCAGCAATTAATATTCATTATCCTCGGCCCGTCTTCATCCGCAAGTAGTTTATCCTTTGTCATTTGTAAGGCTGTTTTAAAGTTGTCAGGGGTATTATTCCCGATTGTATACGTAAAGGGATAGCCGTAATTTCCCCATTCCGACTTCAGATCGCAGCGTGGACTAGGATCCCATCCCATTGAAACATTTGGATAGTAAGGTACTTTATATTCCGACCTGGCTTTATCCCAATAGCTGAAATACTGATCGCGCGTTTTGTTGAAATCGGTTTGCCGGTCGGGCAAGCCCACGTGATGAACCCAGACATAAGAAGTTGCCGAATCAAACCCCAGCATTTTAATTAATTCAGGATAGCTCGCAGGAACTTTTTCTCCAGGAAGAACGGGTCTTCCCCATGCAACCAGATTCCAGTGAACCCCTTTAAGTCCGGCGGCAACAGCCTTGTCATTCAACTGTTTCATTGCACTTTTGGTGGCCTCTGAGGAGCCGAATATTTCCATAAATTTCTGTACGTCATAGATGGAAAAATAAGCTTTCCCATCTATTTTCCAGTAACCTGGACGGGTAAAATATTGGGAAACGAGGATATCACAGATTTCATCGTATCGTTTGGGTGACATTTTTGCCGGATAAAGTAATTTTTGAGGTGTGCCACGGGTATAGGGATGAATATCATTCCAGTCGTGGTTTGCCCACATCAATGCAAATTTGATTTTATCAACATTTTTCGCCTTCAAAAATCCATTATCGAGACATTGGTTCAGAAATGGACCATCCTCATACATATACCAGTCAAAGATAAAACAATCGACTCCGTATTCTGAGGCGGCTCTGATTTTCTGTGCCATCACCTTCGGATCCTTCTCATCGGTATACCCCCATAGCGGAACCTTTGGCTGATCATGTCCGGGAAATCTGGGCTGCGCTGCTTTTATTAGTTCCCATTCAGACCAGTCACTTCCTTTGTTTTTTATATTTCTCGCATCATTAGTATGGTAATTTGGAAAATAGTACGCCGCAACAGTGATTTTTCCTGAATTACTGTTTTCTTTTGAAGTTTTTCCGGCTTTTATGTTATTGAATAAAAAACAGACTACAAGTACAAGAAATATTTTTTTTACCATACTTTAATCACTTGTTGACCTTCCTTCAGACCTTCAAAAGGACCGACGAAAGGATTGGTTTCGGAACGTTTATTTCCAAAATAATCGGTATCAATTTTCAATGGCGTTCCATCCGGATTCTCGAATGATGCATTTGGGACGATTGCTTTTCCCAATAATTCGGTAGTCACCAATTGCGTTTTTAATTTTCTGAAGGAGTCATCAACATTGATATGTAAAAAAACTTCTTCTCCTTTTTCTTCAATTGTCACGTTTGGATCGAAAGATTTATTCTCAAATGCATTCACCTCCTTATTATAGGGTGTGGCTCCATTGAAGTAGATATTTGATGCGATCCAAACCGGCATTTTACTGTCGTTGTACCTTGCTAAACCATTAGGTTCTTTAGCTATTTTCTCTGTTTTAACAGTCGCGAAGATATTATTGTAAAACCTGTGATCTCCGCCAAAAAACGTGATTAAACCGGCTACCCAGGTGGAATGAGGCAGGTGATATGGAGTAAAACGCCCGCCATCGACCCAATGGGCTATATTACCTGTAAAGAGATTGTGAACTGTTGCTACTCCTTCAGAACATTCC
>CAYHDA010000341.1:0-4557 GCA_964355145.1 uncultured Mariniphaga sp.
ACAGTGACTTTGCCACGTGGATTTTCCTTGAACGTATACCACTCGTCTTCAATGGTAAAAGTTGTCATTCCAACAAATGGTTTCATTGCAGGATGATTCGTATTCTCAATCTTTACTGTAGCAAGCTGGTAAGGCGGATGTGTTTTGAAAAATGCACCATTGAGTTCACCATACCACTTCCAGTCATATTCGCAATCAGCGGCAGCATGAATCCCCACAAAGCCTTTTCCATTATGTATGAATTTGGTGAAAGCGACTTCCTGAGCTTCATCAAATACGTTCATGGTTGTGTTTAGAAATACACAGACATCAAATCTGGCTAAAAATTCGTCAGTTAATAATGTGGCATCTTCTGTTGCTGTAACTAACCAGCCCTTTTGCTGAGCCAATGTGGTAATTGCCTTAATCCCGGAGGGAATTGATGTGTGGCGAAAACCCATTGTTTTCGAAAAGACTAAAACATTCAGCTTCTTTTGCTCCGGAGCTTTTTGATTGGTTTGGGCAAACAGACCCAAAGAAATCGCGAAAACCAGAAACAGCATCAATAAATTTTTCATAACAGGAAATTTTTAATGGTTTATAATGTCGAAAGTAAATAAAAATACCGACCCTTTCAATTTTACAAACAATTAAATATTTAGATGAAATTTACTCAGAGCAAAATTCTGTCAGTACACCTAATGTAGATTTTGGATGTAAAAATCCGATATTCAGTCCCTCGGCACCCTTACGGGCTTTTTTATCAATTAATTGAATACCTGCGTCATTTGCTTGCTGAAGAGCAATATCCACATCATCAACTGCAAAAGCGATATGATGAATTCCCGGCCCTTTTTTTTCCATAAATTTACCAATTGGTCCTTCCGGATCTGTAGATTCCAGTAATTCAATTTTTGTCTGACCTACTTTAAAGAAAGCGGTCTTCACTCTTTGGTCCGAAATCTCTTCAAGGGCATAACATTTGGTTCCCAGAAGTGTTTCGTAATAAGGTATTGCAGTTTCAAGACTTGCCACTGCAATACCGATATGTTCAATATGAGATATATTCATTTTGGATTGGATTAAGAAAAGGATTTGTTATTTTGATAACGGAACAAACCGGTAATGAGGTCCAAATCTTTCGAAAGCTGCTTTATCGAGCATCTCACGATGATTTGGATGAGCAATTGAGATAAGCATTCTTGCTCTTTCCTGTAAGGTCTTTCCGTAAAGATTAACTGCGCCATATTCTGTAACTACCCAATGAATATTGGCACGTGTTGACACAACTCCGGATCCTTCAATGAGGGTTGGACTGATCTTTGTCAATCCTTTATCGGTAACCGACGACATTGCAATAATCGGCCGGCCACGGAAAGAATGACCTGCTCCACGTATAAAATCTATTTGTCCGCCTACACCGGAGTAGTGTTTAATACCGATTGAATCGGCACAAACCTGTCCTGTTAAATCAATTGCCAAAGCAGAATTTATTGCAGTGACGCGGTCAAGCTTGCGAATTACCGCAACATTATTTGTATGCGAAACGTCCATCATTGCCACCATCGGGTTGTCATCAATAAAATCATACAACTCTTTTGTTCCCATAAGAAAAGATGCCACCATCTTCCCTTTGTCTATATTTTTCAATCTTCCGTTCACAACGCCTTTCTCAACGAGGGGAAGAATTCCATCGGCAAACATTTCAGTATGAACTCCCAGATCTTTGTGATTGCCCAGCTGTGCCAAAACGGCGTTGGGAATTCCTCCTATTCCCATTTGCAAACATGCACCATCTTCAATTAATGCAGCAGCGTTCTTGCCAATTGCAATCTCAATTTCAGTTAAAGGCTCAAGTTTATGGGCATATAGCGGTGAATCATCTTCAACAAAAATATCAATCTGTTCGAGTTTGATCATCGCATCACCCCATGCACGGGGAACACAAGGATTCACGAGGGCAATCACCACATCTGCACATTCAACAGCTGCAAGTGTTGCTTCAACGGAAGTTCCAAGAGAAACATATCCATGTTTGTCTGGAACAGATACCATAATCATAGCAACATTTACTTTCAGATACCCTTCTCTCATTAATTTTTGGGTCTCACTCAGAAAAACAGGGATATAATCGGCATAACCAGCCTGAGTTTGCTTGCGCAGATTTCCCCCGACAAAGAATTGCTGTACATCGAATATTCCTTCAAATTCGGGATTTGCATAATCAACAGCACCTTCAATATGTATGTGCTGAATCTTAACATCAACCAATTCCCCTGCCCGCCCACGCTCAACCATCGCTTTAATCAATGGATGCGGTGTGACAGCAACCCCGCTTAAATGTACCCTGTCGCCGGATTTAATAACTTTAACAGCCTCATTGGCAGTAACATATCTAACTTGCTTCATAAAATCAATTCATTATTTTAATGTCGCAAAAGTAAAAATTAATACGAGGGTGTAATAGGATATTAGTGGTTAAAAGAACTTTTTTTTTCAACAAGGATCAAATTGTATAAATTATTTTTTTTAGCCTATAAAGAATATTTTTAATGTTTCCTGACCACGAACATTCTCAAACTTTTGTATGTTTGCCTTTTAATAAAGAGATTTTAAAATGACAAAATTCGATCTGGCTGTTATAGGCAGCGGTCCCGGAGGCTTTGCCGCTACAATGAGAGCCATTGATTTTGGCAAAAATGTCTGTCTTATCGAAGCCGGTCATATCGGAGGGAATGGAATAATAAATGGTCCGTTAACTTCAAAAACGATGTGGGAACTGTCTGTTGACTATTCAATTGCAGCGGCTATTGACAGAGGTTACCGTGCGTCAGGGTTACAAGTTGACTACAGCATGGTTAAAAAGACCGTTATGGCAGCGGCTAAAACCAAGCAGTATCAAATGCTTTCGCAAATCGAATCTTTCTCAGTACAAAATAATAACGACTCAGGAACCATAACCTATAAGCGAGGTTTCGCAAAATTCATTGATCGCAACACACTCCAAATTGACGGCGAGAATGGAATAGAAATCATAGAAGCTGAATTTATTATTATCGCTACCGGATCAAAACCCCGTGAGCTTCCCGAATTACCGGTTGATCAAAAACAAATTTTTGATTCTGACGGGTTGCTTAATCTGGAACGTTTTCCCGAACGAATGATGATACTTGGATCAGGAATCATTGGTTGCGAATTTGCTACGATCTTTTCCAATTTCCGGCAAACGGAAGTACATCTGCTGGACCGGACTCATCGGGTGATCCCCTTTGAAGATGATGATGTAAGTGATTTTGTCTCGAATAATCTGGAAAGGAACGGAGTAATTATTCACCATACTGCCAACCTTCGCACGGTAAGAAAAGAAAAAGACCATATTGAAGTGGTACTTGATTACGATGACGGACATAGTCAGGTAGTCGAGGTCGATATTATTTTGGTTTCAATTGGCCGGGATGCAAATACCGCTGGCCTGGGCCTCGAAAATGTAGCAATAAAACCAAATATAAAAGGCTATCTTCATATCAATGAGGAGTGTGCTATCGGAGAATTTAATAAATGTAATATCTTTGCCGCTGGCGACGTAACCGGTCAGAAGGCGCTTTACGGTGTCGCCGAAGAGCAGGGAAGATTTATCGTGGAGGCCATCTTCGGCAAGTCAACCTACCGCCTCGATTATTCATATATGCCGACACTGATGTTTTTTAAGCCCGAACTTGCTTCAGTCGGAGCCAACGAAAAAGTATTACGGGAGAAAAAAATACCCTATAAGGCGATTTATTATTCCAATGAACTCATCAATCGTGCCATCGCTATGCGAAGCACCAACGGTTTTGTGAAGATTATAGTGAGTAACGACGGCTCCGAAAAAATTCTTGGTATGCGTGCTGCCGGACCACAGGCTTCAGCTTTTATCGTTTCAATTGCTTACCTGATAAATTCAGATATCCCGCTTCACGAAGTTTTGCAAAGTATTCATCCTCATCCCAGTATCACCGAAGGTATTCAGGAGTGTATCCGGATTTTTTATAACCAGTCGATATATAAACCAAAAGCTTTTCCATCTCTGATCAAAGTAAATGAATGGAAACCGGAATAATTCCAGCCGGTTACAGGTTACAAGTAACTCGTAACCACTCGTAACCCGTTACACCCGTAACTCTTTCCATAACACTGTGTAACCCCGTGCACCTCCTTATCCGTAACATGTAACAAGTAACCCGTTACACCCGTAACCCTTTCTATAAAACTGTGTAACCCCGTGTACCTCTTTACCCGTAACCCATAGTATTTTTTTCTATACCTTTGTTGCCAGTTACAACCTTGATTCTGTCAATTTAAACATACTCAAATGATCCTCTTTTTTAAAGGAAAATCAAATTTGCTTGCGGTTGATTCGCATAAGGAATTATCAGCTTCGGATATCGATAAACTTATCTGGTTATTTGATGAAGCCGTTTTGATTCCAGGGGATTCCGTTACCGGGATTTTTATAGGACCTAGAAAAGAGATGATTACACCCTGGAGCACCAATGCTGTAGAAATCACTCAGAATATGGGAATTGAAGGGATTTTCAG
>CAYHDA010000342.1:0-4537 GCA_964355145.1 uncultured Mariniphaga sp.
GTTTAAAGATGTGGAGCCCGACTTCGAAATTAAGATGAATAAATATCTTAAAAACGGGAAAGCGCTGTTCGATGATACCGTTGATCTCGTGATTAAAAATAATTACAATTCGGTCTTGTCGTATCTGATCACCTTAATGAAAGTCAACCCGGTTCATCTCCCGGTTCTTTTCAGAAATTTCTGGCAGCATGTTTGCCGGTATTTTTCATCTGATGATGCGCGTGAAATCGTTTCGCTCGTAGCCTTTTTTCTTGGGAGGACTCCCTTTGATACTCCGGCTGTGTACACTTTGCTCTCTTATACCGAATTTCAGCACGATGGGTATTATAACGTTGAAGGTGGCATGTATAAAATCGTTGAAGGAATAGTTGATGAGCTTCAAAAAGAAAATGTCAAAATCATTTACCAGACAGAGATTGTTGATTATGTCGCTAACGGGCGTAAATTGGTAAGTCTTATCGATCAGAATGGCAGGAAATGGGAAAGTGATATTATCGTGGTGAACAGCGATGCAGCCTCCTTCCGGGGCAGGATTTTTAAACGTCCTGAATTTTCAGAGGCGAAGCTTGATAAGATGGAATGGACAATGGGACCACTGACGATCTATCTTGGATTAAAATGCAAGCTTCCACAGGTTGAGCATCACAATTACTTTCTTGGCGATAATTTCAAGGAATATGCCAATAAAATATTTCAAACATCAGGAACGTTGCAAAAGCCTTATTATTATGTGAATGTGATGTCGCGAAATAATCCGGATTGTGCCCCTGAAGGTTGCGAAGGACTCTTTTTTGTATGTCCGGTTCCTGATTTGCGCTTCAAGAAGAACTGGGACGATAAGGACGAAATTGTCAATAGTATTATTGCTGATTTCTCCGCGCGCATTGGGAAAGATATTGAGCCCGAGATCATTTCAAAGACCATTTATACGCCCGAAGACTGGCAAAATCAGTATAATCTTCACCGTGGGAGTGGATTAGGCCTTTCGCACAAAATGCTGCAGATCGGTGCTTTCCGGCCGGCAAATTTCGATGAAGTCTTTAAAAATGTCTTTTATGTAGGTGCATCCACAGTGCCGGGTACAGGTTTACCCATCACAATGATCAGTTCAAAACTGGTGACTCAGCGAATTGAGAAGCTAGGGAAAAAATGAGATGATGGTATTCATAAATTCAATGATTAACAACCACCACCTGCCGAGACCACTTTGCGTACCGGTAATACGGCTTCTCTTTTCTTTATAACAGGCGAAGATAAAGGTGCATTTATTTGGTCAGCTTTACTGTGGATTAATGCTGTATCTACAACTGAAACCTCGGTTAAGCCGGGCTCAGGAGGGGTGAATTCATTGACCGTATTTATTCCCCCTTTTAATAGTTTAAGGTTTTTGTATCCCAATTGTTGCAGTAAAAACAGAGGCGCTGTAGCTTGCAACTGATCGACGCCGTACAAAATGGCAGTTTCTCCTTTTTTTGACAACTGCTCAAATAAATCAAGTGACTCTTTATCCAAAAGTTGACGGACTGGAATATTTACGGCACCGTTTGGATGTCCCTGCAGAAACAATTCTGTTGTCCTGATATCTATTAATTGTTTCCCGGCAATGTCTTTTATCGCAACCTCCATCGACGGGTTATTCATGAGTTTCAATGATTCATCGGCACCGGTTTGATAGTGAAGTGATTTTGGTCTGAAAATAAATGTCAGAATGACTATGGCTACTGCCAATCCAAGCAAGCTTAGCCATGGTGAATTTGTTTTAATGAAACGATTCATTTTATAAATAGTATGAAGAATATTATGAATATGCCTGTTTGATTATTCCCATGTATATGGTCTAGCAACCTCCTCCTGATGCCGCCCTTGGTTCTTTCCTGATAACTTTAATTTTTTCTTTTGCTGCTATATTTACTTCAGCACTTGTCGCTACACCTGAACCGATGAAAAACTGCCGGGCTGCTTTTCTGAAACTTAACAAATCAAGGTCAGCAGTTGAAAGAGTTCCTGTAACCGGCTTTTCCTTAATGATAGTATTGAACCATTCGTTCATGCCCCCTTTCATGATATAGATGCGGTTCAATGAAAAGCGCGTACAAATCAGCCATGCTTTTTCTGAAGTCAGGTCTGCATTGGCATACAAGACTTTATCTTTCCCCGGCTGGTTGAAAAGATCGAGGTTCGTCGCACTCAGAAGGGAGTCCGGATGAATATTCAAGGAACCTGGCAATGTGAAAGTCTTGAATTGATCAGCTGAACGGAGGTCGATAAGGAGCAAGGCCGGATCATTCTCAATAATCCTGTGCGTGACCTGATCAACAGTCAGATAGCGCGATTTTTCGGTCACAGCCGACAGAAGTAGTTTAGGATCTGTTTCCTTTAGATTGTTTTTCTTAGGTAGTATAACCAGTCCGAAGGCCAGCACAACCAAAAAAACAGAAAGTATCGTATATTTTCGTTCCATTATTCGTGGTATTTAATATTCGGTCTTTTTTACTTTCTTTTCAACCCACGATGCTCCGATAAACATCCCGATAGCTGCCAGTACGAGCAGAAAAGTAAACAGTTCAGGTGAAATTCCAAAGACCGTATTGATCATTTTGGGTCCTTGCGAACCACTGTAATAGATCTTTTCTAATAATGGGAATGATTCGGAAAATAGAAATACGCCGATAAACATTCCTCCGAAGAAAACAAGACCGTCAATTCGTCCGATTGCTGTTGCGCAAAGGCTGGTTCCCGGGCAAAAGCCACCCATTGCAAAACCAATTCCCATGATAATTCCTCCCGCAATGGCTGAGGCCAGAAAGGTGGGCTGAATGTAGAGGGTTGAAAAATCTACCAGACCGAGGTAACTGAAGTAGAGTAACCCTAATGAGGCAACTATAGCGGCAGTAAAGAATACTTTAACAACTACAAAATCATAGCCGAAAAAAGTACCGATTATCTTGCGGGAAGAGGAAAATCCCGACGATTCGAGTGCAAATCCAAAACCCATGCCGAGTAAAACAGCAAATAAATTGTCCCATGCCGGGGAGACTAATCCTGATGAGATGATAGATCCGATCATAATTAATAGTTTATTAGGATTAAATCCAGTTTTTACGTAAGATCCATGCGGCCACAAAAGCTGTTCCGAAGATCGCGATCATGGTTATATAACCTCCATACGATAAAACAGCCATCCCGCTAAGGGCTGCGCCGCTCGTGCATCCCCGGGCAAGCTGTGAGCCAAAGCCAAAAATCAGTCCACCCGAAAGGGCGAAAATAAGTCTGCGACGGGAGGTGATTTTGGGAGAATGTTCCACTTTAAATTTCAGCCGGTTAAAAATAATTCCCGAAAGAAACGCTCCTGAAAGAACACCAAGTACTTCAAATACAAGCCAATTGTTCATTGGCTGATGATCGCCTCCTGCAAACTGACTATAATATGCAGATTTTGCAACATGCTCAGGCGCAATTGCATTAACGGTTGCTGCAACGGAGTTTTTTACTGCTCCGCTGGCCCCAAGTCCACGGCCCGAAATGTAAAACGAGAGCAAAAGAACTGTTCCCAGGATCACTCCACCCAAATAAGGATTGACAAAGAATGATCCGTCGTTTTTTATTTTTTTCATTTTCAATTATTTATCAGTACAGGAAACGGGTAATCTGACCGGCTTCTACAATAAGAAATCTGAAAATTAATCCCCCGATCAATACGAGAATGGCCGGGATAATAACTGGCAACTTATATCCTTTAAGTTCGAGAATTTCAAGAGTAGCAGGGAAAATAAGACCCAAAAGTACAACAAAGGTAAAAAATGGTGCTGTAAATTTCCCGCCCAGAAACAAGTTGGCCGCATCGATCTGCACTTCCGATCCCGCAAGAAATCCCATGAGCAGATGGACAATAAAAAACAGTTCAATAATGATAAGCAGAATGTCTATCCGCCCCATGATTTTTCGTTCTTTATGATCCTTACTCATTAAAATTATAACTGCCGCAGCTGTTGACATTCCCGAAACAAGGAACAAAGGTCCCAGAATTGCAGTATTCCATAACGGACGTGCATTGAAAGCGGAGAGCAGAATTCCGGTATAAATACCCAGAATAACAGCGTAAATGGTCATTGGCCATGCGATGAGTATTCTGTTCCTGATCACCCATGCTTCGAAAGTGTTCAGAAATTTGAATTTCCAATCCCAGTTTGGGAAAAATTCCCTGACATAACTTGCTGACCAGATAATTGAGATCGGGGTAATGATCATCAGAACCCAGGCACCCCAGCCCATCGGCGATTCGAGCCGGATAGTCGTATACAGCTGCCAGAAATAAAGTTTGTGCTTCAGATCCAGAAAAAGCATAAACAAACCTAAGATCAACACAAATGGGACAATTAAAGGCGCTATTTTAACCGTCGCGTTCATTTTATGCTCCTTACCCATAATGGTAAACACTCCGGCAAAGAAGAGAATCCCGGCAGCAAGTCCGCCAAGAAAAAGGTAAATGGGTATCTGCCAGTGCCAGATGTTCAGAAAGGGATCGATATTTGGGATG
>CAYHDA010000343.1:0-4522 GCA_964355145.1 uncultured Mariniphaga sp.
GATGAGCCGAATGTCAGATTCGAACTGACGACCCCGAGATTACAAATCACGTGCTCTGGCCAACTGAGCTAATTCGGCAAGTGGGTAAGCTACCTGCATCGCACCGCTACGACTATTTACCCTTGCTGCCTTCCGGCCCTGGGGGGGTTCAACAGGAACTGGTCGTGCAGGACTTACCCGGCGCAAAAGTAGAAAAAAATCGCCTTGTACCAAACAATTATTATTTTTAATATCATTTTTTATCGTTTAATTATATAATAGATTTGCTGTCAAACTATTAAATGCAACAACTAATTTAATGGCATCGCTTATGTTTTGTCCGTTTGCTGCAATTATGGTATATTTGTAGACTGTTTGTATTAAAACCTATACTGCTATGGAAAATAAAAGTAATTCAATTGCCCCGCAAGCCATGAGCTATGGACTCTATATGGGACTTGCTATGATTTTAAATTCAGTGGTATTCTATGTGATGGGTTCACCTTTTGCTCCCGTTTGCGGTTATATTTCGTATGCGGTAATTATTGCAGGAATCACGTTGTCAATGCGTACCTACCGTGATAATAATGCCGATGGCGGTGTAACTTACGGTCGGCTCCTCGGACTGGGAACATTGCAATCGTTATTCACATCTTTGATTATAGCATTTTTCACCTTTGTTCTTTTCAAATTAGTCGATAAAACCCTTCTCGATAAATTCTTTGTTTACTTTGAAGAGCAATTACTTAAAAGCGGAACCAATGAAAATCAAGTTGAGACAATTTTGTCATTATATAAAAAATCACTAACTCCTCTCACCTATTCATTGGGTCAGATATTTAGCATAACATTTTGGGGATTTATCTTGTCTTTAATACTTGCGATTTTCTTTAAAAAGAAATCAACAGATCCTTTTTACGGTGTTGAATAATTTAATGATCAACTAATTAATTGGTAACTAGAATTTAAAACATACAGATGGATATATCCGTGATCATCCCCCTCTATAACGAAGTAGAATCATTACCCGAAATGCACCGTTGGATTTCGAGGGTTATGGATGAGAATCACTTTACTTACGAAATAATTCTGATCGATGACGGTAGTAATGATGGCTCATGGCAGTGGATCGAGAAAGCATCGGCTGATGATCTCCATGTCAAAGGAGTCCGCTTCCGGAGAAATTATGGTAAGTCCGCCGCTCTTCATACTGGTTTTGAAGAGGCTCAGGGAGAAGTAGTTATCACTATGGACGCCGATCTGCAGGACAGCCCTGACGAGATACCGGGTTTGTATTCAATGATAAAAGATAAAGGATTTGATCTTGTTTCGGGCTGGAAGAAAAAGCGCTACGACCCGATATCCAAGACATTACCCAGTAAACTATATAATGCAACAGCCAGTTATGTCACGGGAATTAAATTACACGATTTTAACTGCGGATTAAAAGCCTATAAACTCGAGGTTGTCAAAAGCATCGAGGTCTATGGCGAAATGCACCGTTATATTCCCTATATGGCAAAACAAGCCGGATATTCCAATATAGGAGAGTGTGAGGTGCAACACCAGGCTCGTAAGTATGGTGTAACTAAATTTGGCCTGAGCCGTTTTATATTTGGATACCTCGATCTAATGTCGATATCATTTATTTCACGCTTTGGGAAACGACCCATGCACCTCTTTGGCACCCTTGGATCATTGATGTTCCTTCTGGGATTTATGGATGTTACCTGGTTGGGTGTTCATAAGCTGGTTAATCTCGCAAATGGTATTTTGGTTGAACGTGTAACACAAAGCTCCTATTTTTACC
This sequence comes from uncultured Mariniphaga sp., assembly GCA_964355145.1. Classification (GTDB taxonomy): domain Bacteria; phylum Bacteroidota; class Bacteroidia; order Bacteroidales; family Prolixibacteraceae; genus JAAFHB01. The sequence continues at coordinate 1,790 of CAYHDA010000343.1, forward strand.
TTGCTTTAACATCCATGATCATAGGAACACAATTATTCCTCGCAGGATTTTTAGGAGAACTTATTTCGCGCAGTTCGGTTGAACGAAATCTCTATCTGATCGATAAAAAAGTCAATCTTTGAAATGACAAGTTATCATTCCTACATCAGTAATTACACATTAGCACATTAGTCCATTAGCACATTGGCACATTGGCACATTAGCACATTACCTTGTTCCTGCAATGATTGTGCTCATTGATTCCGGCGCCAGGTATTTTTGAGCCAGTTCCCTTATTTCTGCCGGAGTTGTAGTTTTAATGGAATTAATCAGCCTTTCATAATAACCAAAATCCATTCCTGCTTCCCGTAAAGAAGCAAAGGTTTGCGCTCTGGCAAACGGTCCGTCAAAATCTTCAAGTATTCGGCCAAGTAAATAGTTTTGAATCGGAATAAGCTCATCCTGCAAAATCATTTCCTCGCGCAGCTTAACTATTTCACGGAAAATTTCATTTACCGTTTCGTTTGTTTTATCGGTCTTTACTTCAGCAAAAATGAGCAATAAGCCATTGTGCACAAAGGAAATCGGTGAAGCTTGTATGGAATAAGTATATCCTTTATCCTCACGGATGTTCGACATTAGCCGTGATCCGAAATATCCGCCCAAAATAGTGCAAAGCAATTTGATTCCTGGAAAATCGGGATGATTCTGAGTCGGGAAATGCTTTCCAATTGCAACAGCATTTTGATTAGCACTCTCTCTTTCAATAAACATCTTTTTTTCCGCAACCGGCAATATTAAACCATTGGTCTTTTCTTTCAAACTTGAACCACCCCATGCAGAGCTGAAATTATCCTCAATAAGTTTAACAACTTCAGTATCGACAAATCCGGAAGCTGTAATCGTCATTCTGTCGGAGCGATAATAGCTTTTATAATGTGATTTAACTCCTTCGAGGGAAATGGTATCGTAGAATAACGGAGATGCAACCGGAGCATAAGGATGACCTTCACCAAACAGATTGCGTAAAAAGCTTCTTTGAGCTATCAGACCTACCCTGCCTGCATCAACTATCGCACGCTGTTTTCTTTTTTGTCTTAATATTTCAAACTCTTCTTCCGGAAATGAAGGTTCCCTGATGATTTCCGATAGCATCGGCAGCAGGCGTGGCAGGTATTTCTTAAGAGATAAAAGACTAATATAGCTATTGTCGTACGAGGAAGAAGACACAAACTGAGCTCCGAAAAAATCGAATGTGTCGGCGATTTCAGAGGCTTTAAAGTTTGACGTTCCTTCCTGCAACATCGATGCGACCATCGAACTGTCCAGTCTTGAGCTGCCGTACCAACTTCCTGCCTTAATAGAGATGTCAATTTTGACCACTTCCTGAGTCCCGCTGTTCATTGTAAATAATTCGACGCCATTATCGAGATAATGCCGGCCTGGCGCGATATATTCAACATGATCGACGCTCCGGATCCGGGGTGGTATATTTCTTTTAATTGTCATGAATTACTTTTTTAATGATAAATAGTTCAGCGTGTTGCAATTTCCTTCACGCAGAATGCCTGCTGATACCCTTCGGATATCCTCAGAAGTTACACTACGGTAGTGCTCTGCCTGTTCATTGATGAATCCGGCATCACCAAGAATTTCGTACGAAGCCAGCTGCATGGCTTTTTCCAAATAGCCTATCTCATTAAAAACCTGCTCTGCCTCAACTTTGTTTTGAACTTTTTCTAATTCACGATCAGTGACTAGATTATCAATTGTTAGCTTGACCTCTCTGATCATTGCTTCGCGGGCAAACTCAAAATCCACCCCTTCGTTGATTTTCCCGGTTGCAACAAATAAACCCGGATCATTTTCACCGCTTAGAAAAACATCTGCTTCAGAGAACAGTTTAGCCCCTTTCACGAGCCTTTCTTCAATGCGCGAAGAATTGCCTCCGGATAAAATATCGGAAAGCAGATCTGCAGCATAAAAATCGGGATTCAGGCGCGAACTCATGTGCCAGGCAACGTAAAAAGTATCGATCGGGACATCGCGGTGAACAGTCAGTTCGCGATCCTTTAATTGAACCGGTTCAGGTATTATTAAATTACTCTTTATTTTTCTTTGCGGAATATCGCTGAACCATTTTTCAGCTAACCGGAAAGCCTGATCATATTCGATGTTTCCGGCAATGACCAGAACAGCGTTGTTAGGGGCATAGTGATGAAAGAAAAAATCTTTTACTTCCTCCATTGTGGCCTGCTCGATATGTTCGGGTATTAAACCTATGGTCGGCCAGCGATAGGGATGGACCTTGTAGGAAAGATCGCGTATTAAATGCCATGTATCTCCATACGGTTTATTCAGATTGCGTTGCCGGAACTCTTCAATCACTACATTTCGTTGAACTTCAAGTCCCTTTTTTGTAAATTTTGGACCAAGCATCCGGTCGGACTCCAGCCACAAAGCCGTTTCGATATTGTTGGCAGGGATTGTGATGTAATAATTTGTGATGTCATTGGTTGTGAATGCATTATTCGTTCCGCCCGCGTTTTGAACCGGGGTGTCGAAATCGGAAACATTTTGAGATCCGCCGAAGGTAAGGTGTTCGAAAAGATGAGCGAACCCGGTTCTTTCAGAATCTTCGTGCTTGGCGCCCACATTATAACAAACATTTACTGCAACAAATGGTGTGGTTGTGTCGGTATGAACGATAACACGCAATCCATTTGTGAGTATATTTTTTTCAAATTGAATCAT
>CAYHDA010000344.1:0-4521 GCA_964355145.1 uncultured Mariniphaga sp.
CCATTTCTACTAGGTGAACAAAACACGGTAAATTGTCACATCGTCGATCTTATTTTTATCCTGAACTTCCCATGTAAAAGATTTGTCAGAAGTATGAAGGTAGGCCTGAAGTGCTGTTTCCGGGGTAATTTTTTTTGGTGAACTTGCGAATAATGCGTTAACAGCGCAAAACAGAATTAAAAATCCGAATACTATTTTTCTCATTTCAAATTATTAAAAGATTGTAAAAATTTATTTTAACCCCAAATTAACAGTGAGGGTTTGCATCATTTCTGGTCTAAAGTTAAGATCAGCATTACAAACAAACATATTATATTTTTGAAAACCTAACGATATTTAGTGATAAATTGAACAGAAAATGACAATTTTCCCTTTAAGTATACTTGCCGGTTAATAGCGTCCTGACACCGGCAGACCTTAGCAATATTGATATTACCTTATAAAACGTTATGGAGCCCGATTCCGCTTATTTAATTCTGGACAGAAAAATAATTTTTCTGTCCAGAATTTACACTTTTATCACTCTATTGAATATTCTAAGGTAATTTTCATTGGATACTTATGAGCCAACTGTAATCAATAATAGCATACAAAAGACGGTGCAAAATGAATAGATTTCTTGTTTTTCTTGTTTTTTCATTCATTGTTTCCCAAGCTTGTGCTTCTTTTAGCCCGGGTAAAGAGCGTGAGCTAAAACTCTGGTACAATAAACCCGCAGAAAAGTGGCTCGAGGCCCTTCCAATAGGAAACGGGCGTTTGGGTGCGATGGTTTTTGGGGGTATTAAAACGGAGCAAATTCAGTTAAACGAAGCCTCTGTTTGGACAGGAGGACCTTTGAAACGAGCAAATCCTGAAGCACTGAAATACCTGGATAAAGTTCGCCAATTGTTGTTTGAAGGGAAATATGCAGAAGGGAACCTTCTTACTCAAGAGAAAATAATGGGTAAAACACTTGGGCAAGGCGCTCATACCTACCAAACCCTTGGAGATCTTTATTTAGACTTTGAAGGATTGTCTGAAGTCACTCACTATAACAGAACACTTGATTTACGCACAGCGGTTACAACCACCGCATTTGAATCCGGAGGAGTAAAATATACACGTGAAGTATTTGCTTCATCTCCGGGTGAGGTAATCGTTATTAAACTTTCGGCATCGGAGAAAGGGAAATTAAACTTCGCTGCCAGGCTGGGGCGACCGGGGGAAGCTGAAAAGGTAATAGTAAATAAAGATCAGCTCTTAATGACAGGCTTTGCTGAATATGAAGGGAAGGGAACACATTTTGCTTCGGTTGTGCATGTTAATAACAAAGGAGGCGAAATTGTTTCCACTGAAAAAGGACTGACTGTAAAAAATGCGGATGAAGTGCAAATTCTGATTTCGGGCAGAACTGACTTTTGGGGGAAGGATGAAACTGAATCTTCAGTAAATGACATTAAGAAAGCGAAGGAGGTGGCTTATAAGATATTGAAATCCAGCCATCTGTCGGAATATCAGAAATTATTTAACCGTGTAAATTTAACCCTGAATGACCCTGACACCTTAAATTTGCCGACAAATGAAAGATTGGCGCGGATAAAAAATGGCGCAACGGATGATCATTTTACCGGGCTTTATTTTCAGTTTGGGCGCTATCTGTTAATCAGTTCGTCGAGGCCCGGTGGTCTGCCTGCCAATCTGCAGGGAATCTGGGATCCATCGTTGTCTCCCCCATGGAATGCCGACTATCATATCAATATAAATATTCAAATGAATTACTGGCCCGCAATGGTAACCAATCTGGCAGAATGCGAGGCTCCGTTTTTCGATTTTGTGGATGGCTTGCGTGAAAAAGGTTCGGTTACGGCAAAAGAGGTGTATGGCTGCCGGGGTTTTGTGGCACATCATGCCACCGATGTCTGGAAGTACACCGATCCGATTGGAAACAGGGGGTACGGAATGTGGCCAATGGGTGCTGCATGGTGTTCCGATCATTTTTGGGAGTATTATGATTATACAGGAGACAAGAAATTTTTAAAAGAAAAAGCCTATCCGGTTTTAAAAGATGCTGCCTTGTTTTTTGTCGATTTTTTGGTTAAAAACCCTAAAACAGGTCTGTTGGTTTCCGGTCCAAGCATGTCACCCGAAAACAAATTTATTGCATTAAATGACAATAAAGCCTCTGTTTGCATGGGGCCTGCAATGGATCACCAGATTATCAGGGAGTTGTTTAATAATTGCATAAAAACTGCCGGAATACTCAAAGTTGACAAGGAATTCGCCGATACCTTAAAAACAATGCTGGGTCAAATAACACCCTCTCAAATTGGTTCAGATGGCCGAGTGATGGAGTGGTCGGAAGAACTGCCCGAACGCGATCAGGGTCACAGACACATGTCTCATTTGTATGCGTTGTATCCTGGTGAAGAGTTCACCAATCCGGCGGATCCAAAATGGATGGAAGCTGCCCGCAAAACGATTGAAGGCCGGCTGGCGCATGGGGGTGGGCACACAGGCTGGAGTCGCGCATGGATTATTAATTTTTTTGCCCGTTTAAAAGATGGTCAAAAGGCGTTTGAAAATATTCAGGCTTTATTTGTAAAATCGACCTTAACCAATCTGTTCGACAATCATCCGCCATTCCAGATTGACGGGAATTTCGGCGCAACTGCAGGAATTGCAGAGATGCTTTTGCAGAGTCACAACGGAATGCTTCAGCTCTTGCCTGCACTTCCACCATCGTGGAAAAAAGGGCAAGTAAACGGATTACGGGCCCGCGGTGGATTTGAGGTGGATATTGCCTGGAACAATAATGAATTAACAAAGGTGGAAATACATTCTCTGCTGGGGAATAAATGCAAAATTTCTTATGGGAATAAAGATGTTCAATTTAATACCGCAGCAGGGCATCGGCTTGTTCTGGATGGACATCTTTCTGCTCATTAATTCTCTTATTATTAAGTAAATAGTTATTAATTATATTGGTATATCATGAATAAACTACTATTGTCCATCTTGTTATTTACACTCCTTACAAGTGCACGTTCAAGGAAAGATATTGTTCTGGCCGATTTTGAAGGAGCTTCTTTTAAGGGTTGGAAAACCACCGGAGTGGCTTTTGGCACCGCTCCTGTCAGTCCTGCTGACGGGGGAATGAAGGTGGGAGGGGTAACAGGGAACGGATATGCGAGCAGTCGTAATGTGGGAGGTGAGGGAACACTCACTTCGCCCGAATTTCTGGTCAACAGGCACTATCTCAACTTCTTTTTAGGAGGAGGCGCGGAGTCTGCCAATACAAGTCTTAACCTGCTGATCGATGGGAAAGTGGTGATGACCCGGAATGGCGGATCAAAGAAACAACTCAATTGTTATTTCTTTGATTTGGATCAGCACAAAGGGAAAATGGCCAGTATTCAGATCAGCGATAACTCCAAAGACAATATTTTTGCTGATCAGCTGTACCTCAGTGATCGGATAGACAGTCTTGTAAGAGTGGACAACACGTTAAGTCTTTCCATTGATAATCGCTATCTTTTGTTGCCTGTCAACAACAAGAGTTCTAAGACCATCGTTCGCGTAGAGGTCGATGGAAATTTTCTGGATGAATTTGGTATTAAATTGGGGTCGAACGATGACATGGATTTCCATGCTTTCATAGATTTGGAGAAGTATAAAGGGAAAAAAGTATCTGTCATTGCCAGGGATGTTTTGTACAATTGGAACATGCAAAAGAGTATCGTCCTTGCTCCGACCCTGCCACAGTGGGATTCCCTGTATCATGAGTCGTTACGTCCACGATTCCACTTCACCTCACGTGTGGGATGGAACAATGATCCCAACGGTATGGTTTATATGGACGGAGAGTATCATCTCTACTACCAGCACAACCCTTACGGCTGGGAATGGGGCAATATGCACTGGGGTCATGCGGTGAGTAAGGATATGCTGCACTGGGAAGACCTTGGAGATGTCATCCGTCCTGTCCGTTACAGCGACTGGGTGTTTTCAGGAAGTGCAAACGTGGATCAAAATAACACCTCGGGATGGCAGACCGGATCAAACAAAACCCTCGTAGCCACCTATACCAGCACCGGACGTGGTGAGGTCATTGCTTATAGTAACGACAAAGGCCGCACCTTTACCGAGTATGAGGGAAGTCCCATCATAAAGCATAAGGGACGTGATCCCAAACTGGTGTGGTACGAACCCGGAAAACACTGGGTGATAGTGGCCTTCTCGGAACAAAAAAACAAGGCAGGAGCCGACGAGAGAGGGATCGCTTTTTACTCGTCAAAAGACCTGAAAAACTGGAAAGAAGAGAGCTTTTTGAGCCCCTTTTTCGAATGTCCTGAACTCTTTCAACTTGAATTGCCTGACAAACCCGGCGAAAAAAAATGGGTCGTCTACGGAGCTGATGGAAATTACCTGGTGGGCGATTTTAACGGAAAAGTCTTTACTCCGGACTCTAAAGAGAAAAAGATATTAAGTCATGGAAAAATCTTCTATGTTTAAAAATTTATCAAAAGATGAACTTTTAGATGC
>CAYHDA010000345.1:0-4488 GCA_964355145.1 uncultured Mariniphaga sp.
TAATCAAAATGGGGTACCAAATTGAGGAAGTTGATCCTACATTGAACTATTCTTTGCAAGAATATTTTACAAAACCAACAACCATTAGAAATTCATATAATATTGTTTTTGCGACGTCTGTCATTGAACACGTGCCTGACGACGAGTCATTTATGAAGTGTATATCTGATCTTCTGGCTCCAGACGGCATTGCTGTAATTACCTGTGATTACCTGGATGGTTGGAAATTAAATGAACCAAAACCTGATTGCAATACGAGATTCTATACCCAGCATGATTTGAGAGACCGTCTATTATCGTCGATGACCGATTGCTACTTAATAGATAAACCACGTTGGGATTGCCTTAATCCAGATTTTAATTATAGGGGCAAGTATCGATATACTTTTGCAACGTTTGTTGTAAAAAAACAAATGAACCGTTAGGAAACTATAACTATGGACTCCCCGGGAGACTGCTTAGTTTGGTTGATAAAGGGTTAATCATCCATTATTTATGAGAAAGTCTAAAGTAGAACGGTAATGATAAAACCTCTTCTTTCTATTTGTATCGCAACATATAACCGAGCAAACTACATTGGTGAAACGCTTGACAGCATTATTCCTCAACTAACGGACGATATTGAATTATTGGTCGTTGATGGAGCGTCAACAGATAATACTGAGAAAGTAATGGGTAGCTATCTCAAGAAATCTGATTGTATTCGTTATATCCGTTTGCCAATAAAGGGAGGGGTTGACCAGGATTATGACAAAGCCGTCGAGCTTGCCCAAGGGGAATATTGTTGGCTTTTTACTGATGATGATTTGCTGAAGTGTGGCGCTGTTAATGCCGTAAAATCGGCGATCAACTCAAATTATTGGCTGCTAATTGTAAACGCGGACGTAATGGACCATGAACTGTCTTATGTTTTGCAAAGTCGGCGGATCAAGCTAAAAGAGAATAAGATATATCCCGCAAATGAAATGGAAATGCTATTCATTGATGTGATGGAATATATTTCATTTATCGGATCAGTCGTGATCAGACGTAGCGCTTGGCTCAGTCGGGAGCGAAAGACATATTATGGCACTGAATTTATTCATGTGGGAGTTCTTTTCCAACGTCCTATGACAGAAGCTGCAATTGTTATTTCTGAGCCTTATATCCGCATCAGATATGGTAACGCGCAGTGGACAAATCGGAGTATTGATATTTGGATGTTTAAATGGCCCACCTTGGTATGGTCGTTCAAGGATGTTTCTGACAGAGCAAAAATGAGTATTACACAAAGGGAGCCTTGGAAAAATTTCAAACATCTTTTTACCTACCGAACGGAAGGTGTGTACGACCATCGCGCTTATGAGAAATACTTCTCTGGGAAAAAAATAAATGTGTGCTGGAAATTTAGCGCATGGTTGATTGCTTGTTTTCCCAGAAACGTTTTTATCGGTATTCGTTATTTGTACAGCCGAAGAAGGTCGGAGTCAAAGGTTTTTTTTGATTATAATTTTAAACATAAAAGGATCAAAACCCAATAGGTTGTCGGCTTTAGTAATGCTTCAGTTATAAACGCAATAGAGAGTGAACATGGTTAAGGCGTCTATTATCATTGTCAACTTTAATGGTCGTCAAAATATATTACGATGCATAGGGTCATTTGTAAACGCACATAAAAAAGGTAAATATGAAATTATCGTTGTGGATAATAATTCCTCCGATGGAAGTGTTGACGCTCTAAAGTCGGCATTTCCTGATGTGACCATTCTGGCGCAGAAGTACAATCTTGGTTTTGGTAAGGCAAACAATGTTGGGGCGGTTGCTTCTACCGGTGAATTTTTATTCTTTGTTAATAACGATATAATTTTTAGTGAGGATGTTGTTACTCCATTAGTAAACTGTTTACAAAACCATCTTGATTGTGGAGTTGTTGGACCGTTACTACTTAATACCGATGGCACATATCAACATTCATATGGATATTTTCCTTCTTTCGTAAATGAATGGAAGACACAGAGGGATACCCGTTTTATGCAAAACGTTCCGCTGGCTTGCACTCCTAAAGTTGTAGATTGGGTATCATTTGCCGCCGTAATGATTCCACGAAAAAGTTTTGAAAAAATATCCGGTTTTGATGAAAGATACTTTATGTATTTTGAAGATGCAGATGTTTGTATGCGGCTTTACATGATAGGCCTGAAAGCACTGTTTTACCCACAATGTTCACTTGCTCATCTTGGCGGCGCCAGCAGGTCAAAAGAAAACGCGGCTGCAATTAAATATGAATATCGAAGATCACAGATTTTGTTTTATTCGACTCACAACTCGAAATTACAAACAATCGCTCTTCGGTTATATCTTATAGTCAAACATCTTGTTTTGTTTTTTTGCTTAGATAAAAATGAAAGATATACCGTATTGCCTGTCATTGTTTTAGCGCTGGGGTTCAATACGAATCATTCTTGATACTCAAAATATTTTCATTATGGAACTTGTATTTTCAGTCAGTGTGTCTTTTTACACTTTTTTTAGTGCGCTCCATGCCGCATGAGTTGATTTAATATGAGTGGAAAGTTTCCCATGAAGCTTGCAATTGATTTCAGAATGAGTGAATCGTCTGGAATTGGAACGTGTTTGCGTGAAATCGTTTCCAACTTGCCGTCAATTGATGCGAAGTTTTGTGAAAACGTGGCGCTTTTGGGCGGGAAATCCATGGGAGGTTTTACGACCCTTCCATTTAACTCAAAAATCTATTCACTTTCGGAACAATTTTCTTATTTAAAATATTTTAATAAGTTTCGCGCTTGGCACGCGCCTCATTATAACATCCCATTGGCTAAGCCGGCTTCCATGAAGCTCATTACAACTGTGCATGATTTGACACATTGGATTTTTGGCGAGCATTTTGGGATTTTGAAAAAAATGTACGCTGGTTTTTTTTTCAAAAGAGTAGTGGCTCTCAGCGACCACATTATTGCCGTTTCTGAGAATACCAAACAAGATTTAATTCGTTGTTTTTCTGCTGACCCTCAGCGTATTTCTGTGATTTATAACGGAGTGAATGACCTTTACAAACCCGCACAAACTGAGTTGGAAAAGAAGGCTATTGCCGGTTTAAGAGAAAAATATCAATTGCCTGAACGGTTTTTTTTGTACGTTGGGCTGATGAAGCCACATAAAAACATCATGTTTCTTTTAAAAAATTACACGCAAATGGTTGCACAGAATAAAACTAAAATGGGACTTGTTTTGGTAGGGAAAACAGATCAGAATTCGCTTGAAGAAAAACATTTGAAGACGCATCCTACTATCAAACATTTTTCTCACATTGAATGGAATGAGCTTCCGGGTTTCTATCAAGCGGCTGATTGTCTTATCCATCCGTCGCTTTACGAAGGTTTTGGTTTGACGGTTTTGGAATCTATGGCTTCCGGAACTCCTGTGATAACGACACGAGGGGGTTCTTTGCCGGAGGTGTGTGATAACGTCGCTACTTATATTTCAGGCCAAGATTCTCAGGAATTACAGCTTGCTATGGATAAAATTCAGTCTCAGCCGGGATTAAAATTCGAAATGCAAGAAAAGCTTATTCGACAAGCGGCGAAATTCAAATGGAGCCATGCGGCACAGCAGACACTGCAAGTATATAAACAAGTATTAGGCGCGTGTGAATGAGTTCATTGAACTAAATGTTGCTGCCGAATGCGCGCTGAATAAGATGTATTGTATTCTTGGATACACAACAGAGCTAGGGATTTCCGGAGAAATATTGCTTTGATTAATCGTGTACTTAATTATGGAAGACATCTAGTTGAACGGTATTTAGAATTGTCATTACCTTATCAATCTGTACTCGATTTGGGGGCTGAAGTTGGTGACGATTTAATGCTGGCAAAAAGATTAAATCTCCATGCAACACTGTGTGCGATGGAGGTATATCCTGACTATGTACATAAACTGATAGAGCAGAAGGTTCTCGTTCACTCAATAAACATCGAAAATGAATCCTTTGTTAGCGGTTTTACCAAGAAGAATTTTTTGGATTTCATCCAGAGTTGTTTTCCAAGCGGTTACGAACTAAAGGCTTTTAACGGTAGCAACTTTTATCCTTTTCCCCCTGTTATTGCCAGGCCTTTGGCTAGTTTGTTTCCTACCATGGCGTGGGGAATTTTTTTTGTATTTGAAAAAATGCTGCCTTTTAAAAACCAATTCATCGTTTTTCCAGATAAAAAGAAATTAGAAACCAATTTTTATGTTGGCGCATAAATTTAAGGAATTTTCATTTTTTTGTGGGCAATCTTTTTTCGGTTGCGGCAGAGCCGCGCCAGGAAATGGCAATTCAAACCGCGCGTTTTATTACCGGCGTACCGTGTATTGGCCGAATTCGTGCTAATACGGCTTGCTCATCAGCCGAATTAGTGCTAATATATCGACTATGAATATTAAAAGGATACTGTTTTCGACCATTAAGGACAAGCTTTCTTCCACACGTAAAATAATAATACTCTA
>CAYHDA010000346.1:0-4475 GCA_964355145.1 uncultured Mariniphaga sp.
GATGTTGTAAAACCGGGTGTAGTAACAGGCGACGACTTGCAGTATATCTTTAAAGTTGCCAAAGCCAATGGGTTTGCTATTCCTGCAGTGAATGTTGTTGGATCTTCAACGGTTAACGCAGTGATGGAAGCCGCAAAAAATGTCAATGCGCCGGTAATGATTCAGTTCTCTAACGGAGGTGCTGCTTTCAATGCGGGTAAAGGACTTAAAATGGACGGACAGCAAGCCGCTGTTTTAGGAGCAATAGCCGGAGCAAAACATATTCATACACTAGCTGAGGCTTATGGCGTAAGGGTTATCCTTCATACTGACCATGCCGCTAAAAAATTACTCCCTTGGATCGATGGTCTTTTAGATGCGAGCGAGAAGAATTTTGCCGAAACAGGCAAACCTCTTTTCAGTTCTCATATGCTTGATCTTTCAGAAGAGCCTATCGAAGAAAATATTGAGATAAGCAAACGTTATCTCGAACGGATGAGCAAAATGGGAATGACCCTTGAGATTGAACTTGGTATCACAGGCGGAGAAGAGGATGGTGTTGATAACAGCGGTTTGGATAACAGTCTGCTTTATACTCAGCCTGCTCATGTTTTTTATGCCTATCAGGAACTGAGCAAAGTTTCTCCTAACTTTACAATTGCTGCTTCTTTTGGTAATGTTCATGGTGTTTATAAACCAGGGAATGTGAAATTGATGCCGATCATTCTGAAAAATTCGCAGGATTACATCAAAGAAAAATTAGGTATTGCCGATGCGCATCCTGTTAACTTTGTGTTCCATGGCGGATCCGGCTCAACTCATGCCGAAATTCGCGAAGCAATCAGCTACGGTGTTATCAAAATGAACATTGATACCGATACCCAATGGGCGTATTGGGATGGTGTTCGCCAGTTTGAAGCTGCTAACCATGGTTATTTACAAGGTCAGATCGGAAATCCAGAAGGAGCCGACAAACCAAATAAGAAATTCTATGATCCGCGCGTTTGGTTACGCAAGGGAGAAGAGACACTTATCGCCCGTTTAAAACAAGCATTTGAAGATCTGAATGCCATTAACAGCATTTAAGATTACTAAATATTCTTAATTCTTACCGCTTCGGATAACTCCGGGGCGGTTTTTTTTGCAAAAAACTTTTAGCATTGAGTTGTTTCGCGACGTTATTCATCATCACTGCCTGTCACAATTTCAAACCATCATTTATTGAATTGGCATAAAAGAACTAATTTTACATGATTTCTCATTTAGCATTGCAGTAAGCGATAAAATTCAGCACTATGCGGTATTTCGTAATTATATTCCTGTTTTTTACGTTCGAAGGTTTCACACAGAATCACAAGGCGTTGAATAGAAATGTGGAATCGCTTTATATTCAGGCAAAAGGATTAGCACAGGCAGGCGACAGAGTCAAAGCGATATCCTTGCTCAGGCAGATTTTAAAAGCTGATCCGCAATATTATATGGCTTTTTTCGGATTGGCAGATATTTACCATGAAACCGGAGAACTGAAGCTTGAACGTGAAGCGCTTATCAATGGATTAAAATCCGGGGCAGATCAATTCCCTGCCGGTTACAAATATTTGGCTGAGCTATACTATAAAAACGCTGAATATCCTGAAGCCTTAAAAAATATAGAACAGTATTGCCGGCTTAAAAATCCTCTTACTATTGCCGAGAATCGTTTATTGGAATCCTGTCGTTTTGCGACAAATGCGATGAAATCGCCGGTATCTTTTCAGCCTGTGAATGCCGGAGATTCGATTAATACCAATGCGGATGAATATTGGCCCAGTTTAAATGGAGAGGCCAATTCTTTGGTATTTACACGATTAGTGAAGATGGATAAAGAAGGGCGAAAGCTTGCCTATCCGCAGGAAGATTTTTATGTTTCGAATAAAGATGCTTTAGGCTGGCGTAAAGCTACTGATTTGGGTCCGCCGGTAAATACAGAAGAGAATGAGGGCGCACAGTGCATTTCTGCTGACGGACGACTTCTTTTCTTTACAGGATGCGGCCGTTCCGACGGATTGGGAAGCTGTGATCTATATATGTCCGTTAAACAGCGGGGAAAATGGTCGGAGCCTGTGAATTTGGGTGATCCTGTAAATACAAATTTCTGGGAATCGCAGCCTTCAGTTTCTGCCGATGGTAAATGGCTTTATTTTACCAGTAACCGGAAGGGTGGCAAAGGAAATATGGATATCTGGAGAGCAGAAAAAATAGGTGTCTCTCCCGTGGGATACCCCGTTTATGGTAAAGTCACCAATCTGAATGTTGTGAATACATCTGGAAATGAGCTGTCTCCTTTTATTCACGCAGACGGCAAAACGCTCTATTTTGCCTCTGATTTTTGGCCTGGAATGGGTGGCAAAGATCTTTTTTTTATCAGAACAGACAGTGTAAATCTTCAATCTCCTCAAAATCTAGGGTGCCCTCTCAATACCTCTGCCAATGAAGAAGGGTTGGTTGTCGAAGTCTCCGGTGAGCGAGCCTGGTTTACATCCAATAACAAAGGTTTTGGAGGGCGCGATATTTTCACTTTCCTTGTGCCGGAAACGATTAAGCCAAAACCCGTTTCATGGGTGAAGGGAAGAATTACTGATCGAAATACCGGACAGCTGATATTTGCCGACATTACATTAAAAGACTTGATTGTTAATAGATTAGTCTGCCATATGTATCCATTTGAGAATGAAGGTGAATTTCTTTTCTGTCTCCCTTCAGGGCCGAATTACGGACTCAATATTTCCAAAGAAGGATACCTGTTTCATTCTGAGAACTTCAATCTGTTGGGTGAGACAAGCAGATATCAGCCTGTGAATTTAGAGATACAGCTCGATCCGATTGAGCAGGGAAAATCAACTATTCTTAAAAATATTTTTTTCGCTACAGATTCATTCCGGTTAAAACCGGAATCACAGATTCAGCTCAGTGAGATAATCGGATTTTTAGTGAATAATCCAGGATTGATAATCGAAATAGGAGGACATACCGATCATCAGGGTTCTGAAAATTATAATATGGTTTTATCAACCAAAAGAGCAGATGCAGTAGTTCAATATCTTTTTGAACATGGAATTCAATTATCCAGACTGAAAAGTAAAGGGTACGGATTTTCAGTGCCACGGGGTGATAATTCAAAGGAGGAGGGGAGAGCATTAAACCGCAGAATTGAATTCAAAATTTTAGAATTTGTACAAAAGAAAAAGAATGGAAGTTAGATTGAATATCAATATGCGTTTAGATTAAAAATTTGCTATCCGGAATTGAGACATTAATCCACAACAAGCTCTGCCAGATAATCAAAGTGTGCCCCTGATATTTTCTCCTTTACGGTAAAGCCGCATAATCTGGCATAATCTTCACAGGTTTCAGGATCGACAAACAGCCACTGAAAAGGTTTTCCTTTAATCGTCTTATAAGTTAACTGGTATTTAATTTCTCCATAATACTTTCCTGAAGCCAGGTCAATCCATGTCTCCCCATTTTCGTCTGCGAAAAGATAGAGCAGATCTGACGAGTCAATTAAAATTTTGCCTCCCGGGTTGAGGAGCGTTTTCAGGTGAAGCAGCAATACTTTAAATCCTGGTAAAGTTTGGGCTATTCCGGCACCGTTCATCATTAAAAGGATGGTGTCGTATTTCCGGTCCTTCAGTTGATGAATATCTTTAAGTATTACATTTTTAATTCCTCTTTTCCGCATGGTATCACAAGCCATTGGCGAAATTTCAATTGCCTCAACATCAAGACCATGTTCCTGCAGCCAGATGGAATCGGCACCGGCACCGGCACCAACATCGAGTATTTTTCCGGAACACCGCTTTAGGGCCTCTTGCTCCTGAACTGGCATTTCATCAAATTCTCTGAAAAAAGTGGAAGGTAAAAGAAGTTCATCTTCCGCAATATCAGATTTTACGACAATTGAATCTCCGGTTATGCCATTTATATAGTCCCATAAGGCATGGCCAATAGGATCATGATGTTTCTTTAATACAGGCATTTGGGGATGTCAGGTATGAAAATTAGTTAATAAAACTGATGAAAAGTGCTATATTTAATGCGGTTACAATACCTCCGATCATATAGAGCATTGTTGCATATAATTTACTGTTTTTGTATTTGCCCATCACCTTTTCTGATGAAGTGAGCCATACCTGTACAAAGATGGTAATCGGAAGTTGTATACTGAGCATCATCTGTGAATAGATAAGTCCTTTAAAAGGATTGGAAATAACAAAGATGATCAGAAGAGCTACGATGAAGGAGATGGTGATGCCAAGCCTGGAGTGATTATCTTTAATGTCGTATGGTTCACTGAAGATTCCGGAAAAGATCGAACCTGCGGCCATGCCCGAAGTAATGGTAGATGCGAGACCGGAGAAAAGCAGGGCCACCGCAAAAACTACCCCTGCATGAATCCCTAGTAACGGGGCAAGCAGATTCTTCGCTTGCTGAAGTTCAGTTACTATTGTTCCGGC
>CAYHDA010000347.1:0-4471 GCA_964355145.1 uncultured Mariniphaga sp.
GATTCTTTGTTCATAACCGCGTTTGGGGAACGGTCTGATTTGAACCTGAGCCCGTACAGAAAATAAAAGGAAAATTGCCAGTAATGTTAAGGTCGTTCTTTTCATGGTTGCTGAATTTTTAATTATTTTTTTTGAAGCTTATAAACGGTATTTCTAATCTCCGTAAGGGTGCCAATAATCACATAGTAATCATATTCATAAACGCATTTTTTTGTCAGCATTGCCTGCTTTACAGGTGCGATATAAGAGGTTGATCCATCGGTCGCTTCCCCGTCAATATTTTTCCCTGCCATCCCGGCGAGGAACTTGGTGCAGTTTGGATTATAAATTCCCATCCCCCAAAGATTATCATCTAAAAAGGCCATCCAGTGTTCTGTCACATTTGGATAGATTCCCCAGAATCCGCTGGCAAGATTAACCACTTTAGGACTATCTGCCGGAGCATTTGTGAATGGAGAAGTACCAAGATAAGTATAAAGATTTTTCAATGCCGAGATCGGATAGACAGCCGGCAACTCCTGATCGTTGAGAATACTGTCACCATAAATCTCATCGGTACGATGGCAGGTCAGCTTGTTGTGTACTTTTAATACTGATCCCTGTAAAGTTGTCCATTGTTCCATCTCTGCTTCTGCCGGCCGGTTATCCATATCCCACTGCATGGGTATACATTTCACATACAGCTCGTTTCCTGTTTTTTTAATAGAGATGATTTTTGCACGGTGGCGATTGTAATCGCCCACTTGAATCGGATTCCAGGGCCATGGTGACCATGACT
Organism: uncultured Mariniphaga sp.; assembly: GCA_964355145.1. GTDB lineage: Bacteria > Bacteroidota > Bacteroidia > Bacteroidales > Prolixibacteraceae > JAAFHB01. Next base: position 779 of record CAYHDA010000347.1, read on the forward strand.
TTGACTGCCCTTCTGCCTGGCGGTTCAGACTTTTTCCGGCATAATAGGACTGCTGAATGTACCTTCCTTCGTCGGCAATGTTGACAATACTTCGTTGCGAACCCGACAATGAGAGGTACGATATGGCGCCACCTCTGGTGAGGTCGAGTTTAAGTGTGAGAATTCCATTATCAAGAGTTGATGTTGTATCCTTGTCCTGAATAATAGGAGCCAGTGGTTTAGTGGGAGGATTAATTGACTGGCATTTAGCAGATTGAAAAATAAGAATAGCGAATATTGAGAGACAGATGATTGATTTCATTAACAGAATAATAGTTGAATTTGATTTTATTTTATATGGTACAATCGCTGATTGAACCCAAAAAGGCGGACTACTTGCACGCAACAAGACAGCCGGAATAAGTATCAGGTTAATTTTTTATATTTGTGTACCATTTTTTTTCAAACTGTCTGCAATATAATAACTTTAACCTGGAAATTGCCGCATCCGGACTAAATTTTTACAGGAATTTTAAAGCGAATGAATTATGAAGAATCGGATGTAAAACTGGTCAGTATTCATGATCAAAAAACGCGGATCATTGGTGCCGGTGCCTGGTGGGAAGGCGGACCTGCGTCCGAACTCTCAAAATATAACTGGTGGCATGCTTCTGGCGCACGCGACGGGAATTGGGTCGCTGCCGACAACTGGCACGGCTACATTGGTATCATCGACATGAGAACCGCTCACCTGCGGTTGCTGACCAAAAATCATCGCACCTATGGCCGTGGTGAACACCCGCATGTAGGTTGGGCTCCGGATAGTAAAAGTGTTGAATTTACTTCGAACCAACGGGGGAATGCCGATGTGGTTATTGCATATCTGCCCCTTGATAAATGGGGATACCCTTTTGAAGAGAAATAAGCGAATGTTTTTGTTGGCAGTTGTCAATTCAGAAATGGGAGCAGCTTAAAAGCCATCTCCCCGTTTGCTCAAAATCTTGCTGCTCCCTCCATCAATCAGCCCACTGCCATAGAAATTGGAGATGGTCAAGGCTCTGATGGTGTTTTTGTCATTATTCAAGAAAAACGGATATTGCCCGGAGGCGTTCACATGAATGATATTTGAGGCATTGACAACATTCAGACTGCCGGAATCATTCGAAAGGATTGAAGCGATGCCATCGGTATTTATTCTATTGAATTGCAGATAGTTAATTTCGCAGTTATTCCGGGTTTTCAGCAAAACGCTCTTGTTCTCTATCTCATTTTGAGTCCTGAAAAGTGAAACATTGGAGATGCTAAGCTGATGGATTGAGGCGCCGTCAACAAGGATATGAGCCAATGTTGAATTCTTTGTGGAATCCCGGCTATAATAGCCATCAATTTCCAGACTGCCAATGACCGTATTTTTCCCTTTTATAAAAATGGTCGGTTCACCGGCCGCAAAATATTTCCGTTTTATATTCCTTAAAACCAGTTGTTCTACATTCGTACTGACATTGATCACGCTTTCGTTCGGCATCTTAATTGTGCCCGGATAAATGGCAACGTCAACATCCTCAATATTTATCGTTCCAATATTGCCTGATCCCGCCCATGTTACTATTCCGGGATCGTGCTGATAATTGTCAATCACAACTGCATACCCTTTTGTAAAACCTTTAATATTTCTGATCGTGATGCGGTCCACCCGGCTTTTGCCGCTTAAAATTCTGATTCCAAACAGCGAACTGTTCAGTGTTATATCATCAATCAGTATATCCGAAATCGGACCGGCAGCTTTTTCTGTATAAAATACCTTATCCGAAGGGGTCCCTTTCCGGTCGAACCACCGCAAATAAAGGTCATCCGCATTTAAAGCGATGGCATCATCGTGCGTATTTAAGATGCAATGGCGGATTACCCCATATCGGGAATTTCCGTCTATGTGCAAACCATCATTGTTAATTAAAGGATCGGGACCTACATCCACGATAATATTTTCGTATAAAACGTGGGTTACATTCGACGCTGCAATTGCATATGTTGCAGGTTTATAGAGTATCGCGTCACGAACAACGAGATTTTCCACTCCGTGAAATCTGAAACATCCGACCAGTCCATTGATACTGTCTCCTTTGCTTTGCGCTCCCCGTGGAATTTCCGGATTGTAGTAATTTCCATTCCAGATGCCCCCGCTGATCACAATATTTGAATCTTTTTCAGAACTAAATGATTGACCGGCATTGATAAAGATCGATTTATCGGAGTGATTTCTTAAGATTGCTCCGCAACCGGCATTGGCAATAATTGTTGTATTACTATAAATTTTCAGTCCCGACACCGAATAACGGCCATCCCAATAAACCGTTACCGGAGCAGCTTTGGCTTTGTCAAGAACAGCCTGTATGACAGCTGTATTATCTGTTCCGAAGATGGTGCTGTTCATCCCGATCCGGGCATCTGACACAGCTCCGTGAGCAGACAAGTAGTAAACATTAGCGCCTAACCCAAACGTAAAATTGTTTGGACCAGATGGAGTGTTGGACTGTGAAAAACCAGCGCTGAAAAAAAATAACATAATGAGTAACAGAAGAATTCTTCTCATCAGGATTATTTATTTTGCACTTTCTATATTTTTGTGAAAGCCTTTTCGGTGCGGCTCACCTGCCTCTGCATAATAAGTCACCCCTTCCCGTTCGGCTATTATACAAAATTTGGCATAGGTCCCGTCGTATTTAGCAACTCCGGGTGTCCTTTTACATTTAAGATACAAAACCGGCAATGAAGCCATTTCAACCCGCCGCAGAACCTCATCATTATCAGCAACCTTTGCCGCTTCCTCAAAAATGGTGTAAGCCTCCTTCACAAAATCATCTGAAAATAGCTCGTCATCAGGGGATAAACCCAGGTGGATATGAGTAGTGGGTGTAACACGGCCTTGCAGTAAATCGAAATATTGTCTGATCAAAGCCCCTGATCGGCCATAATAACCATATATGAAATCATTGATCACTTTTTCGGTATTACAATCGGGATTCCAAAGCAACCGTGAAATCAGGTACGATTTAAGCTCAGAAAATTCACCTCCCCGGCTTTGGTAGGCGGCCTGTTCCATAATACCAATGGAATTATTTTCTCTTAATGTCTGAATATTTGGCTGGAGGACCTTAAAATTGGGATAAGGCATCACATAATGATTAAAATTAACAACGTAATCCCAAATGTAAAGGTGAGGAGCTAAGGATGACCAGGTTTTAAGATCTGTCAGAAATGATTTGTTTTCGGGACACGATTTGAAATCATGTGCAAAGCAACATTCAATACTGCATAGTCTCACCACAACATTATTATGCGGACGAATACTCTTGGGCGGTGTGCGCGTATATTGGTAGGCCAATGTGCCGATAAATTTATCCGGGAATTCTTTTTCGACCGATTCGGCTACCTGATTGACAAACCAGATCATCGGGCCGGATTCAGCTTCTTCTTTATTTGCAATTGCCTGACACTTATCGCATTGACAAGGATTACGCCAGTCGTTCTGAGAAACATCGTAGATCAGATATTCCGGATTTTCACGCATTTGTTTTTTTATCCTTTCAATAATAATTTTTAATACATCAGGATTGGTAAGACACAATTGAGCCCGTTCGTAAATCCGTTTCCCATCTATCAAACTGTAATATTCCGGATGTTTTTTGTAGAATTCTTCAGGTGGCATCAAGGGGT
>CAYHDA010000348.1:0-4431 GCA_964355145.1 uncultured Mariniphaga sp.
TGAATGGTTTCATCGAAAGGATAGTCGGTCCTGGAGATAATTTCTACAGTTGTATTATTGGAAACCAATGCTTTCACTTTGGATGGACCATATAGCGTTGCAGCCAGTCCATGATCTTGGGTAGCCATCCACATATTCATGATATAATTGGGAATGATTCTGCAATTATTTGCCACGCAACAAAGTACCGGATGTCCAAGCTTTGTGAATTTGAAGCACTCTTTTCCCGGAGCTTTAGGTTCTTCGCCAGGAACCTGGTTGCTGTAGCGGTTCATACTTTGGTAGTAACACATCGTAGAGAAATCTCTCGCGACAGGTGCCGGAGCAGCGTTAAAGAATATTTTTTCAATCTTGCCGGCATATTTTTCCTCTCCTGTAATCTGCAGCAAACGATTAAATGTATTGATTGACGCCGACACATCACAGGTTTCAATGTTGCGTGTAGCACCTATGCCAGCATGGAATTCTTCTCCGGAAGTAACTCCGACGGGGAGTAAACTAGTACGTTCGGCCCATTCCAGCGCCTTGGTTGCAGCGCTGAGATCATTTTGATTACCGGTGAAGAGATAAAGCAGTGCCGGAACGCGAATATTCTCATAGAAAATAACATTGTGACCGGGCTGAAGTTTACCGGCATTCCAATTGGCCGAGAGCATCTGATATTGTTTCGTATTGCCGAAACTATTGATATTGTTGCGAATAGCCGTATCGCCGGTCAGCAGATAAGTGTCCATCATCGGATCGATATTCACTGAACCCGAAACGGCACCGAAATGCTCGATTAACCTGGGAAGTGAATAATTCCGGTAAACTTTGGTCAATGCTTGTAAGACTTTTTCTTTACCTGAGGCCTGATAATAAGCCATAAGTGCACGACCCATGTGGGAATGAGCCCAGCTGTTAAATTCAACCCACCCCTGTGTGCTGTCTATCAGTGCTTTCCTGGGAAGCCAGTAAATAAATGTCTCACCCCCTCTTAAAACTCCAGCTACAACAGTATCCAGTCTGGCAGATGCTTTTTTTATCAGGGCTGAATCGCCTGTGATGTATCCAAGCCTTATCGCACCATCCAGCCAATAGCTGCATTGTTCAAGTGGCCAGCCGCCTCCGTTGGGAGTTGCTCCCATGGCTTCGAATCCATAACCTTTCCATGCCTTTTCAAAAGTTGGGGAGTATTCATCCAGGTGACCGGTAATACCGTTTGCAGCATCCTTTGCCCAATCGCGAATCCACCCCTCAGGAGTAACAGCACCCGGAGGAAGAGGAATATATGCAGGTGCAACCTTAAGCAATGCTGCATTTTGTAACATCGTTCCTGTTATGTCGACAGATGGTTTTTTAGAGCATTGAATTATTAATACCACAATCAAAAAAATAATAATAGTCTGCTTTAAAATTTTTGTTGTCATGAGATTAGCTGTTAGATGGGATTTATTTTTCATGGTTAAATGAACTTATAAAAGCTGTTGATCTGCTTTTAGCAGCGAATGTCTGCAATCGTATTATTTTGAAATCAGATGAATGGAAGTTACTTTGCGGGGTACCCAAATCTGCATTTCTCCTTCTCCACGATTTGCCCATGCATAATATGGGATCGCGGTTATATTTTTTGAAGAAGTTGAGATTGATTCGCCCTCTTCAGAAACATTAACGACCGGGACTTTTGAACTTATTGTTGTTATGCCCCCCAGCAATGCAGGATTGAATGAGGCAGAAAAATCTGCATAATCAGGAAATATAATATTCATGGCTTTCCCGTTATTATCAGAATGTTCCAGGCAATACACCAACGGACCCCGCTGCAGAGCCACAAGGCCCTTGTTTTCCTTAATATTCTCATGGGCAATTACCCTTTCGACATTCATTGGAACAGACACAACTATTTCATCCCCTTTTTTCCATTCCCGATCAATAACAGCATAACCTTTATCCATGGTGTAGCTGGATTCCGCATTGTTCAGCCTGATCGAAAGTGTCGGTTTTTCCGGTTTCAGGTAAGTATAAGCATCTCCGGGTACCGGTTGATTGTCTGCCCATCCCGGAATCCGTATAAATAGTTTTTTCTTGATTTTTGTGTCAGGCGAAATTTTTATAATTGTTTTTCCATCCCATGGATAGTTGCCTTTCTGAGAGAGAGCAATCTGGTTTTTTCCCGCAGGAATCACAGTATTACTGCTGATAAACAGATTTATATAAATCCCTTCCGGAGAAGTGGAGTAAATGTAATTACCTATTGATGCAACTAACCGTGCGATATTTGATGGACAGCAGGCACAGCCAAACCATTCGCTTCTTGAATAGCCATTGCTTGAGGCCAACGGATTTCCATAGAAAAATTTGTCGCCGCTTAATGATAATCCTGCAAGAGCACCATTGTACAAACTTCTTTCCAGCACGTCGATATATTTGCTTTCGCCTGTCATCAGGTTCATTCGTTGATTCCATAAAATCATGCCAACCGAAGCGCAGGTTTCGCAATAAGCCTGTTCATTGGGCAGATCATAATCTTTGGTAAAACCTTCGTTGTGTCCTGATGAACCTATCCCACCTGTGAGGTACATATTTTTCCCAACCAGATTATCCCAGATGCTCAGAAGGGCTGGCAGATATCTGGTTTCTTTTTTAGCGGCTTCCACATCTGAAACGCCTGTATATAAGTACATCGCACGTACGGCATGTCCGGCTACTTTCTTCTGATTTTCAAAAGGAACATCATTCTGATCATATTTTGGATCTCTTTTGGTACCCATATAATATCCATGTCCGCGCTGTTCAATATACCATGATGCCAAATCCAGGTATTGCTGCTCATTTGTTGCGTAATATAATTTCACCAAAGCCAACTCGATCTCTTCATGTCCGGAAACCCAATGACGGCCGGCTAAACGAAAGTTTGAATCAATATGCTTCACCATCCGGATTCCAACATCCATCAGCTTTCTTTTTCCTGTAGTATTAAAATAGGCGATACCTGCTTCGACTAAATGACCGGCGCAATAATCTTCATGTTTATCCATATCCGTCCATCGATTTTCCAAACCTGTGAGGGTGAAGAAGGTATTGATATATCCGTCAGGTTGTTGTGCGGCAGCGATTTTATCAATCCATTCGTCTGTCTTTTTCTCGATGGCAGCATCAGGATGATTTTTCAGTGAATAGGCGATTGCTTCCAAAGCTTTATATACATCGGAATCGTCAAAAAATATTCCTTCGTGTTTTCCGCTTTTAGCAGCTGCTTTTTCGAAATTTCGTATTCTGCCTGTTTTAGTTTCGGTATAATTGATGCAGGCATTTAAAGTTACAGTTGCAACGGTGTTGATTTTAGGTGTCCAGAAATTATCGTTAACGGATACTTTAGAAAAATTTACCGGTGAAATCTGCGCGTCCGTATTCAGAGCAAGCTGCAAAAAAATAATAGTAACAAGACAAATCAATACATTTTTTTTTCTCATCATTCTAGATTTATTTAAGCTGATTTCATTTTTATTCTGATATGGCATTCCGCCGGATCGCAGAATACAATGATAGTAAATATTTGAATTCACTGCAGATAGCTCAGATTAACACAGCAAAATCTGTGCGAATCTGAGCTATCTGTGGTGTTATGACTTGCGAAGTTTTAGGAAGTCAATGAATTAAAGCTCCCATCCTTCCCGGTATGCATAATGGAGGAACTTGTCGGCCTCAGGAAGATTTGGGAAACCGAATTTTTCAGGATCCCAGTTTAAAGCCTGTGTGCTCATTTTTTCTTTCAGTTCTCTCTGAAGTGCAATATTACCTAAAAGTACTGTTTCAGTAAGCGGTCCGGCCCATTCAAAGTCAGATCCTGCCTGAACACCTCCTTTGCAGGCACGTATCCACTCCTCTTCGTGACCCGGAGAGGAAGGCAGGTACGGTGTTGGAACCATATATGATTCGCGCAGTGACCGTGGAAGGATTTTATCGTCAAGAATTTTTCCTTTGTCACCAATGAAAAGGGTTCCGCCTGAGCCCATCTGCATCCCTTCATCCAATTCAGGTATGCGCATTGGCCGAAGACCTCCGTCGTACCAGGTAAGGGTAACCGGTGGCATATTTTCGCGTGCAGGGAATTCATAACGAATCATAGAACCTGAAGGGTAGGTTTCTTCGTTGACAAGGGTTGAGACAGCCTGCAGACTGGTAGGATATTTCAGCTTTAAAGCACGGAAGATCGGATCGAGTGAATGGCATCCGATGTCGCCAAGTGATCCCGTTCCGAAGTCCCACCAGCCTCTCCACTTAAATGGATGATAAGCAGGATTATATGGGCGCATAGGTGCCGGTCCTACAAAGAGATTCCAATCCAGATCTGCAGGAACAGGTGGCGTTTCAACAGGACGCCCGACTCCCTGAGGCCAGTAGATTTTTGACAGGCCATTATTGGGTCGGTCGGTCCAGACATGCACTTCA
>CAYHDA010000349.1:0-4396 GCA_964355145.1 uncultured Mariniphaga sp.
TGAATATTACGAACCTGGAATACTAAAGAATCTGAGCAAAAGGTTTTCCACGTACGATCCTGAAAACGTATGCGTGATCGCAAGGCTTCATTTTTGGGGTTTCAATACTCAGACCATCGGCGGTCATCTCCCATTTGAGCTCTTTATTGTCACCAAGCATTGTTACAGAGGTTATTTCTGCCGGGTACAAACCAGTCCAGTTCCGTCCTCTCGCACCAAGACTTTTGATGAGCACTTTTTCGCCGGGCCAGTCAAGAACAGTGGCATAAAGGTTATTATCCTTTACAGTAAACCGAATGTCCGCTCCCGTATAGAGCAGATCGTTTTTCTCATTAAATCCTCCGCTTTTCGCAAGTATGGTGGGTCCTTCTCCTGCATTAACCCAACAGGTTGTGCCATATATTGCCTCTCCATTTATCCTCAGCCAGTTTCCCATCCCAAGCAACCGCTCTTTGGCTTCTTCAGGGATAGTGCCATCGGCTTTCGGACCGACATTGAGCAATAAATAGCCATTTTTACTGACCCTGTCAACGAGATTATCCACAAGATTGTTCACCGTTTTGAAGCCTAAACCCTTAACATATCCCCATCCTTGTCCGTTATCAATGGAGGTATCGGTAATCCACTCGTAGTATGTTAAGTTGGCTTCCTGACCCAGTTCCAGATCCATCAGACCGGCACCCGGAGGTAAATCATGGTTTTTATACGAGACAACTACCTCTTTCTTATGTGCTAAGGCAGCGTTATAAAAGTGAGCAAGCATGTCCTGTTTATATGAATCGGTGATTAATGAAAGGCCGAAGTCAAACCATATGAAATCAGGATCATATTTATCGATGACCTCAATAATTTTGCCCTTCCATTGGGTGAGAAAAGGCTTGTCGGGCAGCGATTTCTTCTCATGGATGGGGCCGTATAAGCCCGAATAACGCGGGTCGCCACAGTCGTAGCGTTTGTCCCAGGTTGGAAAATAGAACCAGTTCTCGGCATGATGAAAAGCGGTTACGAATTTCATATCCCGTTTTTTGATGGCCTTGGCGAGTTCACCCACCACATCACGCTTGGGACCCATTTTGGCGGCATTCCATTCTGAATACTTTGTGTCCCACATCGAAAATCCATCGTGATGTTCGGCCACCGGCCCGGCAAAACGGGCGCCCGCTTTTTCAAACAAATCGGCCCACTCATCAGCATTGAACTTCTCGCCGGTAAACATGGGAATAAAATCTTTATAGCCAAATTTTTCGAGCGGTCCGTAAGTAGCCTCATGATATTTGCGTTCAGCTCCTTCAGGTTTGTTATACAGCTTGTTGGCATACCAGGTGCAGTTCGGCCCTTGGGCAGGAACAGCATAAATACCCCAGTGAGTATAAATACCAAACTTACCGTCTTTTAGCCACTGTGGCGTGGTGTGGTTCTTCAGCGAATTCCAGCTTGGCTGATAAGTCGTCTGAGCAACTGACTTAGAGGGCATAAGGATCGTCAATTGCGTTATTGCCAAACAAATAACAACTAGTAGTCTTGTTTTTTTCATGTTAATATGATTTAGTCAATTCAAATTCCGTTTTCTTTTCGGACTGATATTTAATCCACACGATTAATTGAGGAATACCTTCAACATCGTATTCAACCGAATATCGAAAATCTTTCCCCCTTTTTATATTTTTACCTTTAACAGTGAGCTTCACTTGTTGTGTTTTCCAGTTTTTTATTACGAAAGCAGGGTTAACAAGTGGTGAGCCCTCACTGGCATCGATGACAAATTTCAAATTTGCAGAATTATTGTTCGCGCTTAAAACATACGCACGCTGTGAATAATCATAGCCATTATTTTCAAATCCGGCTCCGGATATCTTGAGTTCGGCAGGATAATTCCATGATCGGGCAAGGGCGACCAATGTGCCGGGATCTTTGTCAGTCATGCCATATAATGCTGCATCCGCTTTGGGATATCCCCAGCTCAAAGAAGAATGAGAAGCCTGATCAGGCGCGTTTGCGCTTCTCCCGTCAGAAACGGTTTGGGTAACGGGCCAATGATTCCACCATGGGAAATGAGAATATTCCGGTCGGACTTCTACATTGAATACCTTGAAACTACCACCAGGTCTGAAAATCAGGAATGGCTTGAACTTCGATTTGAAATTAACTACCTGGATATTTGCATCGGGCAGATCATATTTTGGATAGCCATCTTCCCAGGAATAGGTTTTACTTTCACCTTTCATATTCATCAAAGTAGCTGCTGCCAATTCAACATTATCTTCAGGCCGTGTTCCCGGTTCGCTCAGAAAGATGGTTTCCTGCCAGCCACCGGTTCCGGGTAATACTTTTCGAACAGTAACTCCATCAGGATAAATATAATACAACTCATTACCCCATTCACCAAATCCTGTGTTGTTGGACAAGTCATTCTGACGCAGTTTTACATCCATCTGAAGGTATCTCCAGTTAACCACCACGCGTGCATCATTACTTTCAATAATTGCCACACGCGAACTTCTGCACTGGGTATCAGACATATGTTCCATACATCCTGTAGGAATATCATCACTTGAACCCTTTGCCAAAAACCAGTTATTGCCTGTTTCGCGGCTCTGGTCCGCCATCCATTTCCCATTTTCAGAGACTAAACATGGAGAATAGCGGGTACCCCTCCAGAACATAACTTTGGTTGGAAGTTCATCAAATTGAACAACAATGTCATTAAAAGGACCCACAGGCCAAATAGCATCCCATTCAGGATAGTAATTCAGCGTTGTGTAATTAGCTGCAAACCTGCCCGAAGATTTAACGGCCGGGAATTTTCTGGGAGCAAACTGTGGTTCATTTTCCGGTTTTACAGAGGCATAAATATCTTTTATTTCATTTGCATTCAAACACTTACCATATATTTTCACTTCATCAAGAATTCCATCCATTGAATACCTTGACGGGAAGGTTGCCCAATCCCTTATGGCATCAGTTGGAGCGAGCATTTCGCGGTTCATCCCCATCCTGAATCCCTTATCAAGATCGCTGTATACGATTCCACGTTGATCAATAAAATTATTACAGGTATTTTCCAATTGACCGTTCACATAAATTGCCAAACCATCTGTCTGATTATAAGTACCCACTATGTGATACCACTTTCTTAATCCGAGTCCAAGCTTTGAATCAGGATTCAATTTTGAATTACATTCATGCCAGGTTGATGTACCATCAGAAACATGGATGCCAACTCTACCACGTGAGTCGATGCCCATATAAAATCCGGAAATTTTATATTTACCCATCGTAAGTACAGGAGCCCAGCTCCATGGATAAGCACCCAATGAAATCCAGGCTTCAATACTGATATTTTTAGGAAGCCTGAATTTTTTATCGGTCTGGTTATTTTTTTCAGCCTGTTTAGCTGGAATTATATCGATGTACGAAGAAAAGCCATCAAACTTAATTGCTGTCCCTTTTACTCCGGGCACATACTTTGTGAGACCTCCAACCTGGTATTGATCAAATTGTGCAGCATCTATAGCTACCGGAATATTTTTGTCAGGCTTTTTGATCCCTTTATGTCCTGATTCTTGAATGTTATCAAAATTCCACCGGAATAATACCTCATTATTTTGCGACTTTGCCTGACTAAGGCATAAGGTGCAAAGCAAAATAATAATTAATTTTTTCATATAAAATCTCGTTTACATTTTTCCAGGTTGATCATTTCAAATTCATCAACTTATCAACTTATCAACCCATCAACCCATCAACTTTTTAACCCATTCACTTATTCCCAGACAGACTGCATAGGATATATCTCTGCCGATTCGATTTTCATCGCATCATCTCCCGTGATATTCAATCCGCTATTAATTAATGCATTGTGAGCGAAGGGCATATAAGCCTCCCCCTTATTCCCAAATATTTCGATAGTTGTCCGGTCCACCAGAATGTCGAGTTCCACCCCGGAATTTCCTGAAAGCAAAGCTGTTTTCCCTCCGCAGACAATCTGATCCCGCTTTACAGTCATTTGGTTTGCACCTATTGATAATGTAAATGGAGAGGTCATGTTGCCCGTTTTTATCTTGATCCGCCACTCCTTTCCTATCTGTTTCTTTAACATATCATTGATTTCTCCAAGGGATTTTCCTTTCAGGATAATTCCCTTACCTTGCAACGACTCGGCCTCTTGAATGGGATAGGGGAGCATGCGATACCCCTGGTCATTTTTTTCGAGACGCAGATTCACAGGAAAGAGCATACACTGGTTAAACGGCATACCTGGTGAGTTGGCCAGCCGGCCCCAGGCGATCTGGACCACACGTCCGTCCGGCGGATTACTAAAAGTTTGAGAAGAATTGAAGATTGTTCCATGACTGAATATCTTTTTTTATTATGAGTATGGTATAATGACTTTTAC
>CAYHDA010000350.1:0-4328 GCA_964355145.1 uncultured Mariniphaga sp.
GGCACAGACTCTAGATGGACTCATGGGCCTGTTCAGAGACCGCATCTTGCCCTTGAGAGATGATCCCGGTATGTAGGGTTCCTTTGTTGTAGGATGCTTGATAATCGGGTTATCCTTGCCGCCTATTTCGATGATGGTCGTGCTGCCGCCGATGTGTAGCCCAGTAACAACCTCAATAGTCCCTTCAATTTTTTTATATCCCTTTAGTTTCATATCTACCTCCCTCCCTGTCCGTAAAAGAACCCAACTACCGCTTCAAAACATAATGCGAACGCCATAAAGTCCTTACGGTCGTTAATGTTATCCACCATTTCTTCAATGTATTTCCTGAATTCATCAGGAACCTTTCTGTCCTTGCCGGTATTTGGACAGGCGTAAGCTACTTTAGATTTTAGCATTTTTACTAATGGCCTAAGCTTTGGAAACTCTTCATCAGGGAGGTTTTTCACCCGCTCTTCCAGTTCCTTTGCCTCAATATGGAATTTACGCAACTGGGCGGATGTTAGCTTAGGATTCCGTTGCCGGTAGTCTTTTGGTTGTTTGGGATCAATAAAGCTCTTTGCCCAATTTCTTGCAGCGTTATCCAAAAAACCTACTTTAATTATTTCCTTTTTTTCGTCTTCGTAAAAGTAATTTTCCACGTATTTAACCTCCTTTAAGAATATTTTTTTCTATGAAACGGTTTATTCGTCTTTTATTCCTTTTCGATACCTATATAAAGCCCAAAATAAAGGGATTTTTATGTTGTACATTAATGTGCTTTTGTCAGGTATTTTATTTATCAGACTTAGTAAAACATCTTGTTCCTTTTGCCCTTTGGTAATAGTGCCGCTCTTATCCCTTTTAACGATGTTCCTGCCAATATCGTAACTTAATGCTGAGAGATATTTTAATCCATCAACTTTGCCGTCATCCAGAAACCGCAAGGCCATCCGATGATATTCAAGCAACCTGTGAAGAAAAGAAGTGTTTATGTTTGATTTTTCATCTTCCGATGCGTCTCCATTGCTGTTCATCTTCTCATTCAAAAACAAGAAAAAGTTAATAAGCTCAGGGAGTTTATCCCATTTTATTGTAGTTCCAAAAAGCGTTATAGCATCTTTCCCGATATCTTTTGACTCTTCTTTTGATGTTTTATTATGATTTGCATCGCCGGATTTATCGGGAATAATTCGGCCTTTTGATTTTGCCAGAAGCATTTCTGCCTGTTTTATAGCAGAAGCGATAGGGTATTTGGGTTTGACAAAAGTCAAACCGGCGGACAAGGTAATAAATTTGTTGTTACAGGTGTATTTTCTAAATTGCATATTGAGGAATATTGAAAAGACAATCATGGTTTCCCAGGGGCCTACAAGCACCATATCGTCTCCACCGGAATAGACGGTATAAATATTTTTGAAGTTAATAACGTCTTTTTCAAGGTAGCTCCTGAAGCGAACGGCATCAACATGCTCAATCTTTACCAGTTCATTTATAATGGTTTCTTTGTCACCGTCTGAAATTGTCTCATTTATCCAGCCTGAAAAGAAGAGTTCGAGCATTCGACTCATGGTTAAATAACGAGAAATTGTTTTTTTATCAATCTCCCCTACATCTTTTTCAATGCGTTTAGGATTTTCAAAGCCTTTACTGAATACAAGCCCAAGATTATCCACGTCAGCCTTTAATACCCCAAGAAGGTCACTTCCATAGAATTGACACTTACCTTTCTTATCGGTTTTTTGCCATCTTGATTTCTTTGCAATATCCTCAAAACTTAACACCTTTTCTTTATCATCTTTTGTGGTTGCACAAGGCACATAATTGGCATAATATTTTTTTTCTGGAATTAAACGATTTATCCCGTTATCCTCTTCCGCTTCACCTATATCGTACACCAGATAATATTCATTGCCCTTTTTGTAATCTTCCAAGTCTTCCAATAATTCTACATAATAACTCTCATTGCCTTTATTATTCTCTGTATCGTTGTTTCTACATGGATGAAAAATAACAATCTTTTTCCCTTCTTGTTCATCGTTCTCGCTTACCGTGCCTTTCCCGAAAGCAATATAACCGCACTTGGGCAACGATTGACCGATAAAATATTTATCCCGATAGCAAGTGAAACAACATTCTATTGGAGTGGATTCTTCGCCTTCTTCCTGTTTTTCATGCCGTGTTGCAGGATGCTTACCACATATTTTGCAAACTCCAATTTTTTGATATTCTTCATACATTTTGTCTGCTTTAAAAGCATTTACATCCCATGTCTTCGAGTGTGTGTCCAACAAGACCTGTTGTGATTCTTTAATTTTTTCAATCTCTAAACGATAAAACATCTGATCTGCTATCTTAAAAAAATTATAAACTTCAAACTCTTCTTTAAATTCTTTTACTGTTGCATTTGTTAGGAGGAACGAAAACTGGTTAAAATAGATATCATGTATCTCTTGTTCGACTTCAGTTTTAATTCGTTTTAAGATATCGGATGTTTTCTTCTCGTTGGGAGCTAGCAAAAGAAACTTTCCTCCAAACGAAAAAAGATCGCAAACGATAGGAAGATCAAGTGCATGAAGAATTTTGTGGATAGTTACTTCAGAAAAGAGAAAGATGAAAAAGGATCGCGCCCTCAGCCTCTTAGCAGCACCTCCCGAACCTAAACTTGTTATGTCAAATATATAGTTCTGAATGCCTGAGAAATCACCCCCAACAAAGACGAACTCTTCTTTCCAGTCAAAGTTTTTACCTTCTTCAATGGAACCTATGTGACGTTTATACATACAGGCAGCAATGGCTGCCGAAGATCTTAAATGGTCAAAGAGTGATATGTCTGAAATTTCATAACGAGTATCACTTGGCACGGCCCACATGAATTTTTCTAAAATGTTGAGCCAGACATTGAGGACTTCGTCAAAGCGCTCTAATGCGGAAAAAGAGGGGATATTGTTTTCGAATAAACCAATGAGTGTGCTATTTTCATTCACGTCAAGTTTTTGGAAATCTTTTGGAAAGGCGGTTAACGGTTCTAATGGATGTAGATGATATCTACCGGCTTTTTCCTCTTCAGTGTTCTTTAGGTCTAGATTTACATTGGAAAATATTGAGTCCATTGGAACCATTCCTCTGGCTATATCCCTTTTTCTTTGTTGCTCAAGATCCCTTTCGGCACATGAATAACTATCTGCCTCCTGAACAATGCGTATTAATTTCCATAACTTTTCCTTCTCTACGTTTGTTTTTGCGGCAAAATATCCATTTTCCTCCGTATCGGTTTTTGTCGCATGATGCTGTTGGACTAATAGCTTTACAAGGTCAATATTGTAAAGTTTGTTATTTTCAAGTTTATCACGAAAGTTTTCAATAAATGCTGACGACGCACACTCATGCTTGCCTTTATATTCAGGACTTCCGCGATGCAATAATTTTCCGATATCATGCAATAGCGCCGCCAAAATAACCGATTGATATTCTTTTCTATTCAATTCACTCATAATATCCTCAAATTAAGACTGATCGTTCTTCTCAACGGCAAATTTATTCCTAAAAGAATAAATATAGTCAAAAGTATCTAATTTTCGAAAACCTGATTTGTTTGGCTATACGTTCATGTTGCTTGTACACACAAAACTAATACCAATCAGTTAAAATAATTATTATTTTAGTAAACAGTTCCTGTTTAATGCTGTCTTTGTAGGGCAAAACAGGTGTACCTGTACATCACGTACAATATTATTCCTGTGAATAGGACGGTGTAACCCATATCCCTGAGACAGGTTAAAGTATATGGACGATTTGTCTCGGAAATATTTTTGGAATGAAATAGGATTTAAAAATAGCTCAAGAATTATTGGGTTGTATTTAGATTTACGCTACGTTGATGCATCAAATAAAATTTATAAATACTGAATAAGTGCCCCATGACACAAAGTGCCCCATGACACAAAGTGCCCCATGGGACACTTCTTCAGGAGATAAGGAACGAGGAAATCAACGTTAAACCTTCGCTTGTGTTGCACCCAATGTGTCACACGCAGGCAGGGGCGCGGGGGCATACGCGCAAGCTTCATTTTTGACAGGATAACGGGATTAACTGCTGTTGTCGTCGAAAACCTGATTTGTTTGGCTATAGTTCATTTTCTTTTCAAAACCTTTGGCGGTTTCCCTTGCTCCGCGTCCTCCGTGCGACAATCTATCAACTTCTTGTTTTTTATGCTCGTTTTCAAAATACATAAGTAGGGCATTGATTAGATAAGGCATACGTAAAGTTTACCGCATTGATTTTTTTGGCATTTGAAAGCGAATATCGAATATCGAACAAGGAATAATGAACGGCGAAGGATAAGAAT
>CAYHDA010000351.1:0-4302 GCA_964355145.1 uncultured Mariniphaga sp.
TTTGCTCTGGTTACTTTTGTCGTGGATGCTTCTCCCAACATGGAAAAAATCAACTCAAGATCAGTCATGTGATCTCTCAGGTTTTGACTTTTCAATCCTTTTACTTTCTTATATTCAGATGGTGTTAACCCGAATGTTGCTTTTGAAATTTCAGCGGTAAGAATTTAATATTCAATCTGTTCCTTAACCCCTCTGTTTTTCCATTCTCCGGTTAATTCCTCGCGAATGGCAATGCTTCGCATCCACTTTTCAATCCAGTCATCGGGATAACCTTTAAGTTTGTATAATTCCCGTGACCGCTGAGTGGCCAGTTCGGGGTTTTCAATTTCATCCAGCCTGTCTGAACCCACCTGGGCCAGCCATTGCTTAAATGGTTCTGCTTTAGGTGATGGTATTGATTGAATTATTCTTAAAAGTCCTTTCGTATCGGAAGCCTGTATCTTTCGTCTTTTGCCATCCGCGGCTTCCATTTCAACTAGGGTACAAATTGTACCCCAGTTGCTTTTAAGCATTTCGTCACGGCTTAACATCCTTCTTATGTATTGCTTAACATCTGTACTATCTGTTAACACTTCTATAACGTCTTGAACAGAAAAGTACCATTTCTGATCCTTGTCATTCCAAACTGAACGAATTTTCTTACTTTCAAATAGTTTTATGTTGCTCATAAGTTAAAAAATCATTATTGCTTTTACTTTTTTCACATAATCCCTTTCATAAACATTTCGTAGTCGTTAAAAACCGTATTGATGTTTTTGCCTTACTCATAATTTAGACGCTTCTCCTAGGTTTTGCCTTGAATTGCTCCATGTTGAGTGGTGTGTCGGAATTCCCGACATACCACCTCCTCATTTAATTCACCTTCATTGAAAACATTCTGAATGTGTTCGGTAAAGGTGGTTCTTGCCGGTCTCCATTTTTTGTTATTTTCTGGGACAAATTACGAAAAATAGAGACTTGTTGGAGAGCTTTTTTGAAGAACTTCTAACCACTTTAGTATTCTCTTCTCCTTCGACTCCTTTACATACCTGTCGACTTCAGAAAGTGTGTTTTTACTGAAATATGACCTTTTTTTTCTTGAGATCAAAAATCACAAAACTTTCCGTGTTGGATTTAACTTCAATCTCGTATTCCAGGACCTTCTTTTTTGCCGAAACACGTATATGATATTTGGCCGGTGGGATAAACGTGATGGACGCAAACTCATCAACCTTTGAGTAATTAATGTTAAGCGAGGGAATCTCAATCAGGGCCTCGATTGGCTCAGTAAAGATCCTCAGGTTGCCGTATTCAGCTGAATCAGGAAGCGCCTGATCCTGAGCGGACACCCGGAAAACCGTCCAGGCAAGCAGCATGACTATGGATAGATGTCGTTTTATCTTCATTCAGGCAATTTTTCCGGAACAATTTACGAAAAATACAGACATACTGGAGAGCCTTTTTGACGGACCATTACCCATGAATTGACAATTGATTTCGCTTCACCGTACCTATTTTTCCTTGTTGAAGTGGTGACGTGGTGACGTGGTGGAAAAAGGGTGCTTATCCTGCCCTCAAAAACTGTGCATACCGATACTCCAGCCTCTCCCTGTCCGGCATTGAAATGGACAGTTGTACGATAATTTCGTACAGCTGGGTAGTGGCACCGAATAGCTCAATGTTGAGAGGTGTGTCGGAATTCCCGACATACCTCTTTTGCAGATCCTTTAGCCATGAATAGTCAATTTGAAGATTTGGATTTATCTCAATTGGGTAGTACCTTTGTGTTAAATTCCCATGGCATGACAACGCTTGAGTTAATGCTACGTAAAAGAGCCACCAGGGATGGAAGCCTTTGGGGGAAATTATCAAAAGAAGAGATGGCTGAGTTATTGGCAGCCAATGAAGAATCAGAAAACATTGACAATCTAATTCCCCATGATGAGATGAAAATAAAGTACGCCAAATGGGTCTGAAAATAAAAGCAGAATATGAAAGCGAAAAATAACAACTTAACGACTCTTGAAGAGTTTAAAGAAAAAAACTACGGAAAAATCGGGACGAAAGAACGTGACGAACTCGAAGCAGGCTATGAAAACTTTAAAATCGGAGCTTTAATCCATGATGCTCGAATTGAAAAAGGTATGACATGCAAAAAATCAATCGAAATAAATCCACCCAGGAAAGAGATCAAGACAAAGGATATATGGAATGATCAGAAACAGGATGATTTGAAAAAAATCATTCTTTCGCATTCTGAAAAGCAGTAATCTGCATAAGTATCTTGTTGGTGACAGAAAGTTAAACTCATCGATGATCCTGAAATTAAGTTCATTCACCCATACATCTCCTGAACTCTGGTTAAAGCTGCAGGTAAAGAACGAGTTGATCGAAATAAACAGGGAGAAAGAAAAAAGCAAGGAATACAGGAAGTATGATTACGAGAATTTGCTGGTTGCCGAACCTTGATAAGTAATTTTCTGCGGATGACATTACACCTGGCAGATCTGCAGGCCAGCAGGAGCCACAGGAAGAGGAGCAAAAAAATTCTTACTTTTACTTTCAAGTTCAATTCATCCCATGAATATCCCCTTAAATCAATTCGAACAGATCATTGATGAGGTCATACTGAAACGAGGGCTGGACTATTTTAAAAAGGGTTTGGTAGAAGAACCTGAAGAGTTGTCGCCCGGTTGCTTTGAAGCCATGGTGCAGGGATCGGAACCCTACCGGGTGACCGTCACCATCCACAACGAAAACGTGACCGACTACTCCTGCACCTGCCCGTACGACATGGGCCCGGTTTGCAAACATGTTGCTTCTCTCCTTTTTGCATTACAGAAGGAGGCGCTGGGAATTACGGTGCGGGCTAAAAAGAGTTCAACCGATTTAACCGGCAAGCCGGAGAAAACCTCGGGGCGGAAAACGGTCAAAGAACAGGTTGATGAGATCCTGGGCAAGCTGCCACCTGAGACACTGTGTGAGTTTATTCGTGAGCAAAGCCTTGGGGACCCGGCATTCCGGCGCCGGTTCCTGGCCCGGTTTACCCACACAGTGAAAGGAGAATCAAAGGCAATTTACGCGCAACAGGTAAAGGCCATTCTACAGTCGGCTAAAGGCCGGGGCGGATTTATTGAATGGAACAGGGCACCATCTGTGGGGAAGGCGGTGTATGAAATGCTTGTCAATGCCGGCAAACATATTGAAATAAAGAACTACCAGACAGCCCTGCTGATCTCTTCTGCGGTTCTCGAGGAGATGGTGAAGGCGCTTCAATTTGCCGACGACAGCGACGGAGAAATCGGGGGATGTATTGAGGAGGCCATGGAGATCATGGCCCGGGTCGCCACGGCCAACCCCCCTGAAGAACAGCGGAAATGGATGTTTGAATATTCAGTTAAGGCATTTAAGAAAAAACTCTTCGAGGGATGGGACTGGCATCTGGATATCCTGCTCCTTGCAACAGAGGTGATGCATGGGGCACAGGAGGCCGATATTTTACTTGATCTGCTCGAATCAATGCCTCATTCACAATATGAGGAAGACCGCATTCATGAAAGGATACTGGACGTATTACAAAAAAGCGGGAGGCATGACGAGGCAGAGGCATACCTGGCCAGCCATATAGAGAACCCATCGATCAGGGAACAGGCCATAAAAAGGGCCTTCGAACTGGGAGATATGCAACTTGCAGGCAATCTTGCCCGTGAAGGCATTACACAGGATCAGAAAAATAAACCAGGCCAGGCAGATATCTGGGTGGACTGGCTCCTGAAGATTGCCCTGAAACAGAAGGACAAGGAAGCGGTCATTACCCATGCCCGGCACCTGTTATACCAGGCCAATCGTGATCATAAGCAATATTATAAGATCCTGAAATCGGAGGTAGATGCAGGCGAATGGACGTCATTTATCGATGGGCTGATTCAGGAGATTACCACCAAAGGGCGATGGAGTGATTCCCGCCTCCTGGCGTGGCTCTGCATCGAGGAGGAACGGTGGAAAACCTTATTGGATGTCGTCAGCCGGAATTTCACCCTGACGGGGATCAGGGAATACGAAAGCCACCTGTGTGGCCGCTATCCGGAAGAATTCGCCGCATTGTATAAAAAAGGTATCCTGGAACTGCTGGAACGTCATACCGGACGTAACCACTATCAGGAAGCAGCAAGGTTCATCAGAAGAATGAGAAAGTTTGGTGCAATAACCCAGGCCGAAGATCTGGTGAAACACCTTCAGCAGAAATTTCCGCAACGAAGAGCGTTGCTGGAGGAGTTGGAGCGGGTTTGAGGGTAAGAGTTCACTTGTTCACATGGTCACTTG
>CAYHDA010000352.1:0-4299 GCA_964355145.1 uncultured Mariniphaga sp.
ATAAAGGAACTTTCAAACAGTGCATATGCTTTTGTTTTGCTTTTCCCATCTATGCTCTCATCGCTGAACGTAAACCATTCTATAAATCGGTTTGCCTTTTTGCCCGGAAACTCTTTGCCCAAGGCAATTATACCAGTGTAATCCAACATATCGGTTAAATATCTTTTACCGTCACTTGCCAAAAGTTTCAGTTGGGTAGTGACACTAACCAACTCGCTGTTTTCTTTTTTCAATTTGGCTTTAAGATATTTCCAATAGTTGCGGGTTTTAGTGTAGTCGTCTTGGTCGGTAAGTACGGCAACAATATCCAATACACTAAACCACCATTTGGCGTTTTGTTCGTCCCAAACGGCTCGCACCTCGCGGTCGTCAAAAAAACGTATGGATATTTTTGCTTTACTCATAATTAAAATGTCATCTATTCTGTCACGCTGTAATTGTCCCGGCCAGGTTATGATATCGTTTATTTTTTAGTTGAGGTCTGAGATATCACGTTTCAATGAACGCCAACGTAACAGCGTTTTATTTAACGTTTCCCCAAAGGTATTTTAAATAATTGATTGAAATAAATTATCTCACTGAATTATATTAAAGTCACGAGGGGAAATGGGAAATAAAACAGAGTTGGACTAAGCCGGCAACTATGGGTGTTCTATTTTGTAACTACCGCCCTTTTTGTTCCATTTTACTTCGATAGGCGGAATAAAGAGAAACGTGGGGTTTGGGGAATAAGTTCAGATTTGACAGAGATTATGCCAGGAAAATGGAATAAAAAACCTGCCAACAAGTGGTGCTTGGATTCAGGGATAATAAAATAATTCAAAACAGGTCGGAGTGGGTTCCGGTACGAATAATATGAATCTCATTATCAGGAAACGTTTCCCAAATTAACAGCCAGTCATACTCAATGTGACACTCCCAGCATCCATTATAGTTTCCATCAAGGGTGTGAGGTTTATGCTTTTTCGGTACAGTGCCTGTCGTTTTAAGCTCTTCAAAAATCTTCTCAATTTTGGCAATCTGGTACTTTCGACTTTTGCATAGCGCAAAATCTTTTTTGAATTTATTTGTAAATGAGATGGAATACATTAGGAATTGAGTTTTTTCATCAAGTCAGCCACGCCTTTTGTTCTTGTGACCTTTCCTTTGCGGGATGCTTCTATTGCGTGAATGGTTTCTTTGTTTGGCCTTTTATCAACCTGAATAAATTCTTCGTTGTGAAATTCCGCTAAAAAACTCAGCAATTTTTTTCCTTTTGCGGTCCGTTCGTTTATGATTATTGTTGTCATGATTTTTTTTACAAAGATACAATTTGAAAGCAAATCAGTTTTACAAAACGAAAAAAAGCAGAGAAAACCCCGCCTTTTTTCGTTTTGATCTTAATATTAAACCGGCATATCGGGTAAGGTGAACCCATTATGATAATTATGCTTGATCAGTTCAGCGGCAAAATCTTTTGCTGAAATCGCATCGCCTCTTCCAATCCTGATTTTATCCTCTGCAGTGACATTTGTAAAGTTCATATTTGGACCATCCCAATGGAGAACCTTATTAAGCGATTGAAGACGAACTGCCAGAACGCCCATAACAACCATCTCGTTGAAAGGTCCGGAAACTGAGAAATCGGAAGCACTATTCACACGGCTCTCCGGGCTTTCTTTGCACGCACGGATCCAGTCCTGTTCATGACTTACTTCAATGCGACGAATTGTTTTTTCAACATTCGGAACCCTTCCGGAAAGCAGAATCGGATCTGTTCCATACTCACCGCAAATCAGCGAGTCTTTAGATCCATGGAAAATCACACCTGAACTTTGTTTTCTGTCAGCCGGCCAGTTACCAGGGTACTCAGGTTTAAGACCACCGTCGAACCACGAAACCTTCACTTCAGGCAAATGGATTTTCATTTCTTTTGATTTCTTACGCTCAGGATAGGTAAGATGGACGATTTCGGCACTTGGTGCACAATCTGGCATAACCGGTGTTGAACTACCAATAACATTGATCGGGTATTGAAGTTTCAAGGCAGTAAAAATAGGATGCATTACATGACAGGCCATATCCCCAAGTGCTCCGGTTCCATAATCCCACCACCCACGCCAAACCCATGGATGAAATGCAGGATTGTAAGCACGCATCTTTGCCGGGCCGATGAAAAGATCCCACTTCAAAGTGTCAGGTACCGGAGGAGTATCTGTCGGCGCCGTTAATCCCTGTGGCCAGACCGGCCGGTTCGTGTAAGCTTCAACACTCTTTACTTCACCAATCTCACCATTCCATATCCATTCGCAGGCCAGTCTTACTCCTTCAGCCGACGACCCCTGGTTTCCCATCTGAGTGGCTACTTTATATTTAGCTGCCAGTTTTGTCAACAAACGTGATTCGTAAACACTATGTGTTAAGGGTTTTTGGGTAAAGACATGTTTTCCCATTGTGATGGCATGTGCAGAAGGACCGGCATGATTGTGATCAGAGGTCGCAACCATCACTGCATCAATGGATTTCCCCATCTTATCATACATTTCGCGCCAATCATAAAATTTTTGTGCTTTTGGGTAAGTATCAAAAACCTTTGGTACATTATTCCTCCCAACTCCCCAATCAACATCGCAAAGCGCAACAATATTTTCAGTAGCCATCCGCTCAAGGTTACCTTTTCCCATACCACCTATTCCTACTCCGGCAATATTCAGCTTGTCACTCGGCGCTTTATGTCCTAAACCCGCGATCGTGTTTGAAGGAACAATAAAAATCCCAGTAGCTACAGCAGACGTAGTTCCAATGAATCCCCGCCTGCTAATCTTCTTGTTTTCATCCATTTCTTTCATAATTTAATTATTAGTGCAAACTCAAGTTATTATAATTAAGCTTATTATGAAATACCTAATCATTAAGTACTTCTTCCATAAATAATTGAAACGGGCTTAGAAAGGGTCTTAAAATTACCGAGGTAAGTTATTAAAAATAACTTGATGCCACTTCTTATTAATTAATCCATTGTGTTAATATTGGTTAATAATTGTTAATGACGAATAAGAAATAATCGCGATCAATCATCATTTATTTGATCCTTCCGCCTACCATCAATTTACTTGGGACTTTGGCCGGAATGCTCTTGTCATATTTTTCATCATTCAACGTACTTAGAAACGCTATTATTGGGGAAATATCTTTAAAATCGACCTTTAATTGCGCAACTAATGGATCAATCTGTGCGGATATCACTCTGGGGTTACTTATTTTGCCTCCCGATAAATCTTCATAGAATTCCATGACATTTTCAAGGGTTTTTAGTTTTCCATTGTGCATATAAGGAGATGTTAACCGAAGGTTTCGTAATGAAGGAGTTCTGAAGGCATAACTCTTCTCGAATCCATCATCAGAAAAGGTCAGTTTCTCTTGTTCGGGCACACCCATTATATGTGTCTTGAAATCTGAAAACATCGGGCCCTGATGGCAATTGGAACAACCGTCTTTTAAAAAAAGATTCAATCCGGCTATTTCATTTTGCGAGAGTACGGAAGGATTTCCCCGCATATACTGGTCAAATCTTGAATTGTTGCCAATAAGCGTACGTTCGTAAGTTGCGATGGCTTTGCCAAGATTTTCTTTCGTAATTGCGTTAATACCCCCAAAAGCCTCTTTAAATAACTGCTGATATTCAGCTATTTGTCTAAGCCGATTTACAATTTTATCCAGAGCAACATTTTCTTCATAACTATATCCCCGCATTTCCTCAAATGCCTTAATCGGCTCAAGTGACTGATTCTCAAGACCTTTAACCCTCATATCCCAGAACATAGGAGCTAAAGACGAAACTGTTGCCCCTTCATTCGTTAAACCATTAAAGGCAGTGTTAACAATGGTCTGGGAATTTCGTTTCACAAAAGGTATACTATTGGGATGTTTAAATGTTCGGATACTCCCTAATCCCACTCCATTGACGCCTATTGAAATTTCGAGATTTTCAGCATATCCAAATTCAGGATGATGGCATGTAGCACACGCAACATCTTTACTGCCGGAAAGAATTGGATCGAAAAAAAGCAATCTGCCCAACAGTATTTTTTCTTTTGAAATTGGATTATCAACTGGAACCGGCACCTTAAGTGGTAAAGCAGCCAAAACCGAAATGTCATTCGGCACAGGCTTCATGCTTTTCTTTGGTTTGGGATTCTGACTACAGGACCCCATAAGGACCGCTATCAATAAAATGAAGAATAGTTTATAAATCATCTGAAACCACTTAAGTAATCGGAAAGATTTAATGTCGCATTTTTGATTTTCATTTTATTTGAA
>CAYHDA010000353.1:0-4294 GCA_964355145.1 uncultured Mariniphaga sp.
TGCAATCCGGTCAGGATCATAGCCATACTTCTCACTATTCGCATAAAACCATTGAACTGCATCCATGATGTCCTCCACACATGCAGGGTATGGACCATCTTTTAATAACCGGTAAGAAACAGTCGCTGTCATATAGCCTTTCTTCGCAAAAGCCACGGTATAAACCTGATAATCTGATCTTTTTCCGCTTCTCCATCCTCCTCCGTGAATAAATACCAGCAATGGGGATCCTTTTGGAGTGTTCTTTGGCTTATAAATATTTAATTGCAGCGATTTTCCATTGATATTTTTATATTCAATGTCATTGATTACCTCAATATCAGAGGGAACCTCAGGCGTCATATTGATCAGCTTTTCGAGACCCGTTCCAACCGCAATGTAACCTGGAATAACATAATGATAACCAACAGGCGGTTTTTCGGGATTTAAAGCAGACCAAACTCTTGGAATGATCATTAAGAAACTACCTAAAAGGAGGGTGAGAAGCAAAACCGAAAGGAACCGTTTAAAAAATTTTAACAGCATAAGAATTACTTTAGTTACTATATTAATTGGACCGAATTCTATCGCATTAGCAGACGTAGATATCCGGTTTCAGTTTGGTTAGTTAAGGTATTTATTAAAAAAATCGGTCATCTTCAATTCCGAAAAATGGTTAACCCGCTCAATAACATCCATCGTATGAGGCCATAACGGCACTTTAAAATAAACATTCGGAATACCCAGACTATCCAGACGTGATTTCAACAGGTCGGACTGACTGATTGGAACTATCTGATCTGATGTTCCATGCAGGATCATTGTAGGAGGATCATATTTATCCAGGTACTGGATTGGGGAAGCTTCCACAAACAGTTCGGGTGCCTCAGCATAAGAATGAGCCAGAAAAGAGGTTACTGTTGAATTAGTTCTTGAAAATTCTGTAGTGAGGTCTGTTGGTCCGTAAATGTCAACCACTGCTTTAATCCTGTGCCTGTTTGTACCAACGAAAATTGAGTCGGAATTTGTCTTTGCATTTTTCCATTCATAAGCAGCCAGCAAAGCAAGATGGGCTCCTGCAGATCCGCCAATCAATGCGATCCGATCCGGATCGTATCCATAATTACCGCCGTTTTTAAACAACCACTGAACCGCATCCGTAATATCTTCGGCACATGCGGGATATGGGGCATCTTTCAGAAGACGGTAAGAGACTGTAGCCGTTACATACCCTTTTTTAGCGAAAGCAAGAAGGTAAACCAGGTAATCGGCCCGTTCACCCCCACTCCATCCTCCGCCATGAATAAAGACCAGTATTGGAGCCGTTTTTTTTAGATCCTGAGATTTATAAAGATCCAGCTGCAGCGACTTTCCGTTGATATATTTGTATTCAATATTTTTAACTTCTATAATATCAGATGATACAGCCGGTCTTCTGTCGATCATTTTTTCAAGTCCTACTTTGAAAGCGAGGTAAGTAACGGATAAAAAATGATAACCAACGGGAGGTTTCTCCTTATTTAAAGCCGACCATACCCGAGGAATTACCATGAGTGCTCCGCAAGCGATTAACAGGATTAAAATTACTGAAAGAATACGCTTTAAAATAACAGACTTCATGAATAGTTTGATTAATTAAATCTTATTATTTATTCAATTCACCGAGCATTTCCTTAAGATTCCGGTGCAATGTCGGCGCAGTTTCAGGACCGATCGAATTCACCTCACCATACGGACTGTCTTTTCTGCCATAGGTATAAGGAGCCTCTGTATCCCATTGGCTTTTGGGAATGATATAGCCAATTTCATCGTTAGCCAGGCCAAATACGAATTTAAATTTCCCGCCCATTAATTCCCTGATGGATGGAACCTCAACAGGAGCTATTTTATAATCCTGACCTTCAGGAGCTTCGACTCCACCATTTATAAGCTCGGGATATATCTCTCCCGGAAATGTTGCAAAAGAAAGCGCACCAATTTTAAAAACGGCAAGTTCAGAGCGCATTTTCATCCAGCCTGTTGTACCACGATCCAATGTGCCTATCATTGTTCCAAGTTGAAACATCTTGTTTTCGATGGGTAATAAAAGTGTTTTGACAATTAGTGAAATACTGGCAGTATCCACATTTGTATCTGATTTCTCCATTGCACTCAATGCAATCAATCCCAGCGCCTTACCTTGTGCGGCAGCTTTTTCAAATGTAGGCTCCTTAAACTCCTGACCCGATATTGGATCCTTTACAGTTAATCGCGGATGAGTAGTCATCAATCCGCCAACTGCACCGTTAATGTAGATTGCAACTCCGCCAATTCCAGGCTTAACCAGACTATCGCCCTGGAAAACTCCCTTTTCTACAGCTTCGCGCAGGTAATGGGGAAAATCTGAGGTAATCAGCAGATTATCGCTCCATAATGTTTCGGGGTGATCACCCCAGGCAATCAATGAGCCGAGCACTTCGCCATTTTCGCGGTCGATGGCCTTGATAATTCTCATGCCGGCGTCAAGTACCTGAGGATCTCTGGTATCAATAACTAAAGGAGCGGCACCGGTAAGATCCTCAGAGACAGCTAATCTTGCAGGACGAATATTTTTGACTGCAGACAAAACAGATTTAACAATCTGTTTTTTAGCATATTCAAAATATTTTTTATTAATCCCGCTCTTTAACGGTGATTCGCCCCAGAGACCCAAAAAATCGGGACCTTCGTGAGTATGGGTTGAGGTAATAATTGTGTAAGTAACTCCAGCCTCAGAGGGTATCATTTTCCTGACATCAATCACATCGTCATTCATAAATCCGATTGCATCGAGAACAACGATAGCCAGCCGCGTTTTTCCATCATCGATCACCATTGTTCTGGCCCATGTGTCATCGTGTATTCCATTGGCAGGCTTTTTATTTCCGAATCCGGCGATCCACACGGGATCAAACACACCATTTCCGTTCCCGTCAATAAATGTATCTCCGTCTTTGAGATTATATTCAGCATCTTTATTTTTATCGACCCATCGGTCAGGTACTTCAGGTGTAATGGAGAAAGCGGCGAATCCTGCATTTAAAGGGGCAGGCTTTCCACTTTCAATTGTTAAATCAGCTTTATAGCCAGGATTCCGGTCTTTCAGATTTGAGTAAAACCAAATTAATAATCCGATCACCACTATCAGTAAAATTGATCCAAGTGCTTTAAAAAAAGTCTTCATCTGTTGTTATATTATTTTTTATAATGTCTCTCCCGTTCCACCTGTTCATTATCTAAAGGAGGTCCTTGCTCAATCTTGCGCCAGTCAATTGTGCGATTGTATTTTTTCATCGCTTTTTCGGCATCAAAGATACGGGAATCATGGAATTCCAAAGTATAAGGAGAATAATCTGGTTCCGGCGTGAAAAAATCCTGCAATAATGAAGCCGTAACATCAAACTGATTAACGTAAGGAACATTCAGAATATTATAAATTGTTTTCAGAATAGATCCAAAATTTGCATGGTTATGAGACACATATCCTCTTTTCACGTAAGGGCCGGCCATCAATAATACAGAGCGATGCGCATCGATGTGATCTCTTCCTCCCTGTGGATCATCCTCTGTAATAATCACCAGCATATTTTTCCAGTATTTTGTCCGGGAAAGGAAATGCAAAATCCTGCCCACTGCCAAATCATTATCAACCATAAATGAGGACGGATAGTGATAACCATCCTGCGGACGGATGTCGGCTCCATGATCGTTTGGAACTTGCATCGTAATTAAAGACGGAAAT
This sequence comes from uncultured Mariniphaga sp., assembly GCA_964355145.1. Lineage (GTDB taxonomy): Bacteria > Bacteroidota > Bacteroidia > Bacteroidales > Prolixibacteraceae > JAAFHB01. Next base: position 3,740 of record CAYHDA010000353.1, read on the forward strand.
TTTTCTTTCCCTTTGATCCATTTATTGGTAAACTCCTTTTCAAACTGATCCATCCGGTATTGATCCGGAATATTGGTGTTATAGCCTGCATAATTATGACTGGTTCTTTTGAATAATGCTTTTTGCATTGGCACCATTACACCGTGAGCTGCTCCGGTATTTGTGTCATACCACTCTTCCCTTACATGCGCTGTTTCATTTGCTTCTCCAAAATTATAAAACGACACATGCTGTCTTTCGAGCGCCTCCCATAATCCACCAATCTCGCCATAATCCTCAGGATCCATACTTCCTGTAGTACCCGGATGGCGCCTGCCTGAAGCTTTGGAGAAAAGCATCGTGGTTTTTGATACACTTGAGTTTACTTCGACCCATTCGTTCGGAATGACCCCCATCATCCAATGGTGGCCATGAATAGAGGCGTCACTGTCGCAATAGTAATTATCAGAAAAGGAGAATTGTTTGGCTGCTTTATGGTGGTTCGGACTAATACGGAGGTTCGGAAATTTTTTCCGCAGTGAATCGGGCAGCGTATATTCGTTATGTACACCGAAT
>CAYHDA010000354.1:0-4281 GCA_964355145.1 uncultured Mariniphaga sp.
GCAGAAAAATGGTTGAAGAAAATCCTGGAGGGAAAATAAAAATTAAATGGTTGAAGAGACGAATTGGTGCATGTCTCTTCAACCATTTCTATAATCCAACGGACTATTTCTTCTTAGTGAAATTTACTATCAAAAAATAGATAATAAATCCCAATGAAATAGAAACTAACTCAATCCCAAAAGGCAACACACTGTTGTGCATAAAAGACTGATAGTTATCAGGATTAGAAGCACTTGGGCTCATCTGATCAATAAAAATAAAGCCTAATCCACCAAATAAAGCTACTAAACCCCATTTTAATGACGGGAACTTATTTGCTTCCTGGTTCTCTGATCCTATAGAAGCCACCCTCTGCTCTAATATTCCGGCATTCTCAAAATGGCCGGCTCTGATGATCTTCCGTTTTAATAAGAAATCGGTAAAATTTTTTAAAATTGCGTAAATTGCGTAAAAAACTACAGCAACCATCATTACATCAAAAGGACCTTTCATATTTTTCAGTTTTAATTGTTTGTAAAATGAGACAATGTTGTCAAAGAAAATGTTGCAGTTCAGGCCTTATTATTATCAGAAATAATTTCGAACCTGATGCAACATTTAAAGGCCATTTATTGTCAAACCTAAAGTATGGACGATTACGAATTAATCAAACAGATATTAAACGGGAATACAAATGCATTTACAGCATTGGTGAGCCGTTATCAGAAACTGGTGGTTCACATAACCGGACGATTAATTCAACGGCAGGAGGAAGTTGAAGACGTTTCACAGGAAGTATTTATTAAGGTGTATGAAAATTTGGGGAAATACCGTGCAGAATCTAAATTATCGACCTGGATTGCCACGATTGCTTATAATACCGCCATTAATTACCTTCGAAAATTCAAAAGAACCGATGAAATAAATATAGACGAAACGAAAGAGCTTCAATTTATGACAGACAATATTACAGCCGATTATGAGCAGATTGACCTTCATCGTTACATCCGTGCTCAAATTGAACGCTTGCCCGCTCATTATCGTACTGTGATCACCCTGTTTCATCTGGAAGAATTTTCGTACCAGGAAATAGAACAAATCACCGGCATGCCGGAGGGAACAGTAAAAAACTATCTTTTCAGAGCAAAAGCATTATTGAAGAAGAAACTGACATTCGAAGCTGACAAGAAAAAATGTAAAATCACTCAGGAGACCAATCATGAACAATAAAGACCTGGATCAATTAATAGATGAATCGCTTAGCGCTGAACCGGATTTTCAACTATCCGCAGATTTTGCCAGGAACGTGTCGGCAGAAATGCTAAGGCGCTCGCAGACAAAAACAGAATTCATTAACTATCTGTATATTATAGCATTTTTAACCGGATTATTATTGTTTCTGTGTGGCATCTACTACATTGTAAACAAAGAACTCCTCATGCAGTTTATCACCTTTGTTATTCAGCATAGGCTAAATGTACTTTTCATGATCCTCTTATTGAATTTTGTATTTTTTGCTGATAGGGTGCTCTTGCGGTTGCTCTTCAACAAATTGAGGATCAATTACTGAAGTTGATCAATCCTGTCGATTACCAGCTGTGGATTCAGATTATTCTCTCCACGGATAATAATCTGCGACTTTTCGTAAAATGGAGCGCGTTTCTGCAAGGCATCGTTAATAAACGCAATAAGTTCAGATTCTGATTTACCGGCAATCAGCGGGCGTTCAGTTTTTGATTTAATCAATCTTTTTGCAAGAACCTCTGGATCAGGAGCAATATAGACTGTGACTCCATTGCTGTTCATTACCTCCATATTATCATAAAAACAAGGGGCTCCACCACCTGTGCCAACAACGATATTTTCAAACTCAGCGACCTCAAGTAATGAAATGCGTTCTTTCTCCCTGAACGCCTGTTCTCCTTCTTCCGCAAAAATAGCCGGAACCGATTTAAAATAACGCTCTTCGATGTATTTATCCAGATCAACAAATCCGATCCCTAACAAATCTGCAATCTTTCGGCCAATAGTGGTTTTCCCACAGCCCATATATCCAACCAGGTAAATTCTCATTACTCAAAATTTAATTCCATCTGACTTGAATCGTTATCGTCGGTTGAACGGATAATCTCAAATGGAACCTCATCAATTAAAGGAATAACTTCTTCAGGCTTAATATCTTCATCTTTTATTACAGGTTCCAGCTCCTTAATATTGCTCACCTCATAACTCGATAACCGCTTCCCTTTGGCCTTGTAGGATTTGACGCCGATAAATTCGGCCACCTCGACAATTTCATTCTCACGGTTGTTCTGGTCTCCGCCAAATTCGATTTCCAACCGGGGATAAGTTACCCATGTCACGCTTACCAGCTTATTATCAGGATGCTCACCAATAAACCGACAAGGTTTTCCGCCATTTGTTTCAATCTGAAACCGTTTTATATAATAGAAATGCTGCTCTGCATCCAAATAAACAACAGAAGCTATTTTTTCGGGACGGAATTTTTCTATCGAGAGGAGTCCCTTCTCAAAATGGTTCTCCAAATCATAGGAATACACCTGATATTCACCATTCTTATCAATAACCAATATTTTTTCATCACCTGAAAATTCACCAAGATATTTGCCTCTGCCATCGGCATTTAAACGAAGAACATCTTCATCGAACCAGATTTTTCGTCCACCCAATGTCGACAACCCTTTCTCCTTAAGGGTTACTTTATGAACTTCATTCTTTGTAACTAGATTACCCATCGATTGCCGCCCTTTAATTGCCAGCTGAGCCATATCGATTTCATCAACCAGTTTTTTTAATTTTGGCTTAGGCTTAAATGTTATGCGCAAGACTTCTGCCTCACCGTTAGGATTGGCGCTAAAATAGAGGATCCGGGAGCCTTCAGTCCCTATTGTCATATTGTACTCTTTATCCCGTGTAACACCTGTGACACTGAAACGCTTCATGTATGTATATCCTGCTTTCCCGTCACGGTAAACAAGGTTATAAATTGTCCGGTTATTGTTTTTCTCGAAAATCGCCACATAAAGAAGATTTTTTCCAATGAAGGCTTTTTCGCTTACTTTGGCAATAAAATAAACTCCGTCCCTCCTGAAAACAATAACATCATCAATATCAGAGCAGTCACACAGGTACTCCGCCTTCTTCAATCCAGTGCCAATAAATCCCTCTTCGCGGTCGATGTACAATTTTTCATTGGCGATAATTACTTTGGCGGCTTCAATATTTTCAAAACTCCTTATTTCTGTTTTTCGTTCACGACCTTTGGCATATTTTGCTTTCAAATGTTCATACCACGCTATAGTATAAGGTATTAAATTATTGAGATTTGCTATTACCTCTGCAATGCTATCTTCAATTCCACTGATGATTTCGTTTGCTTTATCGGTGTTGAACTTTAAAATCCGGCCCATTCTGATTTCCATCAGTTTGAGAATATCATCATGCGTAATCTCACGTCTGAACTTTGGTTTCCAGGGAACCAGTCGTTTGTCGATGTGCTCAACGGCCTGATCCATATTTCCTGACTCTTCAAAAGCTTTGTCCTTATAGATCCTTTCGTCTATAAAAATTTGCTCCAGTGAAGCAAAATGCCATTGCTCTTCCAATTCGCCCATGCGAATTTCAAGTTCCAGCTTGAGCAATTCAACTGTTTTATCAACAGATTTTTTAAGAATTTCGGTGACCGTGATAAACTTAGGTTTGTCATCTTCGACAATACAGGCATTTGGGGAAACCGATACTTCACAATCGGTGAAAGCATATAGTGCGTCAATCGTTTTATCGGAACTGATGCCTGGTATAAGATGAATCAATATCTCAACATTTGCAGCTGTATTATCATCAATCTTTTTTACCTTAATTTTGCCTTTATCATTTGCTTTAATAATTGATTCTATCACCGATGAGGTAGTCCTACCAAACGGTATCTCTCTAATTACCAAGGTTTTACTATCCTGTTTTTCTATTTTCGCCCTTATTTTTACTGCTCCTCCTCGCAAGCCATCGTTATATTTCAGAACATCGATATAACCACCTGTAGCAAAATCAGGAAAAAGCTCAAACGCTTCCTGGTTAAGATATGCAATGCAGGCATCGATCAATTCGATAAAATTATGGGGAAGAATTTTTGAGGCTAGTCCGACTGCGATACCTTCGACACCTTGAGCCAGTAAAAGTGGAAACTTCACAGGTAAAGTGACCGGCTCTTTATTCCGGCTGTCGTAAGAAAGTTGCCATTTTGTTGTTTTGGCATTAAAAAGAACTTCCAGGGCAAATTTTGA
>CAYHDA010000355.1:0-4247 GCA_964355145.1 uncultured Mariniphaga sp.
TGGCGATGTTCCTGATCTCAACTGTTGCCATTGCCGGATTCTATGGAGCCGGTCTGATGTGGGGCAGGCAAACCAACCTTGCAGTAGCAGAATACTGGCGCTGGTGGGTCGTTCACCTTTGGGTAGAAGGATTCTTCGAAGTTTTTGCAGCTGTAATCACCGCCTTTTTATTCGTTAGACTGAATATTGTTAAAGCAGCAACAGCCACTTCTGCAGTTTTATTTTCTACAGTGGTCTTTCTTGCAGGAGGAATCCTGGGAACGTTTCACCACCTTTACTTTACAGGCACACCAACCGCAGTGATGGCGCTAGGAGCGACTTTCAGCGCATTGGAAGTCGTACCGCTTGTCCTGATGGGATTTGAAGCTTATGATAATCTGAAAATAAGCAAGATGGCAGCCTGGACACAGGCCTACAAATGGCCGATTTACTACTTTATCGCTGTAGCATTCTGGAATCTTGTTGGTGCAGGTATCTTCGGATTTCTGATTAATCCACCGATTGCACTTTATTATATGCAGGGACTAAATACGACAGCCGTTCACGGACATACCGCGTTATTCGGAGTTTACGGAATGCTTGGAATTGGCTTAATGCTGTTTGTTTTACGCGATATGGACAAAACAGTTATCTGGAAAGATAAATGGATTAAATTTGCATTCTGGTCGATCAACATCGGACTCGTAGCAATGGTACTTTTCAGCGTTCTTCCTATCGGACTTTCTCAGACTTTAGCGAGTGTAAAGGAAGGATTGTGGTATGCCCGCTCTGCAGATTTTATGCAACAACCCTACATGGTCACATTAAAGTGGATGCGTGTATTTGGTGACACTTTGTTTGCCGCCGGAACATTGGCATTGGTCTGGTTTATTTTCGGACTTAAAGGCGGATGGAGCCACGATAAAAAATGATCAATGAATTAATGGTCAATGGTCAATGAATAAGCGGCTGGTGTACGGGTGACAGAAAGGGTACACAGAGTTACGCAGGGTTATAAAAGAGTTACGGGTTACGGGTGTACGGGTGTGCAGGTAACTTGTAACCTTTTAACTTGTAACCTTTTAACTTGTAACTTGTAACTGGTTACGAAGGGGTACACAGGGTGACGCAGGGTTATAAAAGGGTTACGGGTGTACGGGTTACGAAAAGGTACACAGGATGACGAAGGGTTATAAAAGGGTTACGGGTGTACGGGTGTACAGGTAACTTGTAACCTTTTAACTTGTAACTTGTACCTGGTTACGAAGGGGTACACAGGGTGACGCAGGGTTATAAAAGAGTTACGGGTGTACGGGTTAGTTCTAACTCGTAACCTGTAACTTGTAACCTGTAACTGTTAACTCGTAACTTTTAACTGTTAACTTATAACCCGCTTCCAGCCGCTTATTTTAGAAAAAAAATTTAATTAATGAAACGCACACGCATCACAACATTCCGAAAGCTTCATAAATGGCCTGGCATTATCATCACCATTTTTGCGATTCACTTTGCAATCTCGGGCATTATCATGAATCACCGCAGCTTATTTTCAGGGGTAGAAGTATCCCGGAAATTACTGCCTGGTTCATACGAATATAAAAACTGGAATCAGGCAGCCGTTCGTGGCGGGCTAAGCATAGGGAACGATTCGCTCCTTTTCTTTGGAAATATTGGGACGTGGATCAAAACGAATACAAGCTATATTGATTACAATCAGGGTTTTCCAAAGGGAATCGACAGCCGGAAAATAAATCAGCTCATACAGTATAAAAATAAATTAATCGCTGCCACCCAGTTCGGGTTATTTCAGCGTGAGTCAAACAGCACAGAATGGTTATCAGTTCCGGTTCCGCTGTCCGGACAACGGCCTGTTGATTTACTGATCAAGCAGGATACCCTGGTGATTCTTACCAGAGGATCGTTAATCAAGAGCGCTGATCTGAATCATTTCGAAATCATTACCTTACCTGCACCCGAAGGATATTCCAATGATGTTGGAATGTTCAATACGCTTTGGGAACTGCACAGCGGCGAATTATTCGGTGTGGTTGGAAAATTACTGGTCGACTTATTGGGGTTTGTGACGATTTTACTGTCAGTAACCGGATTGATTCATTTCTTTTTACCAAAATGGATGAGTCGCCGAAAAAAAATTACCGGGACAACCGGCACCCTTCCGGCTGCTTTTCGCCTCAACCTGCGCTGGCACAATATGGTGGGATACTTGTTCGTGCTGTTTCTGGTGATCAATACAACGGCCGGCATCTTTTTGCGCCCGCCGTTACTTATCCCGATCATCAATCAAAAAGTCGGAATTATTCCGGGTACGCATCTCGACAACAATAATCCATGGTACGACAAACTGCGGAAAGCAGCATGGAATCAGCAGTTAGGAATTTACATCCTCTCAACCTCAGATGGATTTTATGCAGCTGATGAAAAACTGAAAGCACCGATGGTCAGGTTTTATTCGCAGCCACCTGTCAGTTTAATGGGTTGCAATGTCCTTGTACCGGTTGATGCCACTAAATATCTGATTGGATCTTTTTCAGGGATGTATATTTGGGATGCCGGTACCGGTGCAGTTTCAGATTTTTACACTGACAAAGGCTACCAGGCGCCTGTCGGTATGTCAAAACCTGTCTCTGATCGTATGGTGGCAGGGTACATCCGTGATTCTAAAAATCAGCAATGGATTTTTGATTACAATCATGGAATAGAAGAAAAAAATGGCGGTGCTGTCTGGGAGATGCCAACCATTGTAAAAGTCCAATCACCAATTTCACTCTGGAACCTGTCACTCGAAATCCATACCGGACGAATCCTCGAACCCTTTATTGGAATCCTTTATCTCCTTTATATTCCCATCGCAGGAATTTGTGTCTTAATGGTTTTAATTAGTGGTTTTATGGTCTGGCTTCTGGCAAAACGGAAGAAAAAGAATCAAATCATAAAGATTTGAAAAACGCTATCTTTGTTCTAAATGATTGCAAATGGAATTGAAAATATTGACGGCTAATCTTCTTCAGGAGTTCACTCAGAAAGTGGATGAATCGCCTTTGAGTAAATTAGACAGAATCGGGAAAGTCGAAATACCTGTAGATTACTTCCGGTTTTACAAATCCGTTTCATCGGTTTATTCCATTAAAATTGAGGGTGAGGAAATCGACTTTGACAGTTACTTCAAGCACAAATTCTTAAACGTAAAATTCAAACCAGATTATACAAGAAAAGCCGACGATTTGTATGCGGCCTATGATTTCATCGATAATCACCGGCTAAATCTTAAAAACGTTACCAGAGCACATGCCATTCTTAGCGCCAATCTTCTCCCTAAAAGCCAGCAAGGATTAATTAGGACCAATCCAATGTTTGTGATTAACAGTGATGACAGGATTGAATATATTGCTGCAAGTCCGGAAATTGTCAGGGAAGAAACAAAAAAGCTGTTTGACGACATTGAGGTCATATTAAAAACGGAATTAAACCCGTTTGAAATATTCTATTATGCGGCGCTCCTGCATCTTGTATTTGTTAAAATTCATCCGTTTCAGGATGGGAATGGCAGAATGGCCCGACTCCTGGAAAAATGGTTTTTGATTGAAAAAATTGGTCAACAAGCAGCTTCTGTCCAATTGGAGCGAAACTATTACAGAAATATCAAAGAATACTATTCAAACATCCGAAAGCTTGGTCTGGAATACGAGACGTTGGATTATAATCAGAGTCTGGATTTCCTGATGATGACTGTTTCCGGAATACTGGATTAACGTTTCAGGCATTAATTTTTCACTTTGATCCGCGGGCTGGCATAAATTGAACCGAAACGGGTGGTAGGATTACGAGTTTTATCTAAATGGACAAAACTGTTTTTCTTTGGGGAGAATAATAGTTTTTCGGTTGTATTTCCGGATTCCTGCACCCGGGCTTGTAATCTTTTAGCTTTTTCAGAGCTGAGCTATTAAGATTAAGAAAGTTGAAATATCTATGTTTTCTGTTATATTTTCATCAGTTGTTTCCAAGGAATCAAATTCGTGATAGTCGTGATCTAAATCTGGTAAAAAGCCACCAAGACTTAATCTGGTGATATTCCACTTCTCAGGTATGAAAAACTCTCCTTCACTGAGATTTTCACGAATTGACCTTTCAATTTTATCGAGCGTTTCAGAATGTCGGTTTGAAAAAATTATTTCGCCAAATACTTTATAATTACCTATATCTCTATACAAATAACTGAATTTGATATTATTGTTGGAAGCGTTCATTGT
>CAYHDA010000356.1:0-4218 GCA_964355145.1 uncultured Mariniphaga sp.
CTGCAATTTCAGCGGGAACACTACTGGGAGGATGGCGTATTATCCGGACTATGGGCGGAAAAATCACAAAATTAACCCCATTTGAAGGAGTTGCAGCAGAAGGTGCAGGAGCTATGATGCTTTTTGGAACCGAAGCTTTTGGAATTCCGGTAAGTACAACTCATACCATCACCGGTGCAATCATGGGTGTTGGCTTAACCAAACGGGTCTCCGCCGTTCGATGGGGAGTTACAGTAAACCTGCTTTATGCGTGGATACTCACGATTCCGGTCTCAATGATTCTGGCTGCCAGTATCTATTGGATTCTAAAACTGCTTAACTTCGGTTAAGGCAATTTTTGTAATAATTTAAAAGTGACCCGACAGGATTTTGAATTCTGTCGGGTCACTTTTTTTAAATAAGGAATGATGCTATTAGCCGTGACAGGGTTAGAAATCCTGTCACGGCTATGTTTTTGGAGTTTTATTTCAGCTCCAATATCATCGAAGTCATTGCCGGAACTGCTATGTTGCTTAAATCATTTACGGTTACGTCGGTGAATACTTCCCTTGCAGACGAAAATCCCTTTAAGGATTCACCAAACCTTTTGGTAGTCAGAGTTCTGTCTGTAGCATTAAGATTCAGAATAACCATCGTACTCTCCTTATCGTTATACCTGAAATAGACATAAAAATTATCCGTTGGAAAATAGTGTTTAAGATTACCGTTGTGTATCAAAGTTTTTCCCTTTCTCCAATTCACTAATTTCTTCATGAATTTTTGAACATCTGTCTGATCCTCAGTCAATCCAACACCTTTAAACCCATTAATCTGATCTTCCTGCCATCCTCCCGGAAAGTCTTTACGCATCGCACCGTCTCCGTCTCGCTTTAAACCTTTCATCAGAATTTCTCCTCCATTATAAACCTGAGGGATTCCTCGCGTAGTCATCAAAAATGTCATTGCCGTTTTAAATTTTGACATATTATCTCCAATTGCCGTAAAAAACCGTTCAGTATCATGATTTTCGGCAAAAATTACCAGATTATCAGCTTTTGGATAGAGGTAGTCGAGCGAAAGTGTTTCGTAAAGATGATTTAATCCCCAGCCGTCGTTCATGGATTTAACGATAGCATCCTGCAAAGGAAAATCCATGAGGCTTGGAAGACAGGAGACATAACCGTTCGGGTTGATTTTCCCTTTTTGCCAGAATGCAACAGCCGCCGGATTTGTATTCCATTCCTCTCCCACAATATTGAACTTCGGATATTCCTCCATCACTTTTTTAGTCCAGTCAGCCATCATTTGTCTGTCTGGATAAGGATAGGTATCCATTCGTATTCCATCAAGACCAACATATTCAATCCACCAAATCGAATTTTGAATTAAATAATTGGCAAGGTACGGATTCCTCTGGTTCAGATCGGGCATACTGGGAACAAACCATCCGTCGGTAAATTCTTTGGAATCCGCTTCTGAACCATAAGGATCCTGAACGGTAGATTTTTTATGATTGGTGATTTTATAATCGGGATATTCGTTGATCCAGTCTTTCATTGGCATATCTTTCATCCACCAATGACTAAGGCCACAATGGTTAAAGATCATATCCATCACCATTTTGATTCCTCTTTTCTTAGCTTCAGCGCTTAATCTCTGATAGTCGGCATTTGTTCCAAACCGGCTGTCAACTTTATAGAAGTCAGTAGTCGAATAACCATGGTACGACACACCCGGCATATTATTCTCAAGAACCGGGTTTACCCAGATCGCGGTATAACCGTTATCTTTAATATAGTCGAGACGGTCTTCAATTCCCTTCAGATCACCGCCATGCCTTCCGTTCGGATCGTTGCGGTTGCCTTTTTCCAGCTGATCGGGCATCGAGTCATTCGAAGGATCTCCATTTGCAAACCGGTCAGGCATAATCAGATACATCACATCGGAAGAGTTAAATCCGATCCGCTCCAAAGAACCGGTTTCCCTCGCCTTCAATTCATAGGTTGACGCGATTATTATTTTACCGTTTTGCTTAAAGGTGATTTCAAATTTACCCGGTTTAACTCCGGGTGATAAGCGGAGGTCGAGGAATAGATAGTTCGGATTTTCGACAGCCGTAGAGGTGATCAATTCGACACCTTCATAATTAATAACAGGTTTGGTCTCTGATATCCGCTCGCCATAAACCATTAACTGGAGCGACTGATTTTTAAATCCTGTCCACCAGAAAGGTGGTTCAATCCGGCTGAGAGCGGGTTTAGCAACTGCATTAACCTCAATAGCACTCATTAATACCATTACAACGAGAACTAATTTCCCAAAAGTAAATTGTCTAATTTTCATGATTAGTATGTTTAAGTTGAACTTCTGCTTTTCCCTTACCTCCGATAATCTGTTCCTGATCAAAGAGCATCAGGGTAATTTCCTTATCCGAAAGATTTTCGATACAGACCATCCTTTTATTTACGCTAATTTTCAGAATAGTATTCCTGAAGTTAATCCGGAACGAATAGGAGTTCCATTTGTCAGGGATAAACGGGGAAAATGAAACTTTACCGGCGCTGATCCTCATTCCGCCGAATCCTTTCACAAATGCCATCCATGTTCCGCCCATCGAAGTGATGTGACATCCATCGGCTGTGTCGTTGTTGTAATCGTCGAGATCCAGACGCGCGGTGCGCAGATAAAGCTCATAGGCTTTTTTCTCGTATCCGATTGCACTCGCCAGAATTGTATGGATACATGGTGATAATGATGACTCGTGAACGGTGAACGGTTCGTAAAAGTCAAAATGCCTTTTAATTGTTTCTTTATCGTATTCCTCTTCAAACAGATACATACTTTGCAGCGCATCAGCCTGTTTAATATAAGGAGAGCGTAAAATCCGGTCCCACGACCAATGCTGGTTGATTGGTCTTTCAGTATCAGGAATTTCAGCAGCTATAATCATCGCCTTATCCAGGAATCCATCCTGTTGCAGAAAGATATTCCTTTTTTCGTCGAAAGGAAGGTAAAGATTCTGAACGATCTCAGACCAAAGATCAGTTTCAATTTCTTCATTAAAGTGCCATTTTTCCTTTAAAAGATTGTATTGCGGAAGATGCTTTTCTTTAAGGTATTCAATTACTTTAAGCGTGTAATTGAGTGTCCATTTTGCAATGCGGTTAGTATGGAAATTATTGCTGACATTATTTTCGTATTCGTTTGGACCGGTAACTCCCAACATCACATATTTTTGTCGTTCAGCTGACCAGTTCACTCTTTGTGCCCAAAAACGAGAAATCGCAAGTAATATATCAAAGCCATTGGATGCCAGGTATTCCCAATCATCGGTATAACGAATATAATCGAAAATCGCGAATGCGATAGCGCCGTTTCTGTGAATCTCTTCGAAAGTGATTTCCCATTCATTATGACACTCCTCTCCATTCATGGTAACCATCGGATAGAGTGCAGCTCCCTGGCTAAATCCAAGAGAAGTTGCATTTTCAATTGCCTTTATCAGGTGTTTGTGTCTATATATCAAAAGGTTACGCGACACGCTCTGAGGAGCCGTGGCAAGGTAAAACGCGAGGCAAAAAGCTTCAGTGTCCCAATACGTAGAGCCTCCATATTTTTCGCCCGTAAAACCCTTTGGACCAATATTCAAACGCTCATCCTCACCTGTATAAGTCTGGTTCAGCTGGAAAATATTGAACCGGATGCCTTGTTGTGCCGCAATATCTCCTTCAATAATAATATCGCTGGTTTTCCATTTCTCGAACCAGGCTTGTGAGTGCTCGAGTTCAAGCAGATGGAATCCTTTCAGAAAAGCAGAATTTAAAAGTCTGGAAGCAGTTTTCCTCAACTTCTCTTTCGGAAAGTTTTCGGATGAGATATTTACAGCGAATTTTTCAATTGTGACCGATTCTCCCTCTTTGAGATTTAGAGGAATAATATTTGAAATAAATTTAGTCCTGTTTTCAACATCTGCAGAAAAAGCACACTTTTTACCGTTTTGAAGAATATTAATTTTCATTCCTGTACAGACATGAAAAAGTGTCTTTCGCACCTCTGCAATGATATATCCTTCCCCGGGTTTTACATCAGCTTCAACTTCGTCCCAGAATTTTTCGTCATAATTGGCATCTTCATTCCGGATATCAAAATCAAGATAAGGAGTTAAAATGATTTTATCAGAAAAATTCAGAGCGGTAATGGTGTAACTTATGGCTCCGACCTCAGAATTAACAATACTCA
>CAYHDA010000357.1:0-4212 GCA_964355145.1 uncultured Mariniphaga sp.
ATTCAAAAAATACGGAACTGTATGCCGGGATTTATCATGATGAGCAAGAACGGGAAAGCGGCGAAACCGGCGAACGGAATGTGGCTGTACAGGCAGTAAAAGAAGGCTACTACGCCATCGCCCCCACAACCCGTGGGTTTGGCGAAACGCGTACCCTGGAAGATCTGAAAAAAGATGCTGGCTCTTCATGCCGCACCTTATTAATGCAGGATATTCTTGTCGGCAGAACTCCCATTGGAGACCGTGTCTGGGATGTTTCAAAGCTTATTGACTGGGCTCTGAAATCATTACCAATTGATCCAAAAAAAATAGTGGTGACAGGCAATTCAGGAGGTGGCACGGTGACTTTATTCGCTGCGGCGTGCGATACCCGAATTTCAACAGCTATTCCTTCCTCTTATTTCTGCACTTTTACAGGAAGTATTGGATCGCTGTACCACTGCGATTGCAATTATGTTCCGGGGATTATGCAACTTGGCGAAATGGCTGATGTGGCAGGATTAATCGCTCCTCGCCCTTTTTGCGCCGTTCAGGGTAAACTGGATAATATTTTCCCCATCGAAGAATCCCGCAAGGCGTTTGGCCATCTTAAAGAGATCTATTCTGCAGCCGGAGTTCCTGAAAATTGTGAATTATATGAAGGTACCGAAGGTCATCGCTACTATAAAGCCGGTGTCTGGCCGTTTGTGAAAAAACAGTGGCTTTTAGATGTAAATTAAATATGAGACAGAATGAAATGCAGGATCTCGTCCCGGATGAGCAATTCAGTTAAGTTAACCGAAAACTCTGTAAGAGTTACCTGTAAATAACCTTCGGTTTTTAACCGGAGGCAAATGAGGGAAAGGCAATCAAAAAAACTCTGTAAGAGTTACCCAACAGCAAAAAGAGTTAACTTACTGAAATTTTGATAATTTGCAATTCCCCTCGGGAAAACCCGACAGGGTTTTCTTCAGGTTACGGCTCTGTTTCACCCCGTTTTATTGGGTGTTTTTTACGGAAAACTCTGGAGTTAAAAACGAATTGAAATAAAAATTTTGTTCTATTAGTGACATGCCCCGGATAAGACAAGATATTTACGATAGTATTTTCTAAAATAAAATTACCTATGATAAGAAATATGATGCATTACCGCTTTAAAGGAATTCTTCCAATCGTGATATTCCTACTACTTTTAAATGCCAGTTTTTCATTCGCAGCTCTTTCTCAATCAGAAGCAAAAACTGATTTGATGAAAAAAGGAGTACCCGTCTGGGCCGAAGGGCGCGAAAAGGAGATGAACTTAAATCTGGGGTTTCGCGGGGTTTTCAAGGCAACGAAGAATCAGCAAGCCACCCTGCGGATCACCGCATCGACGTTGTATCGGATTTCTATCAACGGCGAATACCTGGGTTATGGTCCGGCACGAACAGCCCAGGGGTTTTTCAGAGTCGATTCATATGATCTGAGTAAATCAATGAAAAGCGGTGAAAATATTGTGGCAATAGAGGTTGCAGGATACAATGTCAACACCTATTACACATTGGATCAACCCTCATTTCTTCAGACAGAGGTTGAGTCGAAAGGAAAGATCCTGCTGGCAACAGGCTCCGATCCGGGCTTTGAGGCATTTCAGCTTAGGGAACGATTGCAAAAAGTGGAGCGGTACAGTTTTCAGCGTCCGTTCACCGAATATTACCGAATGGGACCAGATTATAATCAGTGGAAAACCACCACACAGATCCCTGTTAAATCTTTAAAAATTACCACATTCTCACCCGGAAAACTGCTGCCAAGAAATCTTTTGATTCCCGAATTTAAAATTGTCCATCCGGTGGCTGTATGTTCGAACGGCGCCGTTGAATTCAAGAAGCCTGCTAAGTACTACAAAGACAGATCCTTAAGACTTATCAGTGAAAAATTTAAGGGATATAAGGAAGAAGAGCTTGAGGTTTTACCTTCTCAGGATATTCAGGAGATTTCGACTAAAACGCTGGAGCCCAAATCTATTCCATTTAATCCAAATGGAACTTCAATTAACCTGAATGAATTCAAGACCTTTGATTTTGGGATTGATCTCTCCGGCTTTATAGGGGCAAGACTCACCTGTAAAGAGCCTGCCAAAGTCTACTTTTATTTCGATGAGGTACTTACGAACGGCGATGTGAATACCAAAAAAAGGATGGCCGATGTGAATAACCAGGTCGTCTATGAACTGGAACCCGGAACCTATAATCTGGAGTCGTTTGAACCGTATACTTTTAAATATCTGAAAATTATTGTAGTAAAAGGTTCCTGCACGATTGAGGATCTCTACCTCAGAGAATATGCCTGTCCCGAAAATCCAAAAGCTTCATTTAGTAGCAGCAATCCCAAATTAAACGAAATTTATAAGGCAGCGCGAGAATCATTCCGGCAAAATGCGGTTGACCTGTTAACCGATTGTCCTTCGCGTGAAAGGGCAGGCTGGCTTTGCGACAGCTATTTCTCAGCGATTATGGAGAAAGATTTTACCGGTCATTCGGCAGTCACCCATAATTTCTATGAAAACTATGCCTTACCCGATAGTTTCCCCTTTCTTCCCAAAGGGATGATCCCGATGTGTTATCCTGCCGACCATAATGACGGAGTCTTTATCCCTAACTGGGCGATGTGGTTTGTGATCCAGGTGAACGACTATGCCCAAAGAGGTGGCGATCCAATCCTGATTGCCAAACTAAAACCCCGCATCGAAGGTGTTCTGGACTATTTCACAAAATTCGAAAATAAAGATGGCTTGCTTGAAAATCTTCAAAGCTGGATCTTTGTCGAATGGTCTAAGGCCAATGGATTTACCAAAGATGTCAATTATCCGACCAATATGTTGTACAGTGCTGTCCTGGCAAATGCGGCTGAATTATACCAAAATGATACCTGGCACCGAAAGTCTGAGCAAATTAAACAAACGGTAATCAAACAATCTTACAACGGAGCATTTTTTGTAGATAATGCAGTCAGAAACAACGAGGGGAAGCTTGAGATCACCACCAATATGACAGAGGTCTGCCAGTATTATGCCTTCTTTTTCAATATTGCCACACCAGTATCTCATCCCGAATTATGGAGGAAGCTAACCACTGAATTTGGTCCTGAGCGCGATGACAAAACCACCTGGCCCAAAGTATTCAGAGCAAATGCTTTTGTGGGGAATTACATGCGCATGGATATTCTTTCGCGCTACGGATTAAAGACCCAATTGATGAGCGAGATCCAGGACTATTTTTATGCAATGGCCAAAACAACGGGGACACTTTGGGAAAACATGAGTTCGGAGGCTAGCTGCAACCACGGTTTTGCATCTTATATCGGTCATGTGTTGTATCGCGATGTCCTGGGGATAAGCAATATTGACTACCTGCATAAAATAGTAACGATCCAGTTTAATGACCTAAGCCTAAGTACATGCAACGGAGTTATTCCCATTGAGGACAATTCGGTTGAATTTAAATGGGAAAGGATTGGGAATAAAATAAGTTATTCGGTGAATGTACCTCCCGGATTTCAGGTAAAAATCGAGAATCATAGTTCTGCAAGTCTTTTAAGATTGTAATAGTACTTAAAAATTTCAATTAGATTCTAAGTGAAAATTTGTACGGTTTAACGCACCATTTTAACCTTATACTTAATGTTTATGGAAACAAAATATTTATTCGCTTTGCTTTCGCTGACTCTTTGCTTCGTAACTTTTCCTGGTTTTAATCGGACTTCAGGTAAAAAAAGTTCTGCAAATTTCTTGTCGAAAGAAACAAGCACGCTATCGGGAACCATTAAATTGAAATCAGCAAAAAGCACTTTTCTCTATGCGACAAAAGCAACCCATTTAGTTGGTAATTTGATAAAGCAAGGAGGCGATTATATAGAGTGGAATGGTAATTGCGAAATAGGCTGGCCCGTAAACGCATCTGCAACTGAGAAATACGATCTGTTTCTGATTGCTGACATTCCTATGGAAAGTAAAGATATGGAGTTTGTTTTCACCCACGGAAGTAACTCCTCTAAGTTTATACTAAATCCTACATCAGGACCGTGGGGCACGGATGGCAAGAACTTTCAACGGTTTAAAGTTTTATCAGAAATAATGTTGACGCAAGGATATCAGGAAGTAGGATTAAAATCGACAGTTCATGCAACCGACAAAACACTGATAAATATCCGCTCCCTTGAACTTGTCCCGGTTTCTGCTTATAAATCAATTGA
>CAYHDA010000358.1:0-4207 GCA_964355145.1 uncultured Mariniphaga sp.
CCACATTCTGAAGCGCAAGTCGGAAACCTCCTATGCCAGCAAAAAGGTCAATAAATTTAAACGTAGAGTTGGTAGGAGTCGGAAATGGAGCGTTTTCAACTTCAAATAGCAGTTGTTGTAATGCATCATCGGCAACAATTGATAATTTTTCTTCAACTTGCTTATATTTAACAAAGCGTTTAAGAGTTGATAAAGCATCCTTTTCATAGTGCTTTTTCACACCATTTCTGTAATTGTGAAGATAATGCGTCAAAATGGCTTTGTCTTCAACCTCCTCAATAAGCCTTATTTTGAAGCACTTGCCTCCAAAATCATCAATGCTTATTGTTTGTTTTAAACTCATTATTTTGTCTATAAAATTAGATTGCCAATATACAAAAATTAATTGCTTCTAATGCTACGGATAGTTGATTCGAGATTCGTATTATGTGCTAAAAGTCGCCAACTGTTCTCAATTTTTACAGAGATAACGCTAAACCCGGATGATCCATCAATCGACAAAGAAAATTATTAGATGATCATTAATTACGATATAACTCCAAGTGCTTTTCCGATTTTTGTAAATGCAGCAATTGCCTTATCCAGATGCTCTTTATGATGAGCCGCCGATAGTTGGACTCTTATTCGTGCCTGTCCCTGAGCAACAACAGGATAATAGAAACCAATTACATAAATGCCCTCCTCAAGCAAACGGGTGGCAAACTCCTGCGATAATTTCGCATCGTAAAGCATAACTGCGCAAATAGCTGATTTAGTGGGTTTAATATCGAAACCTGCCTCTTTGATTTTAGTCACAAAATATTCAGTATTCCGATGTAAACGATCCTGAAGCTCGGTCGTTTCTGCCATCATCTCAAACATTCTGATTCCTGCTCCGACAACTGAAGGAGGGATAGAGTTGGAGAAAAGATAAGGTCGCGAACGCTGACGTAAAAGCTCGATGATCTCCTTTTTTCCTGTCGTAAAGCCACCAACCGCGCCGCCAAAAGCCTTTCCAAGTGTTCCGGTAATAATATCCACTTCGCCCCGCACATTGAATTTTTCGGTGACACCGCGACCGGTTTCCCCAACAACACCCGCAGAGTGACACTCATCGACCATCACCAGAGCGTCGTACTGTTTTGCCAAACGAACAATTTCATCCAAAGGGGCTACATTCCCATCCATTGAAAATACTCCATCTGTAACAACAATCCTGAATCTGGCATCCTGCGATTTTTTGAGCTGCTCCTCCAAATCGGCCATATCCGCATTATTATATCGGAAACGAGCCGCTTTACACAACCTTACACCGTCAATAATTGAAGCATGATTGAGAGAATCAGAAATTATGGCGTCTTGTTCCGAAAACAAAGGTTCGAAAACACCTCCGTTTGCATCGAAACAGGCAGCATAGAGTATCGTGTCTTCGGTACCAAAAAAGCCGGCAATTTTCTGTTCCAAAATTTTGTGCAAATCCGTCGTCCCACAAATAAACCGTACGGATGACATTCCAAAACCATGTGAATCAAGCGCTGACCTGGCTGCTGCAATCAATTCGGGATGGTTGGATAGCCCGAGGTAATTGTTCGCACAAAAGTTGAGCACCTCAATACCCGAATCCAATTTGATGACCGCATCCTGAGGAGAAACAATTACTCTTTCATTTTTGTAAAGACCTGCATTTCTAATTTCAGCGAGTTCATTTTGGAGATGGTCTTTTATTTTACCGTACATAGATGGAAATGATTATGTTAGATTTGAATTTGCTGATGGGGTTGTCGAAACGCATTTTTAAAGAATCCATGCTTCTTTTTTTGCAAATATAATCAAAACGGGTTTTATTTAAACCTTTTCAGCATGAACTTGTTTGATTATCAACGGAAGAATAAATCGATACTCCATTGAACCGGAGTACAATCTGTCCGGACACGTTAAACTAAAATAATTAAAAATGAAAAAACTAATAGGTTCGTTTCTGGCAGCAATTGCCTTCGCAACACTCACCTTTGCCGGCAGTCCTTCCCATCCGGATAATGCCGCATGGAATCAGGCATTTTCTAAATTATCCGAATTCCAGTTGAACAGCCAATCAAAGCAAAATCCGTTGCCTTATGCTTACAACGCACTGGAGCCGGTGATCGATGCAAAAACAATGGAAATTCACTTTTCGAAGCATCATGCTGCCTATACCAAGAATATGAACGACGCTGTAACCGGTACCGAATATGCCGCCAAACCGCTATTTCAGGTATTCGCCGAAATGGAAAAATACCCGGTTGTTTTAAAGAATAATGCAGGAGGTTTTTACAACCACTTGTTGTTTTGGACTGTAATGGCTCCCGTTACCGGACAAGAACCACAAGGCGACTTGCTAAAAGCCATTAACGAAACTTTCGGAAGTCTTGATAAATTCAAAGAATTATTCGGCACTGCCGGAAAGAAACAATTTGGCAGTGGCTGGGCCTGGCTTTCTGTTGATGAGAAAGGCAAACTTGTTGTCAGTTCCACTTCGAACCAGGAAAATCCTTTGATGAGTACCAGTGCAGTTCGCGGAATTCCGGTTCTTGCATTAGACGTATGGGAACATGCCTATTATCTTCAATATCAAAATCGCAGAGTTGACTATGTTGATTCATTCTGGAAAGTAGTAAACTGGAAAGAAGTCGCACGCCGTTACGAAGAAGCGCTTAAAGCGGTAAAATAATCCTGGCAAGCAGAGCGTTGAAATGCAAATGCCGGGGAGTATCAATGAATAGGGTTGAATATTATCGTTTGTTTAATATTCAACCCTATTCACAATTCTGTGGCTTTATTTACAAATTCTCACCTGATTTAAGTTGTTCTTACTTATTTACTCCTGAAAGCTTTTATAGTCAGTTTATTACCAAATTTCCCAATTGGCACATTGGCATATTAGCATATTAGCACATTGGCATATTAGCACATTGGCAAATTAGCACATTATCATTGAATCGTTTCAACCGCCTTCCTCATGCGAGAAATAGTTTCCGCCTGACCGATTATCCCGCAGATCTGGAATATATCGGGTCCAAAGCTGCCACCAACCAGGCAAAGACGTAATGAGTTCATCACAGTACCAAAATTCCACCCTTTTTCTGTAACATAAACCGAAAACGGTTCTTTAATTTCTTCAGCACTCCAGTGCTGAAGGGAACTCAGGAAAGTGGCAATCTCACCCATGATTTGAGGAACATCATCCTTCCACCTTTTGCTTACTATTTTTTCGTCATAAGTGGTTGGCGCTACAAATAAAAAGTAACTCTGGTCCCATATTTCCGACACAAAGTTGCATCTTTCTTTCACCATTCCACAAACGCGTGTCGCCAATGACAGTTCTGTAGAAATTCCTTTTTCTTTAAGTAAGGGCAGCAATAATTCCCCCAATTCCTGATCCGATTTTTTGATAAAATATTGATGATTAAACCATTTCGTTTTTTCAGGATCGAACCGTGCACCCGATTTTCCAACCCGTTCGAGCGAAAATGCCTCACAAAGTTCATCCATCGAAAAGATTTCCTGTTCAGTACCCGGATTCCATCCCAAAAGCGCCAGCATATTTATAAAAGCATCAGGGAAATAGCCATCTTCGCGATATCCACGTGAAGGTTCACCTGTTACTTTGTCTTTCCATAACAACGGAAATACGGGAAATCCCAGTTTGTCGCCATCACGTTTGCTGAGCTTTCCTTTCCCTTCCGGTTTTAAAATTAAAGGAAGATGGGTAAAACGTGGCATCGTATCTTCCCATCCGAAAGCGCGATACAATAATACATGGAGTGGCATGGAAGGGAGCCATTCCTCACCACGGATCACATGCGAGATCTCCATCAAATGATCATCGACTACATTAGCCAGATGATAGGTAGGCATTCCATCACTTTTAAATAATACTTTATCGTCCAGTTGAGATGAATTAAAAGTGACACTCCCGCGTATGAGATCCACTTCAGTAACGTCGAGGTTATCAGGCATCTTAAAGCGAATCACATAATGCGTTGAAGATGATAGTAAAGCCTTCGTCTCTTCACCTGAAAGCGAGATCGAATTTTTCATTCCGCCCCTCGATAAAGCGTTGTAAGTGAAGGTTTCCCCTTTTTCTTCCGCACTCGTCCGGGCAAGGTCAAGCTCTTCAGGTGTATCGAAAGCATAATAAGCATGACCGCTTTCAAGCAACTGCTCAGCATACTGATGATACAACGCTTTT
>CAYHDA010000359.1:0-4191 GCA_964355145.1 uncultured Mariniphaga sp.
CTCCTATGACGTAACCTGAGAACCTGCAGCAAATCATCAGTCATCTCGTAGGCGGGAAGCAAAATTTTATTAGCATTGAATAATTCGAGTAAATTTCCCTGCCGGTCAGAAAAATCGAGGAAATCTTTGGCCTGGTGTAAGTCAAAGTACAAATCACGATCGATTGTTGGAATTGAAACCTGGGCAAGGTCCGTTTCCCGCATCAGGCTGATCAACCTGTCGTTGGATCGTTCAGAATCGGGTGAAGTGATATTGAAATAAAAGTATTGCCAATATTTTTCGGGTTGTTCCTGATATTTCTGATACAAGGCTGGTATGTTGGCACAGGCGCAATCACGACTTATCAGGTAAGCAATAAACGAACGCAAATCACGCATGGTGATGTGTAATTCTCGTTTATAACTGATTGTGCGCATGAGCCATTCAAGCCGATTAATCACTTCATCCCCCGCTGCACTGTCAGTGAGCGTATCGACATTGTATTTTGTGAAACAGTAACCGGCATGGATGCACGCAATGCATTTGGTCCAAAGTACAGGATGTGTGAGTTTTCTGATTTGAGAACGGAACAGGCTTTCCCCGTTGCTACTTTTCGCTGTTACGGAACGTAAATTCAGGTTAATGATCATCAATCCATCGGGCAATTCGGAATGACCTCCATTGTAAAAATAATCTTCGATAATATCTGTAAGATGATCGAAATTCCCCGAAGATTGAAGGAAATCGACCAGGCGTCCTTCGTTTATAGCAATTACGCGACCTTCAGTTACAGAATTGAAATCCTTGGTATTTTCAAAAGGCCGGAAAAAATCGGAAAGTACCTCATTATTTGCAAGGTCTTCTTCGTCCTGTGAACCATCGTAATTACTTTGATATGGCAGGTCGTTGATCATGAATTTAGCACCATTACGATTGGTCAGTCTTTCCACTCCCGAAGCTTGCAATTCAATTTGTTTGATGAATGCTGTTTTCCCATCGCCAGCATTTCCGGTAATAATCACCAGACGATACGATCCCGCCAAAATTGCTTTCAGTAATTCGGTGTCCAGTTTTGTTTTTGTATAGGTAAGTGCATCAAAAGCATTTGTATTGAATCCCACTCGTGTTCCAACATTGCCATAGCGGCTCTGGCTATACAAAGAGTTCAGGTAATCTACGAAACTTTTATCTTCAGTTCCAATCAGAATGATTTCTCCAACAGGACTGGGCTTTTCTACTTTTAAAAGGTTTTCTTCTCCAATTGCAGATAGGGCAGCCAACATATCCGCAGCAGTAACATACCGTTCGGTTTTATTGCATCCAATCGCTTTTTGGATGAAAGAAGCAAATTCATCGGAAATAAGAGGAACGTTATTTTGCAATGGCTCCGGAGGGACACCAATTCTTGGCATTTTCATTCCGCTCCAGGGATAGGCATGACAAATCAATTCGTAAAGCGTTATTCCCAACGCAAAAGTATCAGCACTTGTATCCCAGTTCACATTGGTGCCATCAATCAAATCGGGAGCAAGATATGGGTTCGTGCCAACAAAGTTTTTGTCGGTCTCAAGGGCAGTTGCCACATTGAAATCGATCAAGACAAAGCGTTCCTGCTTATCCCAAACTATATTCTGGGGTTTAATATCCCGGTGATAAATAGGTAATGGCTTGTGAATTTGCATACATACCAATGCATTCAGTATTTCTTTGGCAACCTGGTAAATGAGTTGCAATGGAAGTTTTAAATCTCCTTTGGTATAGTCTTGAAGGTTGGGTCCTTCGAGGTATTCCATTAAAGTATAAAACTGGCCATTGGGTAAAGTTCCATTTGTTATGAACTTAACAATGTTGGCATTACTAAGTCCTGCAAGAGCGTTGTATTCATCAATCACAGTTTGCATACTAATGCTCTCATTGAATACTTTTATGGCGTAATCCTTGCTCTGTATATTGTGTTTGGCCTTGAATACAATGGAGAAACCACCTTTCCCCAATTGGTTGTATAAGGTGTAATCGCCAATCCTCACACCCGGTTTCAATTCTTCAATAGTTGCAGGAGGCATTTGTTGAGTAGAAGGAACCTGTGAGAGAGAGAGTTGGTACTTCAGAAAATTATCCAATTCTTCAATATTGTCCCATCGATCGACATCATTCCAAAGAATGGTATTTGCGCAAAGTTCATCCAACCAGGCAGGCAAACCAATTCTAACAACAGTTGGCATCAATTCAGGGGTGAGTTTGCCACCCATATTATTCAAATCAAAGGGAGAACTAAAAGGCAGTTTACCTGTAAACAACTCATAAATAAGAATTCCCATCGAATATATATCGCTCGCCCGGGAAGCATCTTTTGCCAACAGTTCAGGAGCATGGTAAGCCGTGGCATTATTCTCGTTGATTGTAGGAGCAACAGTATACCCCATTTCTCCATGATCTGCAAAATATGCCTTTCCAAAATTTGCCAATGCAGCACATCCACTGGTCAAAAAGATATTCTCTGGATTCAGGTCTCGATGGTAAACATCGGCTTTATGGGCGACCCGAAGGGCTTCGATTAGGTTGAAAATAATACCCAGTTTTTCTTCCTGTGTAAAGGTTTTACGGCGAAGTTCGGCACGTAAAGAGCTTTCATCAAGATAGTCAGTGATTTCGTAGAAGCGCTGATTCTCTTCGTCGAGTATGAACTGAGCATTGAGAATAAATGGGCATCGTTGCATTTTGGCAAGAGCCAGCTGTTGATTTTTGATCTGCAATGTACGTTTTTCATGCTCCATAGGACTCAATCCTGCCAGATCGAGAATATATTCCTTTATCCGCTGCTTGTTGGCAGTGGCCAAACCCTTGGTTTTGCAGAGGAATTCGGAATAACATTTGTCGAGCTCAAGGATTTCGAGTATCTCGTAGCCCATGATCTCTTTGCGTTCTTTTGGTTCCTTGTGAGTTGATTGTCCGGCAACGAAGCTTTTGATCTGGACATAGATGTCGGCAATATTGTTAGGCAGCTTACTAACAGCCTTGGGATTGGTAATAAACTCAATCAATTTGCTATTGAGCAGATAAGTTGCCTTTTCACAGTCGCCCCATAATCCATGTTTATTTTGATGTGGATGCGAGAGCGTTAGCATTGAAGCCATCCAGGCGGTTGACCATGAAGGATTATGAGCTTTGAGCTTACTAACTAACACCGATGTTTTAAATCGAACAGTTTTAAGCGGATTGGGCTTTTCACTATCGTTGAGATACCAGGTATTGTCATCACCCTCCAGGCGACCGCTCCAGTCCTTATTCTCGATATTGTACAAAGCATGAGGCGTAACTACGATACAATCGTATTCAAGGTATTGCACTTGTCCATGGGGAGTAACATTAGCAAACTCCACGTTAGAGATGATAAAATAATCGTCAGGCAGGTTAACTTCGAGATATTTCAATAAACGCTCTTCTCCGGCATTTACTGCTCCTTTACTGTGCTTTGCTTGTATTATTGTTGCCATTGTTCTATTTCTTTTTCAACGATTTTAATGGCTTGGTTTTCTTTGTTATTGGAAAGAACACGTTTTTCAAGATAATTTGAAACATGATTCACAACACATTCAAAATCTTCATTTGGTTTTGGAAAAACAAGTCTTTTTAATCTTTCTGGAGTTATGAAAGGTATCATGGAACCAGTTGCTAATTTTTGTAATAAACGGATACCTGCAATTGATTTTAAAAAGGCAAAAACCCAAAATGAAAGCCTCAAATCAGGAATATTTATTCTGATAACATGATCTGACAGACAAGTACCTGCAAGATTGTCATCCACAATAAAGACATTTCCTAAAATCCCTCCATCTGTTGTCCCAGATTTATAAAGTAACAAAGTTCCTTTCGCCACTTTGTAATCTAATATATTTTTCACTCCTCTTGGTGATAAATATCTATAATACTTTGGATTGTTTTTGGTTAACTCACCACCTGTAAGAAATGGATTACCATTGTCATTATTTGTCCAATATTTATAAGAATCTTTCCAATATTTCCTAATTTTATACCAACCTGCCATCAATCTATCTGTACTACTATTCCATCTAAATACTTCATTACTTTCTTTAGTAAATGTTTTTTTGTAATAACTTCCTGTTCTATCCTTTTCGGTATAAGCTACCCACGATACATCATTAACTACATAACCTGTTGTAGGTATTTCTATATGATAATTGCCTTCAGCAT
>CAYHDA010000360.1:0-4187 GCA_964355145.1 uncultured Mariniphaga sp.
AGGTGCTGATAGAGGTTAATACTGCCTTTCAGCAATGGATAGAAAGCGTGCTTCGACTGGTTCGTTACCAGTGCATCGTCCATTGAATAGCGGTATTGTTGCCAGTAATTGAAAAGAGCCCAGGTGAAATCACCAGGATTGATGTAGTTCTGTGGAGCGCAGGTTCCATCGCCACGCAGTCCTTCATAGTCGGTGGTGTGCGGAACTGTAGCACAGCTGTCAAAACCCCAGATACTCTTCGCGTTGAATACAAAATTATCGCGTTTCGCATCAATGAAGCGGGTAAAAGATTCACCCAGCTCTAAATGATTTGCAGTATATACCGGCGAATAGGCAATTTCGATGTTCAGATTCCACCAGATACGAGGCCAGCCGGTCGAACGATACCATGGTCCCAGTAAGTCGATAACTTGTCTGTCCTGACGTGTTGCGCACGCGAGTTTGTACATCTGGACCCAGTAGAAGCCCTCAATCTGCTTGTCGGGAACGGACAGAAAGCTAGCGGGATAGTAGTTATGCCACCACGTGCGATGAGTTGTTTCCAGAGACTCTGCCGACATTGCAGCCACGCGACGAACTGTAGCTAGTGCAGTCGCTTTGGCATTAAGATCAGGATAAGAGTCGGCAATAGTCAGCGTGAGGCGGCGTTTCTGCTGTTTACCCTGCACCTGCCAGGCTGAGACATATACTCCCCCGGCTACACGACGCTGCATGCAGTAACTGATCTGATCATCAGCACCCATTTCCGGAAGAGGATTAGGCACTCCGTTAATTTTTTTCATCTCATCGCGGAAAACCTCAGATTTCTCAGGTTCCCAGCCGAAAACCGCATCCTTCTCTCCTTCGCCGGTCTCCAGATCGACCAGCAAGGTCATTTCGTTGGCGTGGGTCATCGCGCGGAACCGGATGAAACCTTTGTCTGTTATGACTTCTCCACGTACTTCAGCATCCCACAAAACCATTCGAAGAGAGCCAGACTTTATCTTTCCGGCAGTTTTTAGAATCATCCCCCCGATAGGAAGCCTTCCATTATCGCGCCGATGGTCAGTCACATCAGAGCGGCCCAGTTCAAATCTTAACCTGTCAGGTCCGTCAGTGTAGATCATGGTACCCAGCAGTCCGTTCCCAAGAAAGGCGCCATGGTCGAATTTGGCTGGCAGTGAATCCCATTGAATATCGTGACGGGCAAGAAACGCGGGCCAATCGACCTGCATATTAACACTTACGGGTTGTGGATTTCGGATCATCTCACCTACCTTTTGCAACGTCTGCACATCAATCTTACGCAGATTTCCTGCGTAGTCGGGTCCAACATCGATAGAAAAAATATTGCCGTATTTAACAGCACCCACATAATCCTGATAGATTTTTTCAGCAGGAAGGCATAATTTGTCGTGTATGGGAAGAGAATAAAACCACATGGCGCCACCTTCATGTTTCGGAAGGATCGGGTAGGTGAATTCGGCTGCAATAAAACCCTTATAACCGGCCGCATGCTTATTATACGATCCGGCTCCGGAAATATCATTGAGTGCGGATGGACCACCCAATTCACCAATACGGATTCGGCCGGCCGGAGTACCGTGATTATAGCCGGGAAGGCAGTCGGGCTGGAACTGAGCCACCCATTTGTCTGTCTCTTCGTGGTTTAGACCTCCTTCACCCTGAGCATGGTCGAACCAGATGTATTCAATAGGACCATAATTGGTCAGAAGTTCTTTTAGCTGAGCTTTTTTTATTTCCGGATTTTTCCCGCCATCTTTCGAAAAGATGGCACCCGGGAAGGTCCAGTCTCCTTCTGAGAAATAGATGGCCAGTTTAATGCCATATTTATCGCACGACTTTCGGAGTTTAGCGAGCACATCAATCTTCAACGGACTGTTGGTGACTTTTTTATCAGTTGTTTTGGTGTCCCACAAACAAAATCCGTCATGATGTTTGGTCAAAAACAGAATATAGCCCATCCCGGCATCCTTGGCCGTTTTGCACCATTGGTCGGTATTGCAGCCGGTGGCCTTGAAATAAGAGGCATCTTTCCCTTCTGTGGGTGTCCATTCCTGTCCTGAAAAAGTGCTGTATGACCAGCAGACAAACATACCGAATTTCATATCGGCGATTTGTTTTGCCCGTACTTTGTCGTCAGTCTTTTTGAGATAATCTGATTCCTGTTTCTTCACAAAACCGGTCGACATTAAAGCACAAAGAAGTAAAATGACGGTGGCTTTTAATTTCATGGGTTTTCTTTATTTAGAGCGTTTATGGTTTGGCTTAAATTAAAACTATTTTCCTTCAGAACATCATAGGCGTCCTTTTCATCCAGATCACAAAGAATACCCAGAATATTACAGGCCCGTTTAATCAATTTCTCATTGATGCATTCCACCTCTGTCATATAGCATCCGTGAACTTTCCCAAGCCGGATCATGGCAGCGGTAGACAGAAAATTCAGTACTTTTTTAGTCGCTGTTCCTCCTTTCATTCGGGTCGAGCCTGCCAAAATTTCGTTTCCCGATTGTAAAGAGATCACCCGATCACAAAAAGGAAGCGATTCAATGGCTTCTTCCTGTATCATAACACAATACGCACCGGCAAATTTTGCAAATCCTAAAGCCGACTGAACGTAATAAGCGGAACCACTTACTGAAATACCGATCACAATATCATTCACTCCGACATTGGCAAGAAGCAATTCAGGAACAGCACTTGCATCTTCTTCAAAATTTGTCTCAATATCGATAGCCGCATCGGCTACTCCACCCGAAATAAAGGTAAGCACCCGTTCGCGTGGGAAACCAAAGGTGCAGGCAATTTCGACGGTGTCAATGGCCGCTAATCTGCCGCTGGTACCTGAACCGACGTAGATCAGCCGACCTCCGGCACTCAGACATTGTGTGATCTTTTCTGCCGTATCTGCAATGGCATCCAATGATTTTTCCAGATTCATACCCGATTCCTGCTCAGCATCCCAGAGCAGTCGGACCAAATCTGCCGGTGGCAGCTTTTCTAACCTGAAAGTATTATCATAGGGAATCTCCGTATTGAACCCGGTGTATTCTTTTTTTATCCGCGTTTTTTGGGCTTTTTCTTCACCAATAGCCAGTAGTGCAACACCAATTAATGGAAGGGTGTTTCCTTCGGGCATCACTTCAATTTCGATACCACCGCTTGAAAGAAAATTCTCCTTTTTTAACTCCAGCATCAGCATTTCGGCCAAGGGAAATTGAACGGTTGCAACGGCTTCAGCCAATCCACCTCCGATTACAATTTTATGGGTGCCATACGTAAGAAATGCGGTGCAGATAATTCCTGCCAGATCTTTAATATATTTTTCACGAACAGACCGATATTCATCTTTTAAAAATATAGTAATCAGATTGTTGTCTTCGTCATGACTTGCCAACGCAGAAGCGCTTGCAATTTCGTCGTAGTAACCTGACGGGGTATAAGTGCAACCCAAGAGAGGAATTGAAAAGTTGGGAGTCCATTTTCGTCCATTTCGCCACACCGTAAATCCCAGCCCCGTCCCGATTGGCATAATCCCTGTCGTCTTAAAACCGGTAAGGTATCCTAAGGCGGCAGCACCAATTGAAGCTGCATCGGCATCGTTTATTAGTGTCACAGGTGCATTGAAACGGTTCTCCAGATATTCAATCCAGCGATTATCTGTTAATGCCTGAAGATGATTGGCTGCTATTACTAATTTCTTTCCTGCATAATCAACCACTCCGGCGGTAGAGATCCCAATTCCGCCTGCTGTTTGAGACTCTGAAAGCAGATCTGACAATAATTCTTCCAAAGCAGCTATAAAATCAGTGGTCGTGGCCTCAACGGATAATCTGCTCCTGACCCTGGAAACAGCTTGTTTTTTGACGATTTCCGGAATTGCAGCGATTGTCATACTCGCCTTCATTTCAAAAGCAATGCCTTTCAGCCAGGTACCTCCAATATCGATGCCGACATAAACGTTACTCATTGACCAGTCATTTGTTTAATTAAATGTTTGATTATTAGCCTAATATGGAGTTTTAGTCAGTGTGCGAAAACAGTCATACCCTATAAGCATGATGTTGTAAAATTATAAAACTTATCATTAAATAATCATCGTGCCCCAGATGATTTGTTTAAGTGATCATTTAAGTAATTGGAAAGATTTATTGTCGCATTTTTGACTTTCATTTTTATTTGAA
>CAYHDA010000361.1:0-4177 GCA_964355145.1 uncultured Mariniphaga sp.
CCTGATTTGGTATTGGCATAAAATCCATCGAGACCACGATCTTCGTCCCACCACTGCATGGTTTTTAATTTATCCTTTAGCAAAGTGTTGCAGGCGTTTACAAATTCCTTGTCACCTGATTTGGTATAAAACGGATAACTGGTATTGGTTTCATTCCAGCTGGCGTGACTGCTGTAACGGATAAAATAGATCGGGCCATAGGTCCCATCCTTGTATGCTTCACGAACTACACGGCCAATGCCTCCTTTTTGAAAAGGATCTTCAGAATGTCCGTAAAATGCCAGAACCAGCAATCGTCCGTCAGGTGCTGCATAGAAGCCCATTCTCTGATGCATCATATATCCGGTATAGCCTTTCGGAATTTTCACACCCGGAGGTGCCTGATAGGCCGGAAATATTACTTTGGGCTTATCCCAATTGCGTCCGTCGACCGATGTTGCAATGAGGGTTTGCCCGGGAGGAATGTGTTCATCAACAGGATTGCTAAGGTATTCCAAATAAAATGTATTATTCCAGTAACAAAGGTTCGGTGCATGATTATAAGTCCATCCAAAGTCCTCAGCCTGTTCAGGATGTGTCCGGTTTACCCTTATTACCTGATGACTTTCCGTTCCGATTGCATAACGCAGCCGTCCTTCATGAACATTTGGATCGATGGTGACTCCGCCAATGTATCGGACTGGTTCATTCACACTTCCGGTCTGGGCGACACCGTTATTGATGAACCCTGATAAAACCAGCCAAAGAAAAAATGGGTTTGCTTTCAAATAGGTGAGATATTTAGTCATCGTTTGTTTATTCCTTTCCTTTTTCACCGGTAAACTGCTCCTCTTTGTTCTTAAATAAAATATTAAAAGTAGTCAGACTACCGTAAATGCGGGTAATGTATTGCTCGAGATCAACCTTCTCCTCATCTGTCAGATTACTGGCATTGATGCGTTGCTCCATAACACGAATCCTGTCGCGGACCATTACAATTTTATGAAAAAAAGTCTCAATCGGTATCTCTTTCTCTTTTAGGGATTTATCGCCGGGATAGAGCACCATCCTTCCTCCGCTCCATTTCTGCCCCAGTGGAACCGTTTCCTGAATATCACTAAAACGGCGCAACACCCGGGTAAGGCTTTTTTCCATCTTCTCCCACGTTACCAGATCAGACGGGGTTTCGACCGCCTCAATCACTTCAAGTCCTTCGTAATCGCGCATGATCTGCCTCACGCCAAAATCAATAAAGCCAATCTCGTAAGCATCCGAACGCAATTGAACGATCACACCCTTTCCCATTTGCGGATGTTTAACACGCGAACCTACTCCAAGTATATTTTCCGGCATTGTATGCAATCTTTAAATAAGTGACTTATGCAAATATAGGATTTATTGACGTTAATAAACTCCTGAGAAACCCGAAGTTGCACAAAATACCGGGGCACAATTTTACAATCAGTTTTTCCAATAAAAACACGAGGACTTATCACCAGTTAATTACTGAATACCATGCGATTAGCAAACAGCTACCTTCCGCCCCATTCAATGTTTGGCTTATTTCCCAGTACATAACCAAGGGTGCCACCCTCCAGAATGTCTTTGAAATAAATCCACGATTTATGGAGTGGCTTACCGTTAAGCACCGCACTCTGAATATAAATATTTTCAGGAGTATTGTTTTCGGTTGTAATTACAAAATCCTTCCCTTTCGCAAATTTCGGATCGGTTGAAATGGTAATTTTACTGAAAAGAGGGCTGGTCAACTCAACTTTTGAACTATCGGTAACGCCACCGTTCATTTCAAACAGTCCCATAGCCGTAATGGCAAACCAGCCGCCCATTTGTCCCTCATCCTCATCGCCTTCCCAGCCATGGTAAGGGGTATCGCCATAATAGGAATTAAGGATCGCGCGGGTATATTTTTGGGTAAGCCACGGCTTTCCGGAAAAATTAAAAAGGTACGCCGCCTGCAAATTCACTTCGTTTCCCTGATTGATGTAGTATTCGTAAATTTTCGATTGAACCCGGTCCAGCGCATGGGCTGCGAACATAAATTTTTCTGATTTCAGAAACCCTTCCTCCAGCCGTTGATTAAACAAATCCTTTCCCATGAGCTTTATCACTCCGGGAATATCATGCGGAACATAAAAGCTATATTGCCAGGCATTGCCCTCACTCCATAATTCGCCGGAGAAAATATTATTGTCCGTTTTCCAGTTTCCTTTCGAATCACGGGGCATCTGCCACTTGACATCAGGATTAAACTGGTTTTTCCAGTTATTCGAGCGTTTCAGGAAAAAAGTATAGTCATCGCTTTTTCCAAGTGCTTTGGCTAGTTGTGCAGTACAAAAATCGGTATAGGAATAATCGAGCGTCCGCGACGAGCGTTTCGAAATATCATAAGGAACATAACCCAATTTGTCGTAAATACTGAGCCACTCCATTCCAACATTACCGCTCTTGTCCAACGCCTTACCCTGTTCTGTGGCATTATGGCTGACTGCTGCCCAGAGTTGATTTACATCGTAATCGCGAATTCCTTTTTGATAAGCGGCCACCATGAGCGCGATTTCGTGAGTAACCCCCATGACCCGGGTATGTTCAAGACCGGTCGGTCCGTTATTTGTCCATCCGGTATGCTTAAACAATTCAAGCTGGGTGGTAACCCAGTTATTCATTATACCGGGAGCAATTAGTGATAGGATTGTATTGTAATTCCAGTAAGTATTCCAAAAGGCATCGCCGCCGTAAATATCCTGCCCTTTTGGCAACTGTTGAATATCCTCGAAAGGGTCGCAATACCGACCATCCACATCGTTCCAGGTTTGCTTGGCAAAGCTTCGGTACAGATTTGTGTAAAACTTCTTTTTATCATTTTCACGCCCTTCCACTTTAATTTTTGATAACAGATCGTTCCACTTATTCCGGGCTGCGGCGGCTACCTTTTCGAAATCCCACCCAAAATCCTCAAGCTCAACTTTCAGATTATTCCGGGCTCCTTCCGCATCAACCAGGGAAAGCCCTATCTTAAGCATAACGGCTTCTCCCGCCTTTGTGTCGTAGTTTACAAAAGCGGCAACATCTCCGGCGCCGGTTATCAAAGAGGTATTATCTGTTATGGAGTCATTTACCCATCCTCCCATACTTTTAAAAGGTGTGCTGAATGCGATGGAAAAGAATAGTTTGTACTCCATATTTTTGGTTGAGGGCACAATAGTATTCGCATAACCTTCAATTAACGAATCACTTACCTTGCTGATCCGGGCATCAAGTATCTGAGCCTGATCCTCGGCAGGGAAAAGCAGATCAAGAATAATCCTCGCATTTCCTGCTCTGTCGAAAGTATATTTATGGAATCCGCACCGTGTGGTCGCTGTCATTTCAGCCTTGCAATTCGCATCGTAAAGAAAGCAGGAATAATAACCTGGCGAGGCTTTCTCTGTCTGTTTCTCAATACGGGAGTGATAGCCTGAACTGCCACCCCTGTAAGGTTGATCGGGAGCACCGTCGTCTTTAGTAAAATCCTGCATGGCCGGCATCACCCGCAGTCCGGACATTGTCCAGGCATGGATATGACTGAATCCTGAAACGTTCATTATCGAATATTCGTATCCGCCCATCCAGCCTGAGGCCTGATTGTCGGGGCCGAGCTGAACCATTCCGTATGGCACAGAAGCGTAAGGACCCAGCATCCAACGGGAGTTAGACGTTCCTGTAAACACGTCGGCATAGTCAACGGGTTCTTTGGAAGAGTTTTCGGAATCGGTACAAGCTGCCAGCGCAACAAGACCGCACAGGGATAAAAAGATCGGTTTCAGTTTCATGATTTGATATAACTTTTTCACCTCGAGGTGACATGAAATACAAAGTTATATTTTATATCCTTCGTTTTTGTTTCCCGTCGAAAATGTCAGAAGTAAAAAAGTTACAAATTACTTGTTACACGTTACAAGTTAAAAGTTAAAAGTTAAAAGTTTTTTGTAACCCGTAACCTTTTTCGTAAACCTGTAACCTGTTACAAGTTACAAGTGATAAGTGACAAGTGATAAGTGATAAGTGATAAGTGATAAGTGACAAGTTTTCGTACCCTGTAACCTGTTACAAGTGACAAGTGACAAGTTTTCGTAACCCGTAACCCTTTTCAACCTGTAACCTTTCGTAACCTGTTACACGTTACGAGTTACAAGTTACA
>CAYHDA010000362.1:0-4175 GCA_964355145.1 uncultured Mariniphaga sp.
TCGATTCTACGATCGAAGTTGGCTTTGCAGGAAGTCTCACCGTTACCGGACCATCCTTCCCCTCTGTTTCAATTATCCGAACGACGGTATTTTGCGGTGACCAGTCACCTTGCAATAATTTTACGGCAGACAGGATGGCGTTTTTGGTTTCAATGCCGAAGAATGAGTGTTCTTCCGGTAAGGTGAAACCACCTGTCCATCCGCCAAGTCCGGTTTCATGTGAGCTCTCCTGCAAAGATACCATCGGTTGATTGAACTCGAGCGCTTTTCGCACGATGTCGCCAGCTCTCCAGTCGCCCTTGTGAGAAACAATAGCATAGCTTACCTCCTGAATTCCCTGATCCATCCGCGCATCCAAATCGCGCGCACCCCTTACGACCGACATATTGATTTCACCCTCATCAATCACAAAACCATAACGCCCATTGTTAAGCAATGATACACCCCACTCTTTTCCGGAAAGATCGACCCAGTTTTGGGCAGGATTATCCAGATTCGTCAACGAACGCTCAATATAGCCATAGGGAATTTCGTAAGTGGCAGTCCCCTTTTTTACCTCAACGGGAAAAACAACCTTAAGGCATTTATCGTGATCGTACCAGTTGGTCGAAATGGAGAACTTAACCTGAGGAACATCCTTTTCGAGTATCATCTTTCGGGTAAACAGCGATTCTTTGGAAGCATCCACCCATTGAACCACCAACCGTACTGGAGTATTTTCGATAATTTCGGCACCCTTGACTGAAGTAATCGGACACATTTTATCATTGATAGAAAGCCTCCAGGAGCTGGTGCCACTCTCTTCCATCAATTTCAGAACATTCCCTTTTCCCGAGAGAACTTCTTTCGCCAGCGATTTATCAAAGACTGAAGTTAATCCGGTATTGTCCCACGAAACCCTGAAATAACGATTCTCGGCACTATTTCTCGACGCAACCACGCCTGCATATTTCTGAGGGGTCTGACCCTGATGAACCGAAAACATCCGGTAACCAATCGCAGGAATATTCTCTGCTAAGAGCGAAACAAAATAGATGCATTTATTCGTTGAAACACTGTCAACATGAAAGTTGACCTCCTTTCCCGATTTATCGGTAATGTTAATCTGATTGACCGGAGTCACAAATCTAATGGTCGCTTTTACAATCCCTGTTCTGCTCCACGACAATGGATTATAGACGATCAAGGGCGTTTCAATCCCACTTGTATTGATACGCGAACCAATAACTTCAAGTCCGAAGTTTAGCAGGCGGTCACTCTCTGCCAGAACACCTTTCAACTCGGCAACTGAATGATCGGCTGCATAACCGACAATCGTTCCTGCCAGAATATCGTGAAACTGGTTCCGCAATACAACTTTCCATGCCTCGCGAAAATTCATGCGCGGATGAAAAGGCTTGGCCTGAAGCATTGATCCGATGACAGCAAATTTTTCTGATGTATTGAGCTGATTTTCGGCATCACGATTTAACTTTTTGATGCAAACCTGAGAAGTATACGTGCCACGCCATTGATTTAAATTCCCATTGTTCCCGGATTCTCCACGATTAGTAGTACCTATGGATGGACCTTCGGTGGACTGAACCCTTGTTTCCTGCTGCTTATCAGGTAATGGAACGCCCATCTCCCCGATAAAAGCGGGCCATTCTCTTTTGGACGCCGCTAAGGAGGCATAAAATTTCTCAGGTGTACTAAATGCCAGTGGCGGACACAAAGGATTTGCTCTTAGATTTTTTAACGCCTCCATATCTGTATCACGAGGTCCCCCTCCATGGTCCCCCTCGCCATATAAAATCATTGCATCGGGATAATGGACGATTTTCATCCAATCGTTGATGTCGCTAAGCAACGGTTTACTGGTAAGACGGGCATTATAGGGAGCCGGCAGATTGTAGGCAAGAATACGGGAGCCATCTGATGACTCCCACCAAAAAATCCGTTTCCCAATGGGTGCTGCTCTCATAAATGTGTAATAATCAATACCACAGCCTTTGTATATTTTGGGCAGAGATGCTGCATGTCCGCTGAAAGCGTCTGGTGTCCACGCGATATTTACCGGTTTGATTGCCAGATATTTTTCATTAAATTCATTTCCGAGCAAAAACTGACGAATGTACGATTCGCCCCCTGCCATCATTTCGTCCGGTTCGCTCCACTGTCCTCCGGTTACACTCCATGAACCATCTTCAATATGTTTCCTGATATCTCTGAAAAGAAAAGGATCCTCACGCATCACAGATTCATAAACAGCCATCTGACTTTGCGCAAAGGTCAGCCCCGGAACTTTATCCATCATCCGTATCACACCCCGAAAAGTTTCAGGGATAACGCGTACCACTGTCTCATTCCAGTCCCATCTGTAGGCTAAATCAATATGGGCATTTCCTACGAGTAAAATATTTCGAACGGAATCGTTATTGTTCCGGAAGGTGGTCTCTTCTCCCTCTTTTCTAATAGAGGAACCTGATTTCTTATTTCCTGAATAACCATATCCAAGTGTGGACGTGATGAAAAGAAGAAGCAACAGTGATTTTCTCATTTTACTTTCCGTATTTTTTGATGAATTGTAACTTCTTGGCCATAAGACAATTTTTCGAAAAAACGATTCCTCTTTCAGATCCTTATCCTTCGGCTAATTTGGAAGGCAATTTAGGTATAATTCAATTGCTGACAATAAATTTCCTTCCCTGCGGAAATAAAATGGCAGGTGGGTGGGGTGATTTTGAAATGCTCGTAGCCGATCCATGTTTTGACCAATGCCGTCAAGGTTTTCGAAAGTTGCAACTATTATACCTCAATTTTTCAGTTCTTTGGTTCTATTTGGTTCAAAAAAAATAGAAATTTGTAACCATTTTAGCAATCCCCAGACTAAATAGACAAATACATCCGACAATGGACGATCAGAAAGAAAAACGGTTCAAGGAGATCCTCGAAGAGAATGGTGGAAGGATAAACAGAATTTGCCAGTTTTACTGCAGAAATGTTGAGGACAAGAAAGACATGTACCAGGAAGTACTTGTAAATATTTGGAAAAGCCTCGATAAATTCAGAGGAGACTCAGCGATAAGCACCTGGATTTACAGGATTGCCGTAAACACTTCGATAAGCTTCTCGGGCATGGCCTCCAGAGATAAGAAACTTTACATCGACAAAGTTCCTCAAAGTTTGAATTTCCTGCTCGATGAAAATGAACTGGATAAGAAATTTCAACTAGAGGAACAACTAGAACGATTGGAAATATGCGTTAACCAGTTGTCAGTCATTGAAAAAATACTGATTTCACTTGTTCTTGAAGGGCTTTCAATGCGAGAAATAGCCGATGTAGTCGGTCTTACAGAACCCAATGTCAAGGTTAAAATACACAGGATTAAAGAACAACTTAAACAAAATTTAATCAATTAAAATTCAATCAATTATGAAAACAATGCTACACAATCATCAAGAATTGGATTTGGAACAATTGGTTAAGGGGTTAAAAAGGGAAGATACCCGTTACCTTGCATTGACTAATTCCTTTAAATGGATCATGTGGGTTTTGGCTCCTTTGTATTTTCTACTATTCTTGATCGGAGTAATTGCAGATCGTCCTGAGATCGATAAAGTCGGATTTTTGTTCTTTTCTTTGGGCTTTTTATCATTCGCGCTGTTATTCAATAGCTTATATAAAGAGTACAAGTTTATTGATTATGGGGTTTCGACCTTGGAAATGCTCAGAAAAGCAGTTGGCCGGTACGCATTATGGCAACCAAAAACCTACCTGACGATCATTCCCATGGTTTTATGTGCACTTGGCTTCAGTTTCACAGCGCAAAGAGGATTCCCGTTTGCCGGGCAGGAAATGCGTATCCTTGTTGCTTTTGGCAGTATCCTTTTAATTCTATGTTGTGGGGCGGTGGTTGGCTATTTAATTTGGAGAAAGAATCAAAAACCATTAAGGGACAAGGCATTGACCATTCTGAAAGAAATTGGGGGATAATCCTTGTGTGGGAACGGTGGGGATAGGGATTAAATTGACCATCCTTTGCCATTTTTGATGGAACATCTTACCCTTTTAATAATCAACAAGGTGAGATGATTTATGTTCCCCTGCATACAATGGTCTGTTTGACTAAATCATAAACCATGGCTGCATCTTTTCAAAAAAAATCGTTTTAGAAAAGGGGGAGCGTTGCAAC
>CAYHDA010000363.1:0-4136 GCA_964355145.1 uncultured Mariniphaga sp.
AAATTGGTGGTCAAATTAAACTGGAAAGTGGTGGTCAATTTCACCGTTTTTTCCATATCTTTGGCAAAAACATATGCGATAACTAGTATACCTTGACTTCAACTTTTAAGCATATCGATTATCTTTCCGTAAAAAACCTGAAACAAGGCGATATTAAGGCATTTGATGATTTGTATAACAAGTACGCTGCCCGTTTATGCAAATTTTCTTTAAAATATCTGAAGTCAGTCGAAGAAGCAGAGGAGGTTGTTCAGGAGGTATTTCTGTATATTTGGGATAAAAGAGACGGATTAAAACCTGACAATTCTTTTAATGCTTATATCTTCACGATCGCCTATAATATCATCAAGAAGCATTTCAATAAAAAGTCTAGAGACAATGCTTTTAAAGATGATTTGATTTACACTCTTTTGCAGCAGGAAAACAATCTGGATAAAATAATAGACTACAAGTTCTTGCTTGAAAAAGTAGAGCTAATTATTAATGCATTACCAGCCAGGCGAAAAGAAATTTTCATCAAAAGAAAGTACGACGGATTATCGGTCAACCAAATTGCCGAAGAACTTGGAATCTCACCCAATACCGTAGAAAACCAACTTGCCTCTGCCCAAAAGCAAATCCAGAAAGACCTTCAGAAAGAAAAATTGGCAGGGTTGATTTTCTTTATGCTTTTTATTTCTATTTAATCAGCATTTATTCTGCTGATATATAGTGTCATATAGTTTTTCTGAAAAAATATTTCATTATTTTTTGTTTTCGGATAGTGGATAATGGTTTTAAACGGACATTATAAGCATCATGGATACTAATAAAGAAAAAACAAGACGTTTTACTTCCGGTAAATTTTCATTCAATGATTATTTATCCGTATCGTCCCTCTTCAGGAACGAGGAGAATATTGAAGAGCTGAAGGAAAGCATGGAATCGGAATGGAATGAAACTGATCATACCAATACCAACAAAGAACGCCTGTCCCAGATTCTCGACAACTTGCACCTTCAGATAAATAGGAACAGTAAGGAGAAGGCAAACGTATTTCGCAATTTTTACAATGCTTTTTCAAAGGTCGCAGTTGTCTTAATTATTCCTGCTTTAATTACCATCGCTGTTTTATCCTACTTAACGCATAATTCTCCTGAAAGGACTGAATCCTGGGCCGAAATACATTCCCCGGTTGGATCAAGAACAAAATTCCAGTTGCCTGATGGTACACAAGGATGGTTGAACAGTGGTTCGTCCATCAAATATCCGGTCAACTTTATGAGTCATCGCAATGTTGAAATCTCTGGTGAAGCATGGCTTGATGTAGTTCATATAGAATCGAAGGATTTTAGAGTGATCACTCCTTTCTTTGATGTAAAAGTTGTAGGCACTCAATTTAATGTGATTGCTTATGATGATGAATCAACAGCTGAAGTCATTCTGGAGCGAGGAAAAGTTTTTGTTTTGGGGAAAGATGAAGAAGTAAAGGGTGAATTGAATCCGGACCAGCAACTGGTGTTTAATAAATCAGCGAATGAATTCATCAAAACAAGGGTCGATTCAAAGAGTTACACCAGTTGGAAGGATGGAATCCTGATATTTAGAAATGTTCCCATGGCTGAAATTGCAAAAAGGCTGGAACGAAAATACAATACTGAAATAATTCTACACGGCGATTCATTAAAGTCATCGATATTCCGGGCTACCTTTCAGGATGAAAGTCTGGACGAAATTTGTAAAATGTTATCGACCGTTGCACCGATAAAGTATAAAATTCACGACCGGAAGAAACAGCCTGATAATACCTTTGCTGAAGGTAAGGTCGAAATGTGGTTTAAAAATAATACAATTCTAAAATAGATTGCCTATGATGAACTGACTAAAAAAAAACAGGGAGGTATTTGCCGTACCTGCCCTGTCACTGATTTGAATTTAACTTAACGAAGTAGTAAATCCATCAATTACAAATTTATGAAAAAAAACAGAACTTATGGGCTGATGGAAGACATTGGCCTGTTAAAAATGATTAAGATTATGCGTTTGGCCATTTTTATCTTATTCCTTTCCTTATCGCAGGTATTTGCGGTAGATTCCTATTCTCAACAGACTAAACTAAGTTTAGATTTGAAAAATGCCAAAGTTGAGGACGTTCTCGACAAGATAGAAAAGAGTTCAGAATTCTATTTTATGTACAACAAAGGCATGGTTGATGTTGAACGGAAAATCGATATTCAGGTTGAAGGAAAAGGGATTAATCAAATTCTGGATAAGGTCTTTGAAAATACAGGTATTTCTTATTCTATTAAAGATCGTCAGATTTTATTGATTAACAACAGTATGGTAAAGTATGGCGCTGAAAGTAATGCCCAGCAGCAAAAATCCATCTCCGGCAAAGTAACAGACTCTTCTGGAGCATCATTACCTGGCGTTTCTGTAGTGGTAAAGGGTACTACCACTGGGGTAATTACTGATATGGATGGCAAGTATTCACTTGCCAAAGTTCCTGATAACGCAACCTTGCAATTCTCATTTGTAGGTATGAAAACACAGGAAATTGCTGTCAGTGGTAAAACAACGATAAATGTTACACTAGCTGAAGAAGCAATTGGACTAGATGAAGTGGTTGCTGTTGGTTATGGTACTGTTAAAAAGAGCGATTTGACAGGAGCAGTAACCTCAGTTAAAAGTGATGAAATAAAGGCGATTGCAACTTCAAATGTAATGCAATCCTTATCGGGTCGTGCACCTGGGGTGCAGGTAATGCAGAATTCCGGTTCTCCGGGTGGTGCAGTAAGTGTTCGTATTCGTGGAACTAATTCTATTCAGGGAAGCAATGAACCCTTGTATGTTATTGATGGGTTCCCTTATTCTGGGAGTAATCCAACAGTATTGAGCAACAGCGATATTGAAAGTGTGGAAATTCTTAAAGATGCATCCTCTACGGCTATTTATGGTTCTCGTGGTGCAAATGGGGTTGTCTTAATTACAACTAAACGTGGAAAAGCGGGTAAAACATCGGTTGACTTTGAATCAAGTTATGGTATACAAAACTTACGAAAGAAACTTGATATGATGAATGCCAAAGAGTATGCAACTTTCTATAATGAACAGGCGGTTAATGATAAACTAACTCCATTTTTCACTCAGGATCAAATTAATAGTTTAGGTGATGGTTTTGACTGGCAGAATTTTATTTTTGAATCGGCTCCTATTAAAAATAACACCCTATCAATTAGCGGTGGAAATGAAAAGACTAAATTTTCAATTTCAGGAACATATTACGATCAGGCGGGTATTATAAAGGGCAGTAATTATAAAAAGTATTCTCTGAGAGCCTACTTTAATCAGGAAATCAGTAAAATGCTTTCTTTGGATTACGGGGCAACATTAACAAAAAATACAACGTCAAGACAAAATTCGAGTGGTGGAAACAGAGGTTCATCTCTTCTTAGCGCTGCTGTTTCAGCACCTCCTACTCTTACCCCGTTCAACGATGATGGCACCTACCGCGTAATGGCTACTGCTTATCCATTTATTTCGAACGTATTAGTAAATCCGATCAACTTCCTTAATGAATTGATTGATGATACAAACGCTAATATTGTTTTGGCCAATGCTGCCTTTAATTTTAAACCTGTTGAAGGATTAGTGCTAAAAATTTATGGAGGTGTTCAAAATAACGATACCCGGAGAGATTACTATCAGAGCCTTAATTTTGTTAATTCGCTAGGATCAGCAAGCGTCGAAACATCAAATAGCTTTAGTTTATTGAATGAAAATACCTTGAGTTACAACAAAACCTTTAACGGAAAACACAACCTCAGTGCTGTTGCCGGTTTTACCTATCAGGATTTTTTATACAAAACATTGGGGGGATCGGGTAATGGTTATTTAAGCGATGTTACTGAATCTTTTGATCTTGGTTCTGCCAGTGCACCCGGTATCCCAAGTTCAAGTTACTCAAAATCTGTTTTGATGTCATATTTAGGGCGTATCAATTATTCTTTTAATAACAAGTATTTATTTACAGCGAGTATTCGTGCTGATGGATCGTCTAAATACAGTGAGGGTAACAAATGGGGTTACTTTCCATCAGGGGCTTTTGCCTGGAAAGCGAAGGAAGAAGGCTTTTTGAAGGATATCGAGTTTATTAC
>CAYHDA010000364.1:0-4122 GCA_964355145.1 uncultured Mariniphaga sp.
AATATAGCATATTTAATTGATATACTGATATTTAAATTATAGAACCTCCCTTAAGTAATTGGAATGATTTAATTGGGATTTAATTGAGTTGGGATTATTTAAAATAAAAGTCCCCGGTCAGCAATTATCTGA
Organism: uncultured Mariniphaga sp.; assembly: GCA_964355145.1. GTDB lineage: Bacteria > Bacteroidota > Bacteroidia > Bacteroidales > Prolixibacteraceae > JAAFHB01. Next base: position 133 of record CAYHDA010000364.1, read on the forward strand.
CCGGGGACTTTTATTTTTTGAATATCAACCGTTAGTACAATGTTGATTGGATATAGGGTTCTTTCTTATTGAATAAATTATAGAAAAAAGATTTTGCACCAGTTTTGTTTTCTTGGTTTTCAGGTTGTTGAGCAGGAGAACTTTTAATAACCAGTTCTTTTTGCACTTTATCACTTTTATCTGTATTTACTGAATCAATCTTTGGACTCCATAGCGAGGTAATTTCGATAAACTTCTCATAGGCCTGTTTGTGTTGACTGAGGAGCCATTTGTAGATATTCTGATCAGAATATACTTTTTGTATTCCATGACCCTGACCTTTTAACACTGAAAATTTAGGTCTTGATCCGATTTCCTGCAATGCACCGACCATCTCTACGGATCGTTTAAGATTTACTTTCCGATCGACTTCGCCATGGATTACCCAGGTTGGAATATCTTTCAGATTCTCCACCATTCTTGTCTGTCCGCCACCGCAAAGCGGCATAATTGCAGCAAAGTATTCCGGATAGCGGGATGCAATATCCCATGTTCCAAATCCTCCCAGACTCATCCCTGTGAGATAAACGCGGGAAGGATCAATGTTGTATTTATCCTTTAACTCTTTATAAAACGATTCAAACCATGCTCCGGCAGTCCAGTTTTTATTTGAAGGGCATTGGGGAGAAATAACGATAGCATCGACACCCATCCCTCTTTCCAGATAAAAAGGAGGACCATATTTTTTTAATCTTTCAAGATTATTGCCTTTGCAAGAGCTTCCGTGCAAATAAATGATAAGAGGCCATACTTTCGCATTGCTTTTGTCGTATCCATCCGGTAAGTAAGCCAGATAGGGGTATGTCTTTGATTTTTCCTTAATCAGTGGAGAATTTTCTCCAGGCGTTTTAGCAGTAAGTGACACCGCAAAACTTAATAGGGCAATCAGGGCGATTATTTTCATATCTTGTCCTGTTTCATGAATTAAAGTACAAAGGTAACCCTTTTATTAATGTAAAAAAAACCGGGATGGCTTTTTTAAAATATTTTAACACTATATTCGAAAAAAATAATGATTTAATTATTTGATAAAGAGATGGTTGTATGCAATAGTGCTCCGGGCGCCTTTTTGCATATGAGTTCGGAATTTTTCAAATTCTTTCTTTCATTCTCTTATTATTATACATCTCCCGATCTTTAGTATTAAGTTGTCAGACCTTTACTTTTAAGCAATTCAAACATTTCGTCACGGGTTTCTTTGGCACTTTCTCCGGCTTTTAAAGCAAAATCAGCACCATTTGAAGCATAGATAATGGCTCTTGATGAATTAACCAGTAATCCGCAATGGTGATTTAATCCATATTTAGCCACTTCCTGCAAACTTCCTCCCTGAGCTCCAACTCCCGGAACGAGCAGAAAATGATCAGGAATTATTTTTCGTATCCCGGAAAGTTCCTCAGCTTTGGTAGCTCCAATAACATACATCATATTTCCTGCATTCCCCCATTTCTGAGATGTACGAAGAACCCTTTCAAAGAGTTTTTCACCAGTGATATCATCTGTCATAAATTGAAAATCAGATGCTCCCTTGTTTGAGGTCAATGCAAGTAAAATAACCCATTTGCTTTCATAACCCAAAAAAGGTTTTACAGAGTCTTCGCCCATATAGGGTGCAACTGTAACGGCATCAAAATCCATTTTTTCAAAAAATGCCTTTGCATACATTGACGAGGTATTTCCAATGTCACCCCTTTTGGCATCGGCAATCAGAAAAATATCCGGATAATTCTCCCTAATGTATTGAACCGTTTTCCCGAGACTGAGCCAGCCTTCCAGACCTTCAGACTCGTAAAATGCCAGATTTGGTTTGTAAGCTACTGTATATTGAGCTGTTGCATCAATAATTTCTTTGTTAAATGCAAAGATAGGATCGGCCGTGTCCAGTAAAAACGGAGGAATTTTCTGAATATCGGTGTCCAGACCAACGCAGAGAAATGATCCTTTTTTTTGAATGTTTTCGAACAGTTGCTGATTATTCATTTGTTAAATTTCTAAGAAGTTGTTTACGTTTTTCTGATTATTGCGAGCTTCCAAAGATCTGTATAATGACGATACTACACACAAAGGGAAACCGGATCCAAAGCTAATATCCTAATCCGTCAGCTGACGGACTAACAGCCTAATTGCCTAACAGCCTTATAGTCTAACAGCCTAATAGCCTAACAGCCTAACAGCCTGACGGACTAACAGCCTAATAGTCTAACAGCCTAACAGCCTAATTGCCTTACAGCTCTGTTTCTTTTAACCGTTCGGTATTTTCTTCAACTCTTAATTTATCGATAATTTCTTCGATATCACCGTCCATTATGGCCGGAAGATTATATACTGTGAGGCCGATACGGTGGTCGGTCATGCGACCCTGAGGATAATTATAGGTGCGGATTTTGGCCGATCGGTCACCTGTTGAGACCATTGTTTTTCTGCGCGACGCAATTTCATCCATGTATTTCTGATATTCCATATTGTATATTCTGGTTCGCAGTTCTGCCATTGCTTTAGACAGGTTTTTTAGCTGCGATTTTTCATCCTGACAGGTTACGACAATTCCTGTAGGAATATGGGTAAGCCTGATTGCCGAATAGGTAGTATTTACACTCTGTCCGCCGGGCCCGGACGAGCAGTAGGTATCTTTGCGGATATCAGTCTCCCGAAGATCAATATCAAACTCTTCGGCTTCAGGTAATACTGCAACGGTTGATGCAGAAGTGTGAATGCGGCCTGCAGTTTCGGTTTGCGGAACCCGCTGAACGCGATGAACACCCGATTCAAACTTTAGTACACCATAGACATTGTTTCCGGTTACTTTGGCTACAATTTCTTTAAACCCGCCTGAAGTGCCTTCTGTGGAGCTGGTTACTTCCAGTTTCCAGTTTTTGCGGTCGCAGAATTTCGAATACATCCTGAACAGATCACCTGCAAAGATGGCCGCTTCATCACCTCCTGTTCCTCCGCGAATTTCTAAAATTGCATTTTTACTGTCTTCCGGATCTGCAGGAACGAGGAGAAACCGGATCTCATCTTCATGTTCTTTGATTTGTATCTCACTGTTTTCCAGTTCTTCGCGCGCCATATCCCGCAAATCTTCATCCGATTCGTTCTCAAGTATTTCCTTGGCATCCGAAAAGTTATTCAGCAGATTCTGGTACCTTTTGAAGGACTTTACCAATGAATCGAGTTGTTTGTAATCCTGATTCAACTTAACATACCGCTTCATATCCTTCATAATATTCGGATCGGAAATTTGCTGGCTTACCTCGTCGAAGCGGATCTTGATCCCTTCGTATTTTTCTATGAGTGAATTATCTGACATTTAATATTTTGCTTAATGGTGAATGAAATAAAACTGAATCCGGGTGGGAGCGGAGCGTCGCTAATACTCAAAAGTCCCGAATTCGGAACGGATGGTCACTTTTTTGCCATCGTATAATTCTACATGACCGATAATCCTCGCATCTACATCGAATGATTGCGCAATAGCCATAATTCCATCTGCAGCTTTGGGATCGGCATAGATTTCGAACCTGTGGCCCATATTAAAAACTTTGTACATCTCGAGCCAGGAAGTTGAGCTTTGTTCCTGGATTAATTTGAAAAGAGGAGGGACATCAAAAAGATTGTCCTTAATTACATGCACATTATCAATAAAATGCAGGACTTTAGTCTGGGCACCACCCGAACAATGAATTAAGCCGGAAATTGAATCTCTGTATTTTCCGAGAACTTCTTTAATGACCGGGGCATAAGTTCTTGTTGGGGAGAGTACTAACTTTCCTGCATCCAGATCTGTTCCGGTTACAGGATCAGTAAGCCTGCAATTCCCGGTAAAAACACGTGATTCAGGGATTGCAGGGTCGTAGCTTTCGGGGTATTTTCCGGCCAGGTATTTTGCAAATACATCGTGCCGTGCTGAAGTGAGACCATTACTTCCCATCCCACCATTGTATTCTTTTT
>CAYHDA010000365.1:0-4110 GCA_964355145.1 uncultured Mariniphaga sp.
AAATCCGAAAATGATAAAGCAGATGAATTGCTGTTGGTGGCCATAAGCAATATGCCACGCTGGAAGCCGGCGGAATGTTCCGGTGGGGTCAAAGTAAAACAGGAGTTTGTATTGACTGTCGGGAACATGGAAAACTGCGCGATCCCTCTTCTGAACATACGCCGCGATTAACCTTCAAAACTCAGTTCGTATGTGGGAAAATAAGAAACACAATCCCATCCCACATCTCCCAAAGAGGTTTTAAAGGATCATCGAATCCAAGAAAACCCGGGAAGCATAACCACGACTGGTTTCCCTTGCCTTCGGAACACTGGCCTCCATCTGGTTCCCTGGATTACGTGTAAAACGTAAAACGTAAAACGTAAAGTGCAAAGTGTAAAATTTACACTTTGCACTTTGCACTTTACATTTGTTTTGTGACTCCGGAGGGGTCATACAATACAAATTGAAAATCAGATCAATACCTTTATAACGCCCGTCTTTACTACATAATATTAAATCACCTTTACAAGCGTTTACCGGCAGTTAATAACTTTTACTGACAATTTTGTACAAGAAGTTGACAGTTCGTACCTTTGAACTGACAAATAAAATAGTACAAATAATGGCCTCAGTAATCTTCTATCCCGACAAAGAAAAAAACGGGAAAGCCCTGCTTCTTATCTCGTTCACCTTCAACCATAAGCGTTTGAGACTTTCAAGCGGTGTGCATGTTCCAGTGAGTAAATGGGATCAGGAAGCTCAGAAAATAAAACCGGTAAAAGATTTTGCAGATGAAAACAAAAGGCTTCGTGAAACTGTCAACTTTTTTTTAGATAAATATGATGCGCTTTTCCCCATGGGAATCAAGTTGTCTGAGGAAGAAGTCAGCCGAAAGGCGGAAGAGATGAATGATGCTTTCAAGGTGTTTACGGGAAGGAAAAAGGCAAGCATTGTACCAAAAATAACTCTCTATACCTACTTCGATATTTTTACGGAACGGTATAAGAATAAGATCAGCAAAGCGCATTTGGACCACTATAGTGGGCTTAAGAACCATCTTGAAGCGTTTGAGAAAAAGCATAAATTCCGGATCGACTTTGACACCATCGGTAAAGACTTTTATATCAAGTTTACAGATTATTTGAGGGCGAAACCCTATAAGCCAAACACCATAGGCAGCCACATTAAGCGGATCAAACGATTGATGAATGAAGCGAACCAGGATAACCTTACTACAAACAGAGATCACCAGAAAAGGGATTTCAAAGTCCCCAAAGAGGATGCAGATACAATTTTCCTGAATGTGACTATTCCGGACCAAACTGTACCACCTAATCCGGAACAAAGTGTACCACCCATTCCGGGGCAAAGTGTACCACTTTTTTAACAAGATTTAACAAAATTGGCTGTTGTGTCGGGGACTTTGATGACCTGACATTCCGGCATAAAGTGTACCACCTCAACGGGAGTGGATTTGTTGCGTATAAGAGGCATTCTAAACTGATGTCTCATGGCCAACAAACACGTCTCTATGTCACAAGTTCGCAGCATTCTAAAGCTTTTTAAAGAGGATCGATCATCGCGGGCGATATCCCGTCAACTCCACATTCACCGCAACACCGTAGAGGGTTACCGGGAGCGGGTTATACAATCCGGCCTGCCCATTAGCAAGCTTCTTCAACTGAGCGATGCCGATCTTGCCCAGATCATTTATCCAAAAGTGGTTGAACCACCACCTGATACCCGTAAGGTCGACCTGCAAGCAAGAATACCCTATCTTCAGACCGAACTGCGCAAACGGGGCGTAACCCGCCAATTGCTGTGGATTGAATATCGACGTGAGGTTGATGAGGGCTATGCCTATTCACAGTTTTGTGAGTTGCTAAACAGGTTCTTGCGCCCCCTGGATGCTGTGATGCATTTAACCCACCGGCCAGGGGAGTTGCTGCAAGTCGACTTCGCCGGAGATACAATGAGCTATGTTGACCATAAAACAGGAGAGATAATCAAGTGCCCTGTTTTGGTTTGCACCATGCCTTACAGCCATTTTATTTATGTGGAGGTGCTGCAGGATGCAAAGCAGTAACATTTGTTTAACGCCCTGAACCATTGCCTGTAATATCTTTGTGGAGCGCCGCCGTCAATTAAATTTGATAACCTCACACAGGTCGTGGTTAAAGCCAGTCGCTATGAGCCCACCATTACGGAGATCAGTGAGATCTGGTCCAATTATTACGATACCACCATCATGGCAACCCGGGTGCGTAAACCACGCGATAAAGCTTCGGTTGAAAAGGGAGTTGATCTTGCCGTGAAATGGATTAAGGCTCCGCTGCGCAACACAGTTTTTCATGATGTTCGCCAGATAAACAAAGCCATCCTCCCTTTGTTGGATAAGTTTAATCAAAAGGCAATGAGTAAAGGTGCACCCAGCAGACTTGATCGTTTTGCTTCGGATGAAAAACCACTGCTGAAGCCATTACCGGCTGAACCGTTTTTGTATAAGCACATCAGCTGGGGTAAGGTGCAGAAGAACTACCATGTAATACTGGGAGAAAACTGGCATCAGTACAGTGTTCCCTATCAATATATCGGTGAACGTGTAAAGGTGGTTTACGATCTTGATCACGTTGAAATTTACCTTGGCTTTAAAAGGATCGCTATACATAGAAGGAGTTTTGTCCACAGGGGATATACAACATTGCAGGAACATATGCCTGTGCATCATCGCAAATATCACGAGATGCAAGGCTGGGATGGGGATTACTTTTTACAAAAAGCCGAAAAGATCGGCCCCAAAACCGCTGAGATCATCAAACGCATTCTGGACTCAAGAACCTTTATCGAACAATCTTATCACAGCTGTATCGGTATCTTCCGGCTGGCCGATCAGGTGGGGCCCCTGCGCATGGAAGCAGCCTGCAGCCGGGCTGTGTTCTTACACAAGGTAGGCTATGGAGTGATCAATAATATCCTCAGTAAAAACCTCGATGGCCAGCCTTTGCCGGTGCAGACTCAATTTACCTTGCCTTTTCATGATAATCTGCGCGGAACAGGATCCTATAAATGAGCTTGGCCATGAAATCGAACTATCCGTGCCGCCCCATGAGAATAACGCCTTTACACACAGGCAGCGCCTGGTTATTGCCCATGTGCCGGAGATCAAACGATGGTGTATTGAGGATAACTCTCCTGACGCTCAAAACTGCCTTCCCGAAGTTATCTCCCAACACACCATCCAAACACAATTCTTTTTTACTCAACAAATAAAAACCGGTAAAATGATTACCACAAACCCAAACAACCCATGAACACACAATCAACACTCGATTTGCTTGGCAAACTTAAACTGCCAGGCATGTTACAAGCCTACCAGGGAGCCCTGACCCTGCCTGTGCAGGATCAACCCTCTGGCGATCAGCTCATCGCCCGCCTTACTGATGCTGAACAGCAGTATCGCATCCAGAAGAAAATGCAACAGTACCTTAAGCTCAGCAAACTAAGATATGATGCCGTTCTGGAGCAGATCCACTGCAATGCCGCACGCAACCTCACCTCCGATCAACTCTTAGCATTATCCGATTGCGGGTTTATTGAGCGTGCAGAAAACATCCTGATTACCGGGTCCACAGGCTGCGGTAAAAGTTACCTCGCCTGTGCATTGGGCCGACAAGCCTGCGTAAGAGGATATAAGGTTCTATACTTTGGCATCCACCGGCTGATCGAAAAAATCACTCAATCAAAACTGGATGGAACCTTCATGAAATTGCTCAGCCAGATTGAAAAAACCCATCTTCTCGTTATCGATGACTTTGGCTTACACCCGCTCGATACCCAAATCCGACTGGCACTGCTGCAAATCCTCGAAGATCGGTATGGAAAACACTCAACAATGCTTACCGCCCAGTTGCCAGTGCAGCACTGGCACGAGTATATTGGCGAAGCTACAATCGCCGATGCGATTATGGACAGATTGTCAGGAAATGCACACCGAATTGAACTAAAGGGAGAATCGCTAAGAAAACAAAAATCACAAAAAAATCCGTAAATTTGATTGACAAATCCACTCCCCGAAAAAGTGGTACACTTTAGAGCGGAATGAGTGGTACACTTTGCCCGGAATAATCA
>CAYHDA010000366.1:0-4094 GCA_964355145.1 uncultured Mariniphaga sp.
CAGTCAGCAGAAAAAAGGTTGTACTGACATAGATTTGACCCAGACTTCTGTTTCCGGTTGCAAAGGTACCTGCCAGCTTATTTCTGAGACCATTGGTTAACCCGATATCGAAATAATTTATCCAGGTAAGGATTGAACTAAGGGTTAGCCAAACCCCGTATTCATAGGGCGACAGATAATTTAAAGTGAGCGGGACCAGCAGAAGAGAAATGAGAATACTGGCGCCTTTGACCACAAAGGACCCGAGGATATTTTTTTTTGCCTTAATTGTCCGAATATCGCCGGAGAGAAATTTTTGCAGATTACTTTTTAACGACAAAATTATTTCTATTACTTAATATGGCACATTCCCCAATTGACCATTGTCTCATTGATCATTTTCTCATTGAACATTTCCCCATTGTCCATTGATCATTTATAAATTGATCATTTTCCTATTGAACATTTTCCCATTGTCCATTGATCATTTATAAATTGATCATTTTCCCATTGAACATTTCCCCATTATCCATTGATCATTTATATTGATCATTCTCCCCTAAAACCGGTAGCTTGTACTAAGCTGACCCTGGAAGTTGAAAATGTCAATACCGGGAATCCAGAATTTGTTAGGATCTTCGAAGGAGGGCCGATAGAGATCCTGATAGTTGAGTGATTTTATGCAGGCGATCTTAGCCGTGAATATGAAATTCTTGTAACTACATTCGCCCAGAGCCGCTATGCTCAGATCAATCCAGTTGCCACGGATATCTTTCACGGCAACATTATGAAAATCGTTGTTGTGGACATACCGTTCCATCTGTATTCCAAATTTACAGAGGGGTTTAATCCAGCTGATGCTCATGGATTGCAGATTACTGCCAGGGCCGATTCCGGCGCCCAGCAACTGACCTTCATTGGTGTACCCTTGCCGGATGTCACGGTTGGAATACCAATAGTGCCACTGGTGTTCAGGATTTGTGTTTGTTTGTTCCAGCTGGGTGAGCTCCAGATTAAACTGGATATACTGCCCTTTTTTTACTGTTAGCGGAAATAATTTCTGCAATCCGAAAATATAGGCCCTCGTATATTCTGCCTGCAGCATCAGGTCTCTGGAGTTGTACGCGTAATCTTCCCGTCCATATTCCCAGTAAATTTCAGCATTCTCTTTTAAAAACAGCCATCGAATAAATACTGATGAGCGTTGATCTTTTGCAATGGTGGGCAATTCTTCTCCATGACTATTCTTTTTTGCCATAGGATAGAGTATGGGCAATATATCTCTTAAGCTGGTACCCATATCTTTGCCATAGAAATCAAGGCTTTTGGTGATTCCAACAAAAAGTCCGGGAACCCATTTGGGATGGTAAGTAAGTACGATTCCGTTGATATAGCGCCACTCATCTCGTTTTGCAAAATAGAGCTGGTGGCCCATATAGCTGCGGGTGGTGTCGGGAGGCAGAATGTTTGAATTTTCAAGCCGGCCAGCAATAATCTGACCTTCGAAGGAACCAATACTTGTTTTGACTGGACGGACAGTATTCAGCGTCAGGTGTTTAAATCCGGCAGCCGAATTGCTCATTAACAAGGAGTTTCGTATGCCCGGTCCCCACCAAAGGTTTTCATTGGAAAGGCCGATGGAAATGGGGTCAAAAGTCAGTCTGATACTGCTTTGTCCCCATAAAAGACGTTTGTAGGGTTTGTCTCCAAAACGTTCCGGAAGGTCGATGAAATTAAACAATTCGGAATATTCATACCATACCTGGTCCGTTTGCTCTTTGTAAAATTGTTGAAAGTCTTTATTTTCTGCATATACATATTCCGGTCGGAGCTGGATGCTTAGAGGACCGATTTTCGCGTAAACACCTGCACTGAAGAAATTTTGGTAGCCCCGGGAAGGGATCATGGCACCATCGTTAAACCCAGCCGGGTGGTCTGTGTTGTATTGATGCTGAAGTGTGATGGGTAATAATTGCAAAAGAAGGTTCCCTTTGAGGCCTTCAAGTCTGCCTCCTTGCTTATAGCTCACTTCTGAATTAATAAAACGCAGAGGATCAAAGACACTATTATTTTTAGCAGCATACACCGGGGAGATTGGGCGAACGGTAAAGGAAATTGAAGAGTCGATCTTTCCCAATAATTGTGCATTCCTGTACGCATCTTCTACGAAAGCAGTACCTACAGGCAAAGTTTGTGCATACGAGTGCACAGAAAAGCTTAACAGACTAATTATCAGAAAAATATAATATGGAATCGGATGTCTCATCTTCAAAATTTAAACTGACAGTGCTTTAATAAAATAATGTCTTTTTGAAACGCACTATGAATGAGTGATTTTTTCCCCAAATTCGCTTTTAAGCGTACGATCCAATCCTTCCGCCAGGGTGTAAGGTGGAATGAAGCCGGTGTTGTGCGCTTGTGTAGCATCAAACTGAGTGGTGGCGCAGAATTTTTTTATTCTTATGCTGTTGATCGTGAATTTTTTTCCGGTAAGCCATGATAGTAAATCAAAACACAATCCGCCTGTTAATCCCAGCCAATAGGGAAGTCTGAGCGACGGGAGTTTTCTGTTGAGGCTCTCCTCTGCCTGAAGTACCAGTTCATTCATGGTAAGATCGGGCTGATCGGTGTAGTTCAATACTGTTATTCCTGGTTTTTGAGTCTCGAGGCAAAATTTAATAAATGCCGCAACATTGCCGACGTATGCCATCGACTTCCGGTTTTGTCCTCTTCCGATCATCAAAAACTTACCTGAAGCGATCTGACGCAGCAAATTATGTACGTTTCCCTGATTTTTTTCGCCGAAAGCTACTGTTGAACGTATAATGGTGAGTGATTTGCTGTTCCCATTTTTTTGCTGCCATTCGCGAAGAATTTTCTCGGCCTGCCATTTGCTTTTTCCATAGTGACTAAAAGGATCGGGAGGGAATAATTCGTCGGGATTTTTCTTGTTCAATCCGTAAACTGCACATGAACTGATAAAAATGATATTTGATATTCCCTTTTTATCCAGTACATCCAGAATATGCCGGGTTCCATTTACATTGACCTCGTAGTATAAAGAAATTGGGGAGACATCATCGCGATGTTCTGCTGCCAGAAGAATTACCGTATCAGTTTCAGGTGTGAACACATGATCAAGTTGCTTTTCCCTTATGTCGTGGAGCGAGGTAATATCATTGTATTTCTCACTTGGATGCTTGTCAATATTGTAGCAGTTCTCTTTTCCTATAAGGTCAATCAGTCTGGTTCCGATAAATCCGCTTGCACCGATTAAGGCTATATGTCTCATTTATGAAGAAATTTGTAAACTAATTTTAATCCCCAAACAGGAAACAGCCGGGGAAAAGCACGCAGAATTATATTTCTGAAATACTCCCCGTTATTTAGAAAGTCAATCCTCAACAGCTCCTTTTGAAGTCTTAATTCTTGTCTGAAAAAGCGGAACCCATGTCTGCGTGCGTACATATTATTACCAACTCGCGCATAAACAAGTTCTTCGGGGATATTTTCAATCACCGATCCGTTTTGCAACATTCGGATCCAAAGATAATAATCTTCGTAACCAAAAAAAGGCTGATAATTTCCTGCGTCAAGAACCGCTGACTTTTTAAACAGGACTGTCATGTGATTTAAGGGATTTCTTTTTTTTGCGAATTTCTTTATCTCAGTGAATTGCGACGGCAACCGGCGATGAGAACAAACTTTTTCGCTGTGGTTGTGAAACTCGGCAATATTTGTTCCTGAAATATCGAGTTTTGGAAATTCCGTCATTAACCTGATCTGTTTTTCGAACCGGTCGGGGCACGAAATGTCATCGCTGTCCATTCTGGCAATCAGCTCGTTAGAGCATGAGTTTAATCCTATTGCCAATGCGTTTCCTAATCCCAGATTGTGATCCAGCTTGCAGATTATAAGTGGTACAATTGAATTAAATTCCTCAATTACCTTTTCAAGCCTTGGTGTCAAAACGCCATCTTTAACCAGAACAATCTCCGATGGTTTTAAGGTCTGTTTATTCCAGATACTCTCTAAGGCAGCCTTGAGGTATTCGGGATTTTCCTTATCGTACACTGAAATAAGGACAGAAAAATTCATAGAAGGATTAACTTTAT
>CAYHDA010000367.1:0-4091 GCA_964355145.1 uncultured Mariniphaga sp.
TTTATCATTGGTAGTTCATAAAATAATTTGTAGGATTATACCGGAATTGACACAACGGCTGGCATCGCCGATACAGGTAAAGAATTCCGCCAGATTATGAAGAATAAAACAGATAAAATGATTGCTGATAGCTTTAGCTTTGGCGAAGATACCCTCACTGCCGGATTGGCATTACAACTTTCTTCCGGGAAAATTGTCGGATCAATTGGAGCCAAAGCCATTGACAGAATTAAAAATAGCCGAAATATTGTTGATGCCATAGTTTCTAACCATAACATAGTTTATGGGATTAACACTGGTTTTGGTCCCCTCTGCACAACGATTATCTCAGAGAGTGAAACCAAAAAACTACAGCTAAACTTACTGATGAGCCATAGCGTTGGTGTCGGTGAGCCCATCAGTCAGGAGATAGCCAAGCTGATGATGATTTTGAAAGTGCACGCATTGGCACAAGGTTTTTCCGGAATAGCCATCGCTACCCTTGAACGCATTTTATGGCATATAAATCAGAATGTCATCCCAGTTGTTCCTTCACAGGGTTCTGTCGGAGCTTCGGGAGATCTTGCTCCGCTGGCTCATCTGTTTCTGCCGCTTACCGGCCGGGGGAAAGTTTATTATAAAGGTAAGATGGTTGAAATGGCCGGTCTGCTCAGCAAATTTGGAATGGAACCGCTTGAACTTGGTGCCAAAGAGGGACTGGCTTTGATAAACGGGACACAATTTATTGCTGCACATACTGTTAAAGTTATTGAACGGTTACAGAACTGTCTCGACAATGCCGACCTTATTGCCGCTATGAACCTCGAAGCAATGCTGGGATCCGTTAAAACATTTTCGCCTGAATTGCATACGCTACGACCATTCCAAGGTGCCATATACGTGGCAGAACGCATGAGAATGCTGATTGGCAACTCAGAAATCGTTCGGTCACATAAAAATTGCTCCCGTATGCAGGACCCTTACTCTTTAAGATGTATCCCGCAAGTTCACGGAGCCTCGCGAAATGCCTGGCTTCACCTTAACGAGCTTTTAAATACCGAATTGAATTCTGTTACCGATAATCCCATTATTCTGGAGGATGGACGCACCATCAGCGGAGGTAGTTTCCACGGGCAGCTACTGGCCATGGCACTAGACTATGTTACGGTTGCAGCTGCCGAACTGGGTAATATCGCCGATCGCCGTATCTATCTGTCACTGAACGATTCCATCGAAGGCCTTCCTAAACTTCTGATGAGGGAGACCGGTCTGAATTCCGGTTTTATGATCCCTCAGTACACCACAGCTGCTCTGGCAAGTGAAAATAAAAGCTTGTGTTTTCCGGCCAGCGCCGATAGCATTCCTACTTCACTTGGCCAGGAAGATCACGTAAGTATGGGATCGATCAGTGCCCGAAAGGCGCTCATGGTTATTGATAATCTTGAGAAAATACTTGGAATCGAGCTTTTTTGTGCGGCTCAGGGTTTCGATTTCAGAAAACCACTCCGGTCAGGTGGGATCATCGATGAGTGTCATCGTTTTGTAAGACAGACGATTCCATTTGCTGAATCTGACCATATCATGTCAGATGAAATGAATAAAGCCATCAATCTGGTCAAAAATAAAACACTGATAGTCGTTGCCGGTAAGGCAGCAAAAAGACTGAAAATTGATCTTAAAAATGAGCATCATGAACTTTTCGGAATTTATTAAAAAATATGCCGCCCATCCTGATTATCACGCCCCCACAGGATCTGAATTGAATGCAAAATCGTGGCAAACAGAAGCGCCGCTAAGGATGTTACTCAACAACCTCGATCGGAGTGTAGCAGAAAATCCCGATGAGCTGGTCGTTTATGGTGGCACAGGACAAGCAGCGCGAAATCCGGAGGCTCTTTTACAAATTATTAAATGTCTGCTCGAACTGGACGAGGATCACAGCCTGTTAATTCAATCGGGTAAGGCTGTTGGAGTCGTAAGGACACATCCGGAGGCGCCACGCGTATTTATTGCGAACAGCAATCTGGTTCCGGCATGGGCAACATGGGATCATTTCGAGAAATTGAAAAGTGAAGGGCTAATGATGTATGGCCAGATGACCGCCGGGAGCTGGATATATATTGGCTCTCAAGGAATTTTGCAAGGCACATTTGAAACTTTTATCGCCTGTGGAGAAAAATATTTTAAAGGTGATCTGAGACATAAATTGATTGTTTCGGGCGGATTAGGTGGAATGGGTGGCGCTCAGCCTTTAGCCGCAACCATGGCAGGAGCCACTTTTTTGGGTGTTGACGTTGATCCCGAACGAATTAAAAAAAGAGTCCATTCCGGATACCTGAATTGTATCTCTTATTCGTATCGTGAAGCAATCACGATAGTTCTAAAGGCAAAGGAAAAAGGCGAAGCTGTTTCAGTAGGACTTGTGGCTGATATTGGCGACACGCTTAAGCAACTGCTGGCAGATGGAATAATTCCCGATATTGTTACTGATCAAACTTCAGCGCACGATCCTTTGCACGGATATGTGCCTGATGTCCTTACAATTGATGAGGCCAGGACGATGCGAAAGAGTGATCCTGAGAGATATAAAATGTTGTCAAAGAGAAGTATGGCCAGGCATGTCGGGTTCATGCTGGAAATGCGGCAAAAAGGGTCTGTAGTATTTGATTATGGCAATAACCTTAGGGAAATGGCTCGCCAGGGTGGTGAGAAAAATGCATTCGACTTCGATGGATTTATCCCCGAGTTCATCCGTCCTCTGTTTTGTGAAGGGAAAGGACCGTTTCGATGGGCAGCATTATCGGGTGATCCTGAAGATATTCGGGTTACTGATCGTGCATTGATTGAAGCATTTCCTGATAACCTGCATATGATCAATTGGTTGGAGAAGGCAAATGAAAAGGTTGAATTTCAGGGACTTCCGGCAAGGATTTGCTGGCTTGGAATGGGCGAGCGCGAAAAAGCCGGTGTTTTATTTAATCATCTGGTCAAAGAGGGCAAAGTAAAAGCACCGATCGTCATTGGACGCGATCATCTCGATTGCGGATCGGTGGCTTCACCCAACAGAGAAACCGAAAAAATGCTGGATGGCAGCGATGCAGTTTCCGACTGGCCATTGCTTAACCTTATGGCCAATACAGGAGGTGGTGCAACATGGGTCTCTTTTCATCACGGAGGTGGTGTTGGAATGGGCTATTCGCAGCATGCCGGAATGGTGGTTCTCGCGGACGGAACCGAGAGGGCAGAGGCTTGTATCCGAAGAGTTTTGTTTAACGATCCTGCAATGGGTATATTCAGACATAATGATGCAGGATATGCTGAAGCGCAGAAAAATATGAATAAATTTGATCTCGGAATTTGATAATTTCCGCCACTATAATAAATTGTTATCATGATAAAAAATAGACTTATTGGCCCTTTTGTTCAGCTATTAACAATGGATAATACCCCTTTGAAAGGTAGTTTAAATGACAGTCAGCTCGAAATAATTCCAAATGGAGGAGTGGTGGTTAGTGAAGGGCGAATTTTAAAAGTCGGAAACTTCCAGCACCTTTGCTATGAGTTTGGCGATCGGAATACAATTTTGGATTACATTGATAAAGAGATGGTTGCGATTCCGGGGATGATTGATCCTCACACTCATATCTGCTGGGCAGGCAGCCGGGCGAACGATTATTCACTACGCTTAGCCGGCAAGAGTTACCTCGAGATCGCCCAAAGTGGCGGAGGGATTGGAGATACCGTAGCTAAAACAAGGGCTGCATCTGTTGCCGATCTTGAAGCTTTGCTGATGAAACGCGCCATTACTCACCTTCGCAATGGCGTAACCACAATAGAAGTAAAAAGCGGATATTGTTTAAATACTGAAGGGGAAGTTAAACTGCTTGATGCAATCGGAAAAGTCAATAAAAAGCACTTCGTCGATCTGATTCCAACATGTATGGCCGCGCATATTAAACCCTCAGATCATAGTGGTACTCCATCGGAATATCTGGAAACTGTTATCAGCGAGCTGCTTCCACTAATCAAACAGCGGGAGCTGTCAACCCGGATAGATATTTACGTCGATCATGGGGCTTTTACGACTGCTGAAGCGAGAGTTTACCTCATTC
>CAYHDA010000368.1:0-4086 GCA_964355145.1 uncultured Mariniphaga sp.
AAAAGGAAAAAGCGGCGAATTAAAACCAAGTGAGCCTGGTGGAGATATTATTGTCGGCAATGTATTGCTAAATGATGATTTCAGTATCTCTTTTGAACAAAAAGCACCGGAAGTTCTGCACTGTCCGCGCTGCAAACAGGGACTAATTGTAAAGGGCAAGAGTGCCTGGGGATGCACTGAATTCCGAAATGGATGTCAGCTGCGTGTTCCATTCATCTGCATGGGCAAACAACTGACTGACAGCCAAATGGAACAATTAATTTTCAAGGGAACAACAAATAAAATAATTGGATTTACCTGGTCCGATGGATCCAAAAAAGATGGAAAACTGCTGTTCGACAAGGAATTCAGAATCATTTTAGGATAAAGAAAGGGCATTCGCTTAATAATTAACGGACAGTAAAAAATAATCCTGACTTGATTCTTTCCTTATTCAAAAAAGCCAATCTTCCTTTAAAAGTGATTAGATTTGCCGTACTATTAATTTCCCGATGAATCCTGTTCCCTTCCAATTTGCAGATGTTATCCTCCCCTTGCCGGTACCCGGATATTTCACCTATCATGTTCCTGAAGAACTAAGAGATCAGGTTGTGTCTGGAATGAGGGTGATTGTGCAGTTTGGAGTCAAGAAATTTTATTCCGCATTAGTGCACAATATACACGACATAAAACCAGAAGGCTACAATACAAAACCAATTGAATATCTGATCGATGCGCATCCAATTATCCCCGTTTCCAGCTTTCCGTTCTGGGAATGGATTGCCGGATACTACCATTGTACTATAGGTGAAGTACTTAAAGCTGCGCTCCCTTCCGGTCTAAAGCTTGAGAGTGAAACAAGAATTAACTATAACAGCGATTACACCGAATTAAGCGAAGAAAAGCTCACCCCAAGGGAACAACTTTTATTAGATGTGATTCGTGAAAAACGGAGTCTTTCAATTTCTGAACTGAACAATTCAGTACTAAAGAAAAATTCTATTGCCGTTATTAAAGATTTGCTGGCCAAAGGAGCTGTTTCGATTGAAGAGGAGGTGAAGGAGCGCTACAGGTTAAAAACAGAGTCGGTGATCGGGATTCCGGAACATCTCAGAAATGAAAAATCAATCCACCTCCTCCTCGATTCACTTCGGAAAATACCGTTACAACAAAAGCTGCTGATCAGTTATCTGGAAATATCAGGTGTTCAAAACCCTTCTGTTGAAATTCATGTAACCAAAAAGGAGTTACTTTTAAAATCGGGAATAGGTGTTGCAGTACTTAACGGCCTTGTTAAAAAAAAGATCCTGACTATTGCAGATCATAAAGTTGACCGTCTGGCAAGCAGTTCAGGTGAGCTGAAAGCAGTATCAGACTTGAGTCAGGCTCAAACTCAAGCGCTGAATGAAATTGAGCAGTCATTTGGAATTAAACCGGTTACCTTGCTTCATGGAGTGACTTCAAGCGGAAAAACAGAGATTTATATCCAGCTGATTAAAGAATGTCTTGATGAGGGGAAACAGGTACTCTATCTGTTACCCGAAATTGGATTGACCACTCAGATCATCAGTCGTTTAACCCGTGTTTTTGGAGAAAAGGCAGGAGTTTATCACTCAAAATTCAATGATGCCGAACGTGTTGAGATATGGAATAAGGTTTTAAATTTTGGAATCCAAAATGGAGACAACCAGGAATCTGACTACCAGCTCATTGTAGGAACGAGATCAGCTTTATTTCTCCCTTTTCAAAATCTTGGATTAATTGTAGTTGACGAAGAGCACGAAAACAGCTACAAACAATATGATCCGGCACCACGTTATCATGCCAGAGATGCAGCCATTATTCTTGGGCATCTTCAGCATGCTCCTGTTTTGCTGGGAACAGCCACCCCTGCGGTGGAGACATATTTCAACGCCACTTCCGGAAAATATGGTTTGGTAACATTAAGTGAGAGGCATCAGAACATCGAAATGCCTGAGATCGTTACAGCAGATTTCAAGGATGCCTATCGCAGGAAACAGATGAATTCGCATCTTACTCCAATGCTGTTTTCTGAAATTAAAGGAGCCCTTGAACGAAAGGAGCAGGTGATTCTTTTCCAGAACAGGCGTGGTTTTTCACCGTTTATAGAATGTAAGCTATGCGGCTGGGTGCCCAAATGCGCCCATTGCGATGTAAGCCTGACCTATCACAAGCACAACAATTCGCTGGTGTGCCATTATTGCGGCTACTCTATCAGCCATCCGGGTGCCTGTCGCTCCTGTGGAAGCAAAGAATTGACCAATAAGGGTTTTGGAACGGAAAAAGTAGAAGAAGACCTTCAGGTTATTTTTCCAGATGCAAAAATTGATCGGATGGATCTTGATACAACCCGGTCGAAGCGGGGTTTCGAAAAGATTATTCTCAGTTTCGAAAAAGGAGATATCGATATTCTGATTGGGACGCAAATGGTTACAAAAGGTCTGGATTTTGAAAATGTCAGTATTGTTGGAATCCTTAATGCAGATAATCTGCTGAACCAACCTGATTTCAGAGCTTATGAGCGGAGTTATCAGCTGATGGCCCAGGTTGGAGGACGTTCGGGACGTAAAAATAAAAGAGGAAAGGTGGTCATCCAAACATCAGAGCCTTCACATCACATTATCCGGGATGTGATCAACAACGACTATACCGCCATGTATGCCGGACAAATTGCTGAAAGAAGACACTTTAAATATCCACCATTTTTCAGGATGATCGGAATAACATTGAAACACCGGGATAAAAATGAACTTGACCGCATTGCTCAGGAACTTTCAGCAAACTTGCGTGAAAGATTTGGAGCAAGAATACTCGGCCCTGAATACCCCGTTATTAACCGGATAAAAATGATGTTCATTAAACAATTATGGATAAAAATTGAACGGGAGATCTCGGTGGTTCATGCCAAGCGGCAGATGCAGGAGATAATCGATCAGGTAAGGACACGTGAGCGGAATAAAACGATCCATATCGCCGTCGATGTAGATCCAATTTGAGCCAACAAGCGAAAAACATCGCCTGGAATTATCCTTTCACAAGTGTAAATGCATTACAATCAAGATTTTTACATCCTTATAATAAGCGGTTTAGTGCACACATAGCGAATATCGTTTCTTTATCTGATTTTGACAACAAAATAAATATCAACGGCAGAAGAAGCGTGCTCCTCTCCCATCTTCATGTGTTTCTTGTCGTTACAAAAGACAATTATTAAAAAATGTTGATAATTTCGCATTTTTAACAATGTATTCGCTCCGTTTCGTTTTGACTATCGGCTGATTCAGCTTAAAATGTTAATTTTGAGCCGGTCTTTAAAAATAAAAAATAATGGGAAAGGTAATTGCGATAGCGAACCAAAAAGGTGGTGTAGGAAAAACAACTACAGCGATTAATCTCGCGGCTAGTTTGGCAGTGCTTGAGCACAGAGTGTTACTGATTGATGCTGATCCGCAGGCCAATGCTACTTCAGGAGTAGGATTTGATGTACGTAATGTCAAAACAAGTATTTATGAATGTGTAGTTGATGATGTTGATCCAAAAAGCATCATTTTGAATACCAATACGCCCAACTTTGATCTTTTACCATCACATATTGATCTTGTTGGTGCTGAGATAGAGATGTTAAATCTCCCTAACCGTGAAAGGGTTCTTAAACAAGTGATTGATAAAGTAGTTAATGATTACGATTTTATCTTGATCGACTGTTCTCCTTCACTTGGATTGATAACCGTAAATGCCTTAACAGCAGCCGATTCGGTATTGATACCCGTTCAATGTGAATATTTTGCACTTGAAGGGCTGGGGAAATTACTCAACACAATTAAAATTATTCAAAGCCGTCTTAACCCCGAGCTTCAAATCGAAGGCTTCCTTCTTACTATGTTTGATGCACGGCTCAACTTGTCGAACCAGGTTTATGATGAAGTAAAACGGCATTTCCAGGAAATGGTATTTGAAACAGTTATTACACGCAATATCAGGCTTTCTGAGGCTCCGAGTTATGGAGTTCCGGCAATTGAATATGATGTTAATTCGAAAGGAGCTCAATCTTATCTTACTCTTGCCCGTGAATTGCTTCAAAACAAC
>CAYHDA010000369.1:0-4053 GCA_964355145.1 uncultured Mariniphaga sp.
TTAGTTGATAAAGTACCCCGATGGTCAAGACTTGATACTTTGGCTGTCAGCAAATTTCGGGCATGATTGAGATAGGAACCAGTTCCGCTGATCATTGAGCTGTCTGCAAATGAAGGTGATTCCGGAATTTGATTAATATCACTTAGATAATATTCACCCAGTATGTCATACGACTCTTTTTCTGCTGAATAAAAAGAACTCGCCTGTAATTTGAGTGACAGTCGCGCCGTTGGGGTATAATCAGCAGTCATCGCACCTAAATAATTTTCGAATTTATCCCGTTCTTTCCCATCAAAATAAACTAAAAACTGATATGGATTGGTCAGCGTGCCAAATTTTGTCAATTGGGTTTGGGGGATAAACTGAAAAGTATTGGACGAATAATTCCCCAGAAATCCCAATGAAAAACGCGGATTAAACCGATAATTCAGATAGGTCTGAAGATCAGTAAATGAAGGGTTGTACTCCCCTTTTTTATCCAGAGTACCGAGTAGATAAGCTGAATTCTTGTAACGGATTCCGGTAAGATGCGAAAATTTTCCGTCTGTAGAGCTACCCTCAAAATGAGCCGAAGCTCCCAGTGCACCAATTTCGGCTGTTGCTGCACTACTTGTAGGTTTCCGATAAGTAATATCCAGTACAGACGACATTTTATCACCATATGAGGCATCAAATCCTCCTGACGAGAAGCCGATAGTGGCGACCATATCACTGTTTATAAAACTTAACCCCTCTTGTTCGCCCGATTTAACCAGAAAGGGTCTTATGATCTCTATCCCATTTACAACTACGAGATTTTCGTCGTAATTTCCGCCTCTGACCGAGTATTGAGAACTAAGTTCGTTATTGTTGCTTACTCCGGGAAGTGTTTTGATCAGTGTTTCTACTGCACCCGCCATGGCCGGCAACCGATCTGTCAACTTAGGCTGAATATTTACAATATTGTTATTAATGCTCTTTTTTTCGATTATAATTTCAGGGATCTTATGTAAGTCCGGCTTCAAAACCTGCACCAAAGGTTGTTTATCCGACAGAAAAACTTCACGTTCAGTTTTTTCATAACCAATCGATGAAAAAACGATCACGATAGATGACCGGGAAATTGAAGGAAGCACGAATTCGCCGAGGTTATTTGTTGTTACTCCCAGATTTGTCCCTTTTATTGTAACATTAACCAATTCAATCGGCTGATTGTTAGCGTCTACAACTTTCCCTTTAAGTGAAATGTTCCTTTCCTGTCCAAAACCATGGAAGATGGAAAAATAGATCATGAGAAGGAAAAAAGAAAGAATTCTTGGCATTTAAGTCCGGGTTATCGGTTGAATTCAAAATCAGAGTAAAATTACCTAATTTATGCAGAGTTGCAAAATGCCATTATAACTCATCCGATTTTGGGTACAGCGAATATAATGGTTGACCGATTTTAATTACTTTCGCCACCTTCAGACACGAACTAATCTTATGGCACTTAAATACCGACCACTCACTTCTGTTTTGGTAAAACCTTCCGGCCCTGATTGTAATCTCGACTGCACCTATTGTTTTTATCTTGAGAAGGAAGAATTGTTTCCTGAGACAAAGACCCATCCGATGAGCTTAGATACCCTGGAAGAGATGGTTCGGCAGATTATGCAACAGTCGGGCAATGCTGTATCAATTGCGTGGCAAGGGGGAGAGCCTGCTTTGATGGGACTGGATTTTTATAAGCGAGCCATCGAATTGGAGATCAAATATGGGCATGGGCAGTCAGTCGGGAACGGTTTTCAAACCAATGGCACATTGCTTGACCGCGACTGGGCGAAGTTTTTCAAAAAATATGATTGGCTGATTGGTCTTTCATTGGATGGTCCTGAACATATTCACGATCGCTACCGAATGGATAAAGGACATCACAAAACATGGCATATCGTTGAGGAAAAAGCGAAAATGCTGCTGGCAGAAGGGGTGGCTGTTAATGCAATGTGTTGTATCACTGATTATTCAGCAGACAAGGCCGAAGAACTTTATAATTACTATAAAAGTCTGGGTCTGACATGGATGCAGTTTATCCCAATTGTTGAGACCGATCCGGATGATTCATCAAAAGCGGCACCTTATTCATTGACCGCTGAAAAATACGGACAATTTCTGATCACTTTATTCGATTTGTGGATTGCAGATTTTAAAGATGGTCAGCCTACAACTTCAGTCCGCCACTTTGAATCGGTGTTTCACAGTTATGTTGGAATGGAAGCACCCGAATGCACAATGATGAAAGAGTGTGGTGCCTATGTGGTTATAGAGCATAATGGAAATGTTTATTCATGTGATTTTTTTGTTGAAAACAAGCATCGTTTGGGGAATATCCGTCACGACAAGCTAATTAATATGCTCAATTCCAAGAGGCAGGATGATTTTGGCAGAGCGAAAGCAGTTCTTCCAAGAAAATGCCGAATGTGCCAATGGTACCCGAAATGTTTTGGCGGGTGTACCAAAGACCGGATCAAAGATCCCCAGGATAACCATCAGCCCCGTTTCTGTGAGGGATATATCCTCTTCTTTGAACATGCAGATTCAGAACTGAAGAGGCTGGCCTCTCAGTGGAAACAGCAGCAATCCGATAATCTTGAGCGTGAAGAAACCCGTGGCGTATACAAGGCTTTTAATGATTTAATCTGAGAATCTTTGGCTTTGATGCGAAAAATCAATTAATTTTAGCAAATAGCATGTTTAAATTACATATTTTGTCAGCTAAAAATCATATACTTTCGTCCGGTATTTAGTTCTCACAAACTTAGTATTGGTCTTATGATAAAACAGCTTTTGCTAGGAGTTGAAGCAATCGGTCAAGGCGCTATAGATGGCGGTTTATCGGGTGTTTATGCCTACCCCGGAACTCCTTCTACCGAAATTACCGAATATATTCAGGAAAATGAGGTCGCTATTGCGCGAAACCTTCACCGCGAATGGTCTGCCAATGAAAAAACGGCCATGGAGTCGGCTTTAGGGATGTCCTATGCGGGCAAGAGGGCTATGGTTTGCATGAAACATGTTGGATTAAATGTTGCAGCCGATCCATTTATAAATGCTGCAATGACGGGCATCAATGGCGGTCTGATCGTTACCGTTGCAGACGATCCTTCAATGCATTCATCTCAAAATGAGCAGGATTCGCGTTTTTATGGGAAATTTGCCATGATTCCGGTACTTGAACCCTCGAACCAGCAGGAAGCTTACGAAATGACCAGAACAGGTTTCGATCTTTCGGAAAAACTGGGAACGCCGGTTTTGATGCGGATTACTACACGTCTGGCACATTCCCGTGCCGGTGTTGTTCCTGTTGAAGAGGCAACTAAGGAAAATAAACTTGTTTTACCCAAAGATCCTCATCAGTTTATTCTGATGCCCGCTTTGGCCCGAAAAAGGTATCAGCTGTTGCTTGATAAGCAAGTAAAGTTCGAACAGGCTTCTGAAGATTCACCATTTAATAGTTATATTGAAGGCTCAGACCACTCCCTGGGAATAATATGCTGCGGCATTGCCCTTAATTATGTGATGGAAAACTTTCCAAACGGGGCTCCCTATCCAATTGTAAAAATCACACAATATCCGCTGCCCTCGCTAATGATTAAGAAATTAGAGCAACAGGTCGATCGGTTATTAATTATTGAAGAGGGATATCCTATTGTGGAAGAGCAACTGAAAGGATTTTTTGGATATGGTAAAAAAATTTCCGGAAAATTAGACGGCTCATTACCCCGTACAGGAGAGCTTAATCCTGATATTATTGCCAGGGCTTTGGATATTACCGGTTATTCAGGTGCACCGATTCCTGAACTGGTAGCCGACAGGCCACCTGCCCTCTGTAAGGGCTGTGGTCATCATGATTTGTTTAAAGCTCTTGATGAAGCAATGGCCGATTATGGCGATGGTCATGTGTTTTCAGATATCGGCTGCTATACCCTGGGCATTTTGCCTCCCTACAATTCAGGTAATGCCTGTGTAGATATGGGAGCTTCTGTTACGATGGCAAAAGGAGCTGCTGATGCCGGATTGTTCCCGGCTGTTGCTGTA
>CAYHDA010000370.1:0-4039 GCA_964355145.1 uncultured Mariniphaga sp.
GGAGAGATCGACTCCAACACCCAATAAATCTCCCCGTTCTTTTTTCTGTTTTGAAGCTCTCCTTTCCATTCCTCTCCGGAACTAATTGATTTCCAAAGATTTTTATAAAAATCAGCTGATTGTTTTCCCGATTTAAAAATGCGCGGCGTATTGCCTACCAATTCTTCCCTGGTATAGCCTGACAGTTCAACGGCTTTGGGATTAATGTATTCTATTACACCTGACAGGTTGGTTATAAAAGTCACGACCGGGCTTTGTTCCACCGCGTGTAAAAGTTTTTTGAGAGAATCCTGACTTTCCTTAAGCGCTTCATCCGTCGAAGTGCGAGCAGAAATGTCTTCGAGAATACCCCAGACGACTTTTTTATTTCTTGAATCCAAAAAAAGTGATCCGCTGATTGAGATCGGGAAACGAGTACCGTCTTTTCGAATATATATCTTCATAATTGGCCCGAAACAGCCGTTTTCATTTATATCCTGAAGTTGCCTGTTCTCCTGTTCTTCAGATTCCCCGGAAGTTAACTCCCAAAAACTCAAACTAAGAAATTCTTCATTTGTATAGCCTGTCGCCGATAGAAGAGCACTGTTAACTTCTATAAATTCACCTGTTGCAAAATCAATTAAGGCCATTCCAACAGCCGACTTTTCGAAAAGTATCCGAAAATTATTTTCCGTTGTAATTTCAATTTCCCTTTTAGTAACAAGCTCCTCATTCTGCATTTCCATTTCAAGCAGATGAACTTCAAGCTCCTGAATCAGCTTCATCATTGAACCTGATTCAGTTGAAGTAATTAGTATTGAGCCCTCCCCGTTAAGATGAGCTTCGGCCTTTTGGCGAAGAGCAGCAGCTTTTGTCAGGCGTTCACCTTTATTCATTTTTTTCTTAAAGTATATTGATATGATTAAATAACAATAAAAAGTATCAGATTGTTTTTAACAAAGAAAATAAATATATCGTTAAGTCATTCTCCCTGTTCCCCCTTAACTACACTCGATAATGGAATCAATTTAAATTACGTCCTGAATTTAAATTATCTTTGAGTCAACCAAAAATTTAATTTACTAACAATTAAATAGAATGAGCAGTAACTTTCCAAAAATCAAAATCGGACTTTTGTACTTTGTTACAGTTGTATTTGTCCTGTTTATAGCATGTTCAGGGTTGTCGGACCCTATTCCGGTAATGGTCACCAAAAATCTCCGGGCACCGGCTTATCCGCTAATAACGATTGATCCGTACACGAGTGCATGGTCTGAAGCAGATCATTTGTATGATGATGTTGTACGTCACTGGACTGGTAAGCGTTTCGGATTGATTGGAGCCCTTCGTGTTGACGGACAGGTCTTTCGTTTCATGGGCAAGGAACAATATCCGCAAAAAGCACTGGTTCCGATGGCTGACAGGGGCGCCTGGGATGCGTTATATCAGTTGACACTGCCAAAAGCAGGCTGGGAAAAGCCTGATTTCAATGCATCGAAATGGACAGCAGGGAAAGGTGCTTTTGGGACATCCGGAAGAAGAATTTCATCAACAAAATGGGAAACAAAGGATATTTGGGTACGGCGCGAATTTTCTTTTAATTCGCCACTATCTGAAACACCAATTTACCTGATCTATTCTCATGATGACGATCTTGAGCTCTACCTGAACGGCCAAAAAATTGCAGATACCGGCAATGCAAGGAAAAATAATGTTATCCTGCTGCTAGATGGCGATTTACGTAAATTAATAAATACCAATGGGAAAAATGTAATTTCAGCTCATTGCACAAACCGTACCGGTGGTGCTTATGCGGATTTCGGAATTTACCAGGACAGCGATATTCCTGAAGCATTTACCAAAACGGCGGTCCAAACATCAGTTGCTTTGTCTGCAACCCAGACTCATTACAATTTCTCATGTGGCCCTGTTGGCCTTAAATTAACATTCCTCTCTCCGCTTTTACCGGATGATCCTGACGTTCTTTCGCGTCCTGTAAATTATATTTCCTACGAAATAACCTCCACAGACGGAAAACCTCATGAGGTACAGATTTATTTCGAGGCCACTCCGGAATGGGCCGTCGATCACATTGCGCAGGAAGTGTCGTTAGAAAAAGGAAAAACAGACGGATTGACTTATTTCAAGACCGGGACAACCGAGCAGCCGGTTTTAGCAAAAAAAGGGGATGACCGACGCATAGACTGGGGATATTTTTACCTCTGCGGAAAAACAATACCTGAGATGAGCTATGCCATGGGTAACTATAGTGAGGTGAAGCAGGCCTTCGTTGCCAATGGACAACTTAAGGCCTCAACAGATGATAAACTGATTACCCGCATGACCGAAAATATGCCGGTAATGGCTTGTGCTCAACAGCTTGGAAAGACAGATCAAAAGCCGGTTTCAGGCAATATCATGATTGGTTACGATGATTTGTATGCTATTCAGTATTTTGGTGAAAACCGCATGGCCTGGTGGAAAAAAGAGGGCAAAGTAACCATGGATGATGCATTGAAAGCTGCTTCATCCGAATTTAAGCATCTCCGCAAGAGTTGCTCAAAATTCGACAACCAGCTATGGGAAGATGCCGTAAAAGCAGGAGGAGAAAACTACGCTGAATTGTGTATTCTTGCTTTTCGTCAATCCATTGCAGCCCATAAACTGATTAAGGACAAAGATGGCAATACCATATTTCTTTCGAAAGAAAATTTTAGCAATGGCTCAATCGGAACTGTTGATGTCACTTATCCTTCAGCGCCATTGTTTCTGTTATACAATCCCGATTTATTGAAAGGGATGCTTACCCCAATTTTCCATTTTTCGGAAATCGGGAAATGGACCAAACCCTTTGCTGCGCACGATGTAGGCACCTATCCGTTGGCCAACGGTCAAACCTATGGCGGAGACATGCCTGTTGAAGAGTGTGGCAATATGCTGATTCTGAGTGCTGCTATCGCGCAGGCTGAAGGGAATGCCCGTTATGCGGAGAAACATTGGAAGGTTCTGACCATTTGGGCAGATTACCTTCTTCAAAACGGTCTAGACCCTGAAAATCAATTGTGCACTGACGATTTTGCCGGACACTTTGCCCATAATACGAATCTTTCCATAAAGGCAATCATGGGTATTGCGGGGTTTGGCAAAATGGCAAAAATGCTGGGAAAGAAAGAGGAAGCAGAGCAATACCTGTCAAAAGCAAAAGAGATGGCAGCAAAATGGGTCGAAATGGCCAACGACGGTGATCATTTCCGCCTTACATTTGATCAGCCCGGTACATGGAGTCAAAAATATAATCTGGTGTGGGACAGATTGCTGAATCTGAATATCTTCCCAAAAGAGGTAGCCGAAAAAGAAATTGCCTGGTACCTGACCAAACAAAATACGTATGGACTGCCCCTGGACAACCGACGCACTTATACCAAATCCGATTGGATCATCTGGACTGCGACCCTGGCAAAAGACAAGGAAACATTTCAAAAATTTATTGATCCTGAACATAAGTTCGTAAATGAAACACCCAATCGCGTTCCAATGACCGACTGGTACGAAACAACCGACGCAAAACAGGTTGGATTTCAGGCCCGCTCTGTAGTTGGTGGTTATTTCATTAAAATTCTGGAACAAAAAAACAAGTAATAATGAAACACCCATGAAAACAACCTTTCTGATATGCTGTCTTTCCCTTTCAATGTTCTTGCTTCAGGCCGCCAGCCCAAAAAGCCTAAAGCCAGATGAGCTGTTCGGACACCGCTTTCTGACTTTTAACACCGTGATCAGGGTCAACCAGATTGAGGTTGCGAGAGACAGAAATGTAGGATTCGATGAGCGGGAATTGCATACTCCTGCCAAAGTGATCGATTTCAGAACGGCGATACAAAAAGGATTTCCGGATGCCAAAATAACATGGGCGTTCAGCTGGCTGGCACTGCATGATACCAGTTCGAATTACACTAAAATCAGATCGCTTGTTGTTGGTTATCACAACCAATACGGAGACGAAATTACCTTCATTCCTGGTGCCTATTTTGCAAATGCCTATAATTCAATAGATCAAATA
>CAYHDA010000371.1:0-4038 GCA_964355145.1 uncultured Mariniphaga sp.
TGGGTTTGCCACGCAATAGCTCCAGTACTAACTGGGCTTTTTTCTTTGCACTTTTCCTCTGCTGTTTTGCCATTAGGTTGGTAAATTTAAGCTTAAAAAGTGCTAACAATTAATTGAGGCTAATATACGTTGAAACCAGCTTTTCCGACAACTCCTAACATAAATCCTAACTTTGAAACCTGGGATACTAGAATATCATCAATAACCTGAGCATCAAAACCCGAAAACCTGGAGAGATCCAATCCGACTTTCATCCCAAGTGAAAATCCTTTCTTTGCCGTTCCTTGACCACCTTTTGCCCCAGTTTTGACGGCACCTGATTTTTCAGATCCTGCAACCTGCTCTCTTGTCATTTTTTCAATTTCATCGATCTGATAGACAAAAATATTGTTATCACTGGTCTGTATTTTAATTGATTTATTGGGAACCTGTTCGATTATCATGCCACGAATGATACTCCCGTTTTTAAGGTAAACAACATCGGTATAACCACCTTGTCCAAAGGAAATAAAAGGAAGGTACAGAAAAATGAGGATCAGTGTAAAAAAATAGAGTTGCTTTTTCATAATTTCAGATTTTCTTAGTGGAAATAATTTAGAAATAATTTAGTGATTGATCTCTGAAAATTCAGATAGTCAATTGCAAACAAAACGAAAGAACGCGGATTATTTGTTATCCAACATTTTTTGTGCTTCCTTGTTGACATTCATCCAAAACAACTTGCATTTTTTATGCGATTATCTCCGTTTTCATACACCCATCTTAGGCCAGTTGTAGATTTTTATCAGCACTGCGTGCCTCACGAAGTCCTATTTATTGGCTGTAGTGAAGTGTGGTAATCGAAAAAAGATGTATATTGTTATCCAATATGCATTGATTTCTCAACTTACTTGGTTCTGTATATGAATTTTTCAAAATGTCTTGCTAACATCTGTCCAGCTGTTGGAGCGGCTTTTACACCTAAATGTTGTCACATAAATCGTCGTATATGGTCAGATGCTCCGGATTGTCCACTACACTGCAAATTCGATTTTCTCATCACCAAAGGTAGACTTGAAAAAGCGGAGTTGTCAAATGAAATCGTTATTTCAATTCCTTTATTATATCTCTGGAATACCACATTGCCTGTCTATTTGGGTAGCTCCAATAATTCATGAATCCATAACCCTTTGGTTTATAGGAAACATGTTTAATCAGTAAAGGTATAAGATCATTAATTCGGAAAAAAACCAAGGCAATATCAGCTCTTTTCTTAGATTTACTGATATTCTCCTCACAAAAAACCAAGCCTATACCATCCTTGTATTTTTGTTGATCAACTTTTAAATTTCTAATTATACTTTGAATAATTTCGTCTGAAAGTTTGTAATCTATATCATCTGAATAAACCTCGTGCCAATCGACTAAAGCATTAAGCGCAGTCACGTATGAAAAATCTTTAACAACATCACGTTTCAGCCTATTACCAACCTGCTCATAAGATACAGCATCACTAACAATTTTGTTATTATCTACAAAGAACCTCAATATTTGATCTAAGTTAGTAAACTCCTCTTTTTTTGTAAATTTTGCTTTTGAATAATCACATCCCAGCCACACCAATGGCGTTTTAGGGTTTATAATATCACTTTTTGTCTGAGCTGAGCAGAAACTTGCAACAAGTGCAAATAAAAGGATAATAGATTTTTTCATAATGGTTCTGGTTAAAAGCTAAGTTTAATTTCTTATATAATTGTGAACATATTCGAAAAGAAATTATAGAAAATGCCCCCCAATTCAAATGCTTTCTAAGCAACTTCTAATAATCGTGTAAATATAAAATTAAAAAGTACTATAAATTTTGGGTTTGTGCATAGTCCAGGATAGAAGACGAAATTATTGCCTACGAAAAACGTAAGATTCTCCATCCATCGTCATATTCATTGTTTCGCCATCAATAATCCCTGTAAATGATTCATTTTCAGTTGAAATTGATATTTCGTTGTTAGAAATTGAAAATGCACCTATCCAATCCTTTTTTAAACTTTCTGAAACATATTTTGTCCATCCTTCGATAGATGTTGCTGAAGGGAAAATAAATAAAGCATATTCAATATTTACATTCCAATCAGTACCACTTGTACACTTCCAAGTTGTACCAGATAGATTCTCTGGATTCGCATACTTATTACTTTTATCTTTAGAACACCCAGTATTCAATACCACTGTAAAGAGGATTAACGCAAAAACCAATTTTCTCATTTTGTTTATTTTTAATTGTTATATACCATTTGGTGTATCTATTTCAAAATTATTTAGATTTAGGTTAGCAGATTGAGGTTAGAATGGTAAGTAAAAGTATTGCTTTTAAACGTTCATTGACATTGCGAGATTCCAAATTAAAAAATGGTTGCTTCCACATTGTTTCGTTTGTGTAGTTCTTCTTTGGGTCGACCCTTCATTTCAGTACGCATGTTAGAGGCTCGGATAGCTTGTTGACCAAAACAATGATGACCAGTGGAAGTTTTTATTTTCCAACTGCGTTCCTTGCTGGTTTTGTTTGCTTTTTCACTAGAACAGCCTGTGTGCATTCCCAAATAATAAAAAAAATGGCACAAAAACCAAATTCACAAAACATTTGCATAAATGCAAAGGGATTTTGAGTTTGTGAATGATTCAGACAAACATAAGCTAGGTAACCGTCCCCGCCCCAGAATGCAATTGGCCTCTCAGGGTCGAGATTGCGGACCGGATAAAGAAAATGAAATTACTGTGACACGCAGGTCCAGTTTTGACCTAAAGCGCCTCCCTGGCTTTTTAATTCGTCTTCAAAAGTTTTTACCTGGCTGGAAGTCCCACAATATTCTGTTGTAACATTTGTGTGTGATTCGGTGCATGTTACACATTTTTTGCATCCGGAAAATAAGCCTAATGACAACAAAGCCATACAAAGCACTATTAATTTAACATTCAGTGTAGCTTTTTTCATATAAATAATTGTTAGGGGTTGGTTACGACAAATATAAAAAAAATATTAATTATCAACACCTGACAAACCATTTTTAATAAAATTACCAAACAATTATGTATAAAGTATTTTAACACCGTATTTACCGACGGTTCTCTTGCAGTCGGAGCTGATTTTGCACTAAGTGACCTTTTATCGCTCTACGCTGAACTTTATTACGATGCATTAAGCTACGCCCCGAAAAAAGGAGAATTCAAGAACCATCGGCGTGAAGATCAAATTGTAACCGCCAACCCACGCCTTACGATCTTTTGTCCGTATTTCCGGCGGATACTGTCGAGTGCCTGGTAGAGGTTCACCATCTCCACGTTGTCGTCGAACATATTTAGCTGCGGGTTTCCGGAGATGAGGCTGCTGAAGCGTACGCCGATGAGGCGGATGAGCATGCGGCGCTGGTAGAGGCGATCGAAGAGTTCTTTCACCACCGGGATGAGCTGGTGGTCGAAGGCCGTGTAGGGGATTTGCTTCTGCAGGGTGTGGGTGTCGAAGTTCGAATAGCGGATCTTCACGGTAACACAGGCGGTGAGTTTCTGCTTGTCGCGCAGTTCAAACGAGATCTTCTCCACCATCTTCACCAGGATCTCCTTCATGCGGATGATGTCGATGCTGTCCTGTTCGAAGGTGTTTTCGGTGCTTACCGATTTGGCTTCATGATAGGGATAAACGGGTGTACGGTCGATGCCGTTGGCCTTCTCCCATACCACGATGCCGTTTTTGCCCATCACCCGCTCCAGCATGTCGACCGGCACGTGGCTCAGCGTATCGATCGTGACCACCCCCATGGAGCGGAGCAGGCGGTAGCTCTTCTCCCCTATTCCCGGGATCTTGCGGATGGAGAGCGGCGAGAGGAATGGCTGCACCGCATCGCGCTCCACGAACAACTCCCCGTTGGGTTTTGCCTCGCCGGTGGCGATCTTCGATACGGTCTTGTTCACCGAAAGTCCGAAAGAGATGGGCAACCCTGTATTCCGGATGATGCTTTCGCGCAGTTCGTGGCTCCATCTGAGTAAACCGAAAAAACGATCCATCCC
>CAYHDA010000372.1:0-4005 GCA_964355145.1 uncultured Mariniphaga sp.
AACCTGATCAAGAATATACAGGCATCCATCTGTCCAATGCTCAACCCATAGGAACTGGTGCGCCCCATATTTAAAAGATGTCATTTTATTGTCTTTATTATGAAAATTATTCAAATTGATTCATATACAGTCAAAACCACATCATTCTCAATGGAAAGACTAACCCGAAAAATTTGACGTATATTTTGCGCTCTAAAAATATATGAAAAAATGAACAAAGTATTATTAATATCCGGTTTGTTTGTCGTGTTGATTATAAGCAAATGCAGGATCAACAAACCCCAATTTTGGATATTATTTCTTTCACGAAGATTACATTAAACTAAAAATGACGGGCTTTACTGTACACAGGGATGGGGTAAAAGAAATCCTCAAAAAGTTTAAATAGTTCAGGCAGTTTTTATCAAAATTTCAGGTAGTATTCATGAAAAATATTTTAGCAAATACTTGATTATAAACACACAGGCTTTCTTGGTTTTCTTGTACAAAAAAGGGCTCAAACCCATTGATTTGAACCCTTTTTTAATTTTATCTGAGATTTTATCATTCAAAAGACTTGAATCGCTCTCCCTTTATTTTTTCAAAATATTTGTTGTAAGATTCTTAATGCTAGCTTCAATCCCTTCAAATGGCTTTCCGTTGCCTTGATTATCATCCTCAACAATCAAATACTTCGCTCCGGCTATTTTTTGAGCTGCCAGGATCTTTTTGAAATCAATGACTCCCGCACCCACGCTGCATATATCGTCTTTAATCACCTCAAAGAATGGCGGCTGATTGGTAAGCATATCCTTCAGATGCAGGAGCTGGAATCTGCCCGGATACTTGTTAAACATAGCCACCGGATCCTGACCGGCTTTTGAAGCCCAGAAAAGATCCAATTCCATGGTCACTAAATCCGGATCCATCTCCTTCATAAATATATCGTAGTAAGGAACTATTCCATCGATATTTTTGAAATCGAAGTTGTGATTGTGGTATCCAAACTGGATTCCGACACCTTTCATAATTTTACCGACTTCATTGACATCGACAATCATCTTCTTATACTGGTCAATATTGCGATCAACCTCTTCAACCCAAGGTTTAATACAATACTTTACTCCCAGCTCGGCATGTACATCAGCCATTAATTTTGCTTGATCCATTGTGATGCCAGCCGATTCAACCTGTGTATGGCTGCTTAGAGAAACCATACCTAAGTCACTGACTATCTTCTTGAATTCAGCAGCGGAATAGCCATAAAATTTTCCATCAGCATATCCTGCCAGTTCCAGATTTTTATAACCAATGTCGGAAACTTTCTTTAATGTTCCCAGAACATCGGCAGTCATTGCGTCACGAAGAGAATACAGCTGAATACCAACTCCATAACTCTTCCGGTCAATTGCAGCACCCGATTTGCATCCGGCAGCACCGAATAACATCATACCGGCTGTTCCTGCAGCTGAAATTTTCAAGAATTCTCGTCTGTTTTGCATAATTTTCAATTATTTGTTGTTTAAGATTAATTTGCTCCGAAAGGATAAAAGTAATATTCTCATTTCAAGTTTAAAACTAACAAGGTAAAAATAATGCGAATTAATTTAGAATTACCAAATGGAGTTTAATTATTGATCCGATCAGAATAGAAGGAGAAGTAAATTACAGTATTATTGAATCCAATACGATTACTTTTAGAATTTTTTACAGGTTTTATTTACCTTTATATTTATGATATTTTGCAATTGAATTTTCATTGTATGACAAATTTTCTATCCAAACATAATCTTGCAACAGAATCTTTTCTGGTCACCCGGGAGCAGAAGGAGGCTCTTAACCGGCAAAAAGCCTTTGTGATTTGGCTTACCGGCCTTTCCGGTTCCGGGAAGTCAACTATTGCACGGATTCTGGAAGTGAGGTTGTTCAGAGCAGGTATCCGCACCTTGATTCTGGATGGCGATAATACAAGGATGAGCATCAACCGCGATTTAGATTTTTCACCTGAAGGAAGAACTGAAAATATCCGCAGGGTGGCTGAGATTGCCAGGTTACTTAATGATGCCGGAGTAGTTGTAATTACAGCCTTCATCGCTCCATTCAGAAAAGACCGGGAAACGGCAAAGGTGATTATTGGAAAAGATTGCTTTGTAGAGATTTTTGTGGACGCACCATTAGATACTTGCATAAAGAGAGATACTAAAGGACTGTATATGAAAGCGCTGAGTGGCGAATTAAAAAATTTCACAGGAATCAGCAGCCCGTACGAAGAGCCTTTGAATCCGCAATTAAGAGTTTCAACGGACAATCAAAGTCCCGAAGAGTCAGTTTCCCAAATCATTAACTTCATCTCCTCCGGGAATTTAATCTAAGAAACGCTCACCTGAATGTTGTCAGTTTTTCTATTATTGACTTCCAGCTTCCGTCGTTTCTCCAACCGGGGATTTATAATTCCACTGATGGATATATTTCCCCCACCTCCCTTCAATTTTTTTTATTGCATTGTCACTAAACTGATATTGAAAATTTTGATACTCCCTTTCAGATTCAATCCTCAGCAATAAATCATTGGCAGTCAATTCAAAATCGGGAAGGTTGATTTTGGAATATATCATCCTTAAAGTGTTGAATGAATTCGCTTTCAAATCTTCGTAGGATATTTCAATCAAGTTTCCGTTTGGAATAAGTATTTTTTCCTTTTCATACTGGTCCGTAAGATATTTAAAATGCTCAAATATAATCTCGTCCAGTTCATTATCCGATACTTTCTGTACACTGTAGTAGCGAAGAATGGTTTTCTTCCACATACTTCTGATTGAAAAATAAAACACTATTTTATCTTTATTACTAAACCATTTGACATACCCTGACAACTTTTGGATAGCCATCGTTGTTAATGAAAGAAAAAAACTTAGACCGATGTTTTCATTTCTTCAGGTTCGGGTAAGCAATTATAATCCGTAAATCATGATTGATTTTTTAATTATCGGCCAGGGACTGGCAGGCAGTCTGCTGGCCTGGGAACTTATACAGAGAGGTTGCAAGGTAATCGTCGTGGATAACGGTATAGAAAATGCATCGAAAATTGCTGCAGGGCTCATTAACCCTATAACCGGTATGCGTTTTGCAAAATCAGCAGACGTTGATATTCTCCTGCCTGCAGCCAAAGAATGCTACTTAAACTTAGAAGATTTTTTTCAGGAAACGTTTTTTATTGAAAAACCCATGTTGCGGATTTTCAGCAACCCAAACGAAGCAGAAAATGCAGAAAAAAGACTTTTAAATAGTGATTACCAGAACTATATTAGCAATATTCAGATTCAGTCCGGAACAATCGAAAATCTGGCAACACCGTACGGCTTTCTGGAACAACAGCAGACAGGCTATCTTTTAACCCGACCCCTTCTGGATCGTTTGAAAGCTTTTTTTATTTCAAACAACAGTTACCGGCAGGCTGATTTTGACTATCAGGACTTACTGTTAAAACCATCTTTACACTGGCAGGAACTCCTTCCCCGGCAGCTTATTTTCTGTGAAGGTTATCAGGCAATGAAAAACCCCTGGTTTTCGTGGCTCCCTTTTCAACCGGTTAAAGGTGAAATATTAACGCTGCAGCATGAGCCGGCATTGCCCGATAAAATACTAAATTATGGTAACTGGCTGATTCCCTTGAATAATCATCAAATCAAAATTGGTGCGACGTTCGACAGGGAAAATCTGAATACCGAATTGACAGAACAAGGCAAACTCGAATTATACGAGGCATTGGGTAATCTCTCTCCTGTGCTGAAGCAGTCCATACTGCTAAACCACCAGGCAAATATCCGGCCTTGCACATTGGACAGACAACCCTTTATTGGCCGGCACCCGGAATATGATCAACTTGCAATATTCAACGGTTTTGGTGCCAAGGGCAGTTTACAAATACCCTGGCACACAAGACATTTTGCAGATCATTTATTAACGGGCACTCCATTGTCCCCTTCCGGGAATATCATGCGGCATTACGAAAAGCATTTCAACCCT
>CAYHDA010000373.1:0-4001 GCA_964355145.1 uncultured Mariniphaga sp.
GGAAAGTGTGTGTACGCCAAAAGTGTACCCTGGGTTCGAATCCCAGTCTCTCCGCTTAGTTTGAATGCAGGTTAACGAAAACCACTGAAAACATTGATGTTTTGGTGGTTTTTTGTTTTTATTAAAAATAATATAAAGCGTTCAAAGGTGATTTTACACAGTCGAATAATTTGTTCCCGGACCTGTGCCGTGCTTCTCTATCAGGTTTTTTTTAATCAAATCAGGAAGGATTCGTTTTACTGTCGGTCCAGGTATGCCAAGTTTTTTAGCAATATCACCGGATTTACAACCGGGATAGTTCCCGATAAATGTAACTATTGCCTTTTCCCGGGGTGACAATTGAGTTTCAAAGCCTTTTACTTCTAATTTTTTCATTAATTGACCTTGAATATTTTTTAAGGCATCAAAAAAGAAAATTACCCATTCGCTTACATTTTCAGCCGGGCGTTGCGCCTGGCAACTTCTCAAAACCCTGTAATACTCTGATTTCCTGCTCTCAATTTCATGTTCAAAACTAACATACTGAATCCATTTGTATCCATGTTTCAATAGGAGCAGGGTTGATAAAAGTCTGCTTAACCGGCCGTTTCCGTCCTGAAAGGGATGAATACTGACAAATTCATAGGCAAATACGGCACATTTTACAAGCGGATGGGTAGTGTTGTCGGTGCTAAACCAGTCAATCAGTCCCCGCATTGCTTCCTGAGTTGGAAATCCCGCCTCGGTAGTCTGAAAAATAATTTGTTTGGTTCCATCGGGATAACTGGCTTCAACTGCATTCCCATGTTGCTTATAATCTCCCTTATGCCAATCATCCTTTTTGCTGTATTTCATCAGGATGTTATGCAGATTTTTTAAACTGCTTTCAGTTATATCTATATCCGGATAGGATTCTGAAATAATATCAAGTGTTTCAAAGTAACCGACTACTTCCTGGGAATCCCGGTCTTCAAGCTTCGTTATATCAATTGCTTTCAGTAAAACTTCTACCTCCTCATCACTCATCCGTGATCCTTCTATCCGTGTTGAAGCTCCCACACTTCTTACCGTTGCAATTGATTTCAACTGTTTTAAACTTTGTCCCTCTCTTCTCTCAATTGAAGCCCAGGAAGCATCAAACCGATCAATTTGACTGATGAACTCAATGAGTTTCCAGTCAAGGTTCAATCTAAATGCATATACCTGATTATCCATGCCACAAAGGTAATAAAAATTTTATAATGATACGATATGATTCGATTTTATCTGATAAATATTCGACAGTGTTGATACGATATGATCCAATTGTCCGGTGTATTGATCAATCCCATACATACTTCCAGCTATTATCTGCCTGTCTTTTCCAAAAATAAGCGTATCATGAGATAAATTGCCTTCATTATGGCTGTTTTATAAATCATATAATTCTGGATATGCTTTACTTGCGATTATTGTTTTATTAACTTTTTTATCGCAATCCCTTTCTGATTTCTTGCTTTAATAATATAGATCCCGCTTGACCAGTCTGACAGATCCACCATGGTGGAAAAATCATTGGTAGTTAACCTTTTTCGCAGCTGTCCCTCGATATTCAAAATTTCTATTTCGGATTGGCTGGTGCATTCAATCGTGATCTTTTCGGTTGCCGGATTTGGGAAAACAGAGATGTTCAGTGTATTGTTTACCTCATTAACGCCAGTACCTGTACAACTTCGCATTGGAGCACTTACTGTTACATAGGATGGATTAACGGTAATAATACGGTATGATCGATTAAATGCCGCAGCGGTCTGGATATAGCGGGTGCTATCGGATCCGTTTTCAGTAATCACCTGCCCGTTTCTGTTAGCGACCACATTTTGATGCTCGTGCCCATCAAGCACTATGTCCACATGATTTGAATCGCAGATATTCAGGAAATTGGTTCTGTTGTTTGCGATTGAGCAGTCCTCGGGACTGTTGATTTCTCCTGTAAAAGGTGTACCATCAGAGTTTGTTCCGATTGCATTGACGGCAGGATGATGCATGACAATAATTTTTCGCTTGCTGCTGTTGAAGTGTAAAATATTTCTAAGGTAGGTGATCTGTTCATCTGACAGTCCCTTGCCTTTCTTATTCCCGGCGGTGATCGTAGAATCAGAACCCGAACGAAGGAACACTATTACTGCAAGATCGGTTGTTATTGCATAATCCATATCAGGTGTCAAAAACTTCTTATAATAGGTAAGCGTATCGTTCGATACTGGTGGATTAACGAGGGCGACCCAATACTCGTGATTTCCGGGAACGAAATAGATAGGGATAGTTCTGGCAGAATTAATAAAATAATCACCGATACCGGGATTGGTTAAAGAGGGTGGAAACAGCTGCTGTGTAACAACAGGATACATGCCGTCAGGCGTTTGGTTGCCAACATTTGAAACATCACCGCTTACTGCAACAAACGCCGGTTTAGGATGAAGCTCAGCAAATTCTTTAACATAACATCGAAAGTATTGAGCATTCGTATCACTGTTTTGGAAAGGAATGCTTGAAACATGCATATCGGAAATATGAATGAAAGTGAACTGAGCAATAGAGCTCAACGCCGAAATACATAATATTACGGAAAGGGAAATTTGCTTTTTCATATTCAGTTTTTATAGTTGATGGTGAAAGGTACCTCGCTATTTTCTTTGCTCCCGATAACAATAACATCAAGGTTTTTGTCACCGGATGGATGTTTTGTCTTTTGAATAGAAAATCCAGGGGCCAATTTACTCAATAACTTCCAGTTGTTATTAGCAAAAACTATTTTAAAAGGTTCGCCGGCAACCACACATGCTTTTCCGGACAACGCCTTTTTCTTGTCATCCCATTTCAATTCTTTGATATCCATCCACCCTTGTAAAATGTGCCAGACCGCCATCAATTAACGGAGCGCTCAGACCAACCGAGATGGTTGATTTTTCCTTATTGGCATTAAACAGGGCTAACTGATGCCAATCGCCGGTAAGTGCAAGGTCGTAAATTGTCGGGTCCTTTTTTTGAGTAAAGGCATCAATGGGGCGTGGGCTGTTAATTCCATCGTAAACGGGGTAGATTCTCGAAATGTCATGCACCATCTCAGGTGTCAGCATGTTAAATGGGGTTGCAAGTTCAAGCCTGCCGCTTGTAAATGCCATCATGGTCAGAAGCGATTGCCTGATTTCACGGCTGTGAATATGAATGGCTTTGCTGTCGGGATAATAACGGAAAACGGAGCCGGCTTTATACCAACGCAGGCCTCCGGTTGTTACATATTGCGGTTCAAAACTATTATTGTCCCATGCTGTTTCAGGGTAATCAAATTTAATTCCCACCATTCCATCCTTGCGGAGACGCTGCCACATGCTAAGTGTATATTTTTCAAATGTCTCTGCTTTCATAAACCGGCAAAGATGAGGCAACGTATTTCTAATTCCAACCTGCATTACTATATACGAGTCCTGGTCGAGTAATGTAAAAGCAAAGTAGTACGCAGGTATTAACTTATCTGATCCGGTAAAAACAAGCTCAAGACGCCTGCCTGATCTGTTGTTCTGTTTTACCTCCTTCCGCTCCCATCGGATCTTTTGACCTGTAATTTTAGTATCCCCCTGGGCAAACAGTGTTATTTGCGAGAAGATAATT
This sequence comes from uncultured Mariniphaga sp., assembly GCA_964355145.1. GTDB lineage: Bacteria > Bacteroidota > Bacteroidia > Bacteroidales > Prolixibacteraceae > JAAFHB01. Next base: position 3,631 of record CAYHDA010000373.1, read on the forward strand.
GTTATCGCTAAAAACCAGTGTTTGATTTTCAATTGTAGTTGGGCTGGCGTTTTTGTTGTTCTGTCTTTGCAAACCATTTTTATCTTAGTCATTTTCTTCGTAGTAATACGAATAATCAATGCCTTTCATAAACATTTCCCGGTCGTTGATTTTGTTGGTTAAAGCGTTTTTCAGTAGTTTTTTTATAATGCTGCTGTTTGTTGGACTTTGCATCATTGCATTCATATAATCTCTTTTGGTTATCTTACTCCAATCCACGCATTTTTTCAAGCGTTTTTTTAGTATCAAATCTAACCATACCCGGGTGCTTCTGCCGTTACCTTCCATAAAAGGGTGAGCAATGTTCATTTCTGCATATTTTTCAACGATTT
>CAYHDA010000374.1:0-3989 GCA_964355145.1 uncultured Mariniphaga sp.
CAATGCGGGCGACTCCGTGGGGCCCAGTGCGGACGGATTTGAAACTTATGGCGTTACAGGAGTTGCTCTGATCAGTTTTATCGTACTTGCAGTATTGAACATTGCCGACCAGAAACTGTTGCTGACCTGGATATTCCTTATGCGTATATTGATGGTCGTTACTTCCATTGCTGCATTTTACATCAACAAAATCTATACTAACGCAAAGTACCGCAATGTACTTGACCTGGACTTCGAGAAACCCCTTACTACATTAGTATGGATCACTTCTATTCTCTCTATAATTATAACATTTGCCGTAAGTTATTTCATGCTTGGCAATTTACCAAATAATCTTTGGCTGACCCTGTCGGTTATTATCAGTTGCGGAACACTTGGTGCAGCGCTTATTCCTGAATTTACGAAGATATTTACAAGCCCAAAATCGGCCCATGTCAATGAAATCGTTACCGCATCACGCGAAGGAGGAGCATCACTTAATATCCTTTCAGGTCTTGTAGCCGGCAATTTCAGCGCATTTTGGCAAGGAATGGTTTTCCTGGTGCTTATGTTTGTAGCCTATTTCGCCTCCACCTACGGACTTGATACGTTGATGATCTACCCATCTATTTTTGCATTTGGTCTTGTTGCATTTGGCTTTCTTGGCATGGGACCAGTGACTATTGCTGTTGACAGTTATGGTCCTGTTACTGATAATGCCCAGAGTATCTATGAGCTTTCACTCATTGAGGAAAACCCAAATGCTGCGGTTGAGATTGAAAAAGAATTCGGCTTTAAGCCCGATTTTGAAAATGCAAAACATTATCTTGAAGCCAACGACGGAGCGGGGAATACCTTTAAAGCGACTGCAAAACCTGTACTTATCGGAACTGCAGTAGTTGGTGCTACCACAATGATCTTTTCACTTATTCTGGTGATAAAACACAAATTTGGTATCGAGCCTGAGACGATTCTCAATATCCTCAATCCATATACTATTCTTGGATTCCTGGCAGGAGGATCTGTAATATATTGGTTTACAGGTGCTTCTATTCAGGCTGTAACTACCGGCGCTTATCGTGCGGTGGAATATATCAAGAAAAACATTCATCTTGATGAAGGTGCTGACAGCAGTGCATCTATCGAAACTTCCAAGGAAGTCGTGAAGATTTGTACGCAGTATGCCCAGACGGGGATGTTCAACATTTTTATTGCAATCTTCTCATTTGCTCTGGCATTCGCTTTTTTCGCCGGATACCGCGATATGGCTGCCACAACACCGGCACTTACCTATGCTGCAACTTCCTTCTTTGTAAGCTACCTGATTTCAATTGCAGTTTTCGGACTTTTCCAGGCCCTTTTTATGGCCAACGCCGGTGGTGCATGGGATAATGCCAAGAAAGTGGTTGAAGTTGACTTACGTGAAAAAGGGACCGCGTTGCATGAGGCTTCTATCGTTGGCGATACAGTTGGTGATCCTTTCAAAGACACCTCCTCTGTAGCATTAAACCCAATTATTAAGTTTACTACACTTTTCGGATTACTAGCCATGGAAATAGCAATTTCCGAAAGTTTTTATTCCATTGCACCGTATGTTGGTGCAGTGTTCTTTGCTATTGCGCTCTACTTCGTTTACCGTTCATTCTATAACATGCGGATAGTTAAGTAGCTGAAATATTAGTTAAGCTGATTTAACAATCATTGTGATTTGTTTAATCGGCTTAACTAAATTCTAAACCAAATTTGTTGTGTAAGAGCAAGCACTTTTTTTCATAGGTTTTGTTTAGATTGACAATGAGGCATCCTTTTCGGGGTGCCTCATTTCATTTATAAACTCAAGCTATAAACCAAGCAATTTTTCCTCGGGACTTTTCCCTTCAAATAAAATTTTTACCGGATTTTCGATCAGTTCTTTTAACTTCACAAGGAATCCTACAGAATCCTTGCCGTCAATAATACGATGATCATAAGAAAGTGCAACATACATCATCGGCCGTATTTCAACCTTTCCATTTACAGCGACGGGGCGATCCTTAATGGAATGCATTCCCAGAATCGCACTTTGGGGTGGATTAATAATTGGAGTTGACATTAACGAACCAAAAACGCCGCCATTGGTAATCGTAAATGTACCGCCACTCATCTCTTGCATGGTCAGCTTTTTATCCCTCGCTTTTTCTGCCAGTTCCTTTATTTCACGCTCTATGGTTTCAATATCTTTGGATTCAGCATTTCGAATAACAGGAACCATGAGCCCTTTAGGAGTTTGTACTGCAATTCCAATATCATGAAAATGCGGCGTAACAATTTCCTCCCCTTCGATCATTGAATTGATTGCGGGGTGGGCAGACAAGGCGACGCTGGCGGCTTTTGCAAAAAAAGACATAAAGCCCAATTTAAACCCATACTTTTCAAGGAAAGGCTGTTGATAAACCTTACGTAATTCCATGAGTTGGCTCATGTCGATTTCATTAAAAGTAGTGAGCATGGCAGTTTCATTCTTAACTGCGACCAACCGCTGACTGAGTTTCCGCCGAAGTGCAGACATTGGCGTCCGATCTTCATTTCTTGTTTTTTCAAGGATCGGTTTTTGAGTTTCGATATTTCTTAATGAAAGAACCGATTCGACATCTTTACGCGAAATCCGGTGCAAACCTTTCATAAGATCTTCAAAACTTAATCCTTCTTCGTCCATAACTGCTTTTGCAGCCGGTGTTATTTTTACTTGATTTGGTTTAGCCGACTTGGAATTCTTCGCTTCAGCAGCTTGATAAGCACTACTTTCTGTCGCTGCTGCCTTTGCAATATCCATCATTTTAATCGGTTCCTCAATCGACAGGACAGCTGGTTTCTCAGCTGTCTGATTTTTTTCATCGGTGTCTAAAGTGCAAACAACAGTACCAACAGCTATTCTTAGTCCCTCATTAAATAGAATTTTTAATTTTCCAGAAGCAGAAGCTGTTAACGATAAAGTGGCTTTATCGGATTCAATTTCAGCAATTTCCTGGTCTTTGTTAACTAAAGTTCCGTCTTCAACCAGCCATTTACCGATTTCAACTTCTGTAATCGATTCTCCGGGAGAAGGAATTTTGATTTCAAGAATCATATTGAATAAAATTTAATGGATAAAGTTAATTAAAAACGACATTCAGGATTCTTTCAAGGCTTTTTTTATGTTTTTCCAAAAGACCTGTTGCCGGACAGGCAGTTTCGGCCCGGCTGATCAATTCCAGTTCAAGTTCAGGATATTTCCTTGATATATAAGGCCATACTCCCATATTTGCCGGCTCATCCTGAACCCATAATACCCGTTTGGCATTTGGATTATGAAATTTAATCAAGCGCACTTCCTCCGAAGGGAAGGGGAATAACTGTTCGATACGGATAATAGCAAAATTAGCGACTCCCAATTTTTCGCGTCGTTCAATAAGTTCATAGTAGATTTTACCCGATGTGAAAATAAGTACTTCAGCTTTCCCTTCCTGTACCTTATCATCGCCGATTACTTCCATAAATTCATGCGAATTGAGATGTTCAAGGGGGGAAATTACCATAGGATGTCTCAGCAGACTTTTAGGGGTAAACACTACCATGGGAATCCTGATATTCCACAATACCTGCCGTCTTAACAAATGGAAAAAATTTGCAGGCGTAGTAGGCATCATTACCTGCATATTGTAATTGGCACATAACGATAACATTCTTTCGATTCTTCCGCTCGAATGTTCAGAACCTTGGCCCTCATAACCATGTGGAAGGAGTAAGACGAGTCCATTCATCATTCCCCACTTCTCACCAGCAGAGCTAATATACTGATCAATAATTACTTGTGCGACATTACTGAAATCTCCAAACTGAGCTTCCCAGATTGTCAGACCTTTGGGATACGACATTGAATAGCCATATTCAAAGCCCATTACACCATATTCATTGAGTGGCGAATTGAACACCGAGAATAAAGCCTGATCTTCAGAAATATTTTTTAACGGAAAATATTTCTCGTTGCCTTC
>CAYHDA010000375.1:0-3984 GCA_964355145.1 uncultured Mariniphaga sp.
CATGGATTTATTTTTTGATTGCAATATTTACGCTGGCGAGCGGAATATTTATGTTGACAAATCCTTTCAAAAGTGCGGAGGCAATCCTGTCCTTTCTTGGCGCCCTGCTAATATTGAATGGAGTTTCTGAACTCTTTATGGCATGGAAAGGCGGGCGCAAGTCTCCAACATACAAAGGTTCAGATGTTCATGATATCACATATGAAGAGATGTAGGCAATTGGCAATCATAACTTTTTGTAGAAAACAGCCTTGTTGTCATCGATATCGTAAAAATCTTTAAACGTTGCTATTTGTTCGTAATTGCAATGTATATAAAATGCAATTGTAGGTGCATATTGTTCCCTGTTCGATGTCTCGACATAAATTCCTCTGCCGGCTCTTGATTTTATATCATCTTCTATTTTTTCAAGCAACATCCGGCCCAGCCCTTTCCCTCTGAAAGTATTATCAACGGCAAGCCAGTACAAATCGTAATTTTTAATGGTACAGGGGATCTCTCCATAGCATCCATAGGCGACCGTTCTGCCTTCAAGCTCCAGAAAACAAAACTGATACCCGCAACCTTCACCATTTTTCATCCGGTCTTCGACCAGCTCGATTGCTACATCTATTTCGTGTGGTTTAAAGAATCCTGTTGATTTTAAAATTTGAGTGACATTCATAATATCACTCGGCACTACAGTTTTTCTAAAACCTTTCGTCTTGTATTCCTGTTTAATTTGACTTTGCATCATCTATGATTCGTTTTATAATTTCAGCATTGCTTAAACCTGCCATTTGACAAGCAGCTACGAATCCGCTGTCAGGAGCAATGCAAGGATTCGCATTTATTTCAATAACCATTGGTATTCCATCTCTTCCAACTCTTACGTCTATCCGCGCATACCCTTTTAGATCAAATATTTTCCAGCATTTAGCGCTTATTTCCTTTAATTTTGCAATCAGATCTTTGTCTCGATCTTCAAATTTAAAACTTCTGGTCGTATTTTGATATTCCATCGAAGTCTCATCCCATTTTGCTTTATATCCCAATATTTTTGGTTTTTCAGTGTAATAATCGTTTGAGAAACACATTTCTGCTGGTGGCAATACCTCAAATCCGTCGCTAGCGGCAATGACAGAAATGTTAAACTCACGACCATCAATATATTCTTCTGCAAAATAGCCTGCCGGCATTGATGTAATCATGTTCCCTTGTATAACCAGGTTATCATCAATACCCAATGATCCGTCTTCAGAAATGGGCTTAATTATGTAAAGTCTATTTCCTTCAACTTCAGTCGGGGAACTGGCCCAGACTGGTGTATTTATTTCATTAAAGGTAAGAATAGTTTTGCATATTATTTTATTAGTTGTTAAAAAAATTGCCTCAGCGCCTGATCCGGAGTATGGAACCTTCATGAGTTCGAGCATACCTGGAATAATAAAACTATATTGGCCTGATTCATTGATTGTTTCGACAAGATTAAAAACGATTGAAATCGTGCTGTTATTTAATATTTGAGATAATTCGATATTGTTAAGGTCAAAGGCCAGTCTTTGTGAGCTAATGCCTGATTCAGCAAGAGTCGTTTCAATAAATTCTGCCTGACTAAAAACGTCCAGTTCATCCGCTTTCGATGAGCTCGTGACAGGATTATGAAGGATGATTGCATGTTTCATCCGCTATGATTTATTTTAAATCGCCTTATTGCGGAATCCAGAATAGCAGAAATCAGTTGATCGTAACTTGTCCCGCTCAATCGGGCCAGTATTGGAAGATCTGAATAGGTGGGATTTAGTCCGGCTAAAGGATTTACTTCAACAAAATTTGGATTTCCCGCTGCATCCAATCTAAAATCAACACGACCGGCATCTTTCCCTTTAATTATTTTCCATACATCAACAGCAATTTCAGCACATTTTAAGGCAACCGGATCGTCTGCAATTTTATAACTTGCATATTTCTCCCATTCTTTCTTTACAGTATAAGAATATATCGGGTGGGGTGCGTGATCATTCAATATGATTTCCAAAACTCCCAATGATTTGGTATCGTTTCCGCTTCCAGTAATGCCGACCGTAAATTCCCGGCCTGGAAGAAACGATTCGACCAGCACCGGTTGGTGGTATGTTTCTAAAAGGTACTCAACCGAATTATAAAGCTGTGTTGCACTATTGACAAGAGAAAAACCATCAATTCCCTTGCTGGTACCTTCTGCAACAGGTTTGACAAAAAGCGGAAATGGTATGCCAATATTTTGTATATCTGTTATATGAGAAGCCACAAGAAACTCAGCGGTGAGTATTCCGGCTTGTTTGAGCACTAATTTTGTTAAGCCTTTGTCAAGTGCTAAACTTAAAATTTCAGGTTCGCTGAAGACATACGGAATGCGATAAGCATCCAGCAGACCAGGTACTTGAGCCTCCCTGGCCATTCCGAACATTCCTTCACAGATATTGAATACCAAATCGCAACGATTTCCTTTGTTTAAAAAATTGACCAGGCTGAAAATATTCCCGATTCGGATTACTTCAAAACCCAGACGGGCGATGGTTTGTTCTAATGCATCGATGGTTTCAGGAGCATCGAATTCAGCAACCTCTTGATGGTTGTATCCAAGCTTCAAATAATCCTCTTTCAGGTCAAAAGTTAATCCGACTTTTATCATTCTATCAATCCATATTAGATTTTTCGGGATAAATGTATTCTTTCCCTTCATAGTTAATGAGTGTAATCCCTTCTTTATCAATGCATTTTATTGAATCAGGCAGAATTGGAATTTTTCCGCCACCGCCAGGTGCATCAATTACAAAATAGGGAACTGCATAACCGGAAGTGAAACCGCGCAATCCTTTAATAATTTCTATCCCTTTTTTTACTTCGGTACGAAAATGTGCTGAACCGGGAATCGGATCACATTGATAGATATAATAGGGCCGAACGCGGACTTTTAGAAGCTCATGATTGAGCGTTTTGAATATTTCGATCTGATCATTTATCCCCTTAAGCAATACGCTCTGGCTTCCAAGCGGTATTCCACCATCTGCCAGACGATTACACGCTTCTTTTGTCTCAATGCTCAATTCGTCAGGGTGCGAGAAATGGAGACTCATCATAACCGGGTGGTATTTTTTTATCATTCTGATCAGACCAGATGTAATCCTCATTGGCAAAACGACGGGTACCTTTGTGCCAATTCTGATTATTTCGACGTGAGGAATAGCTCTTAATTTTGACAACAGGTATTCAAGTCCTGAGTCGGGTAATGTCAACGGATCGCCTCCAGAAATGAGGACATCTCTGATTTGGTTGTGTGCACGTATGTATTCAATTCCCGCATCCCAGTTTGCTGTTGAAGCATGAATTTTATTTTCCAGACCAACCATATGACTTCGGGTACAATACCGGCAATATGCTGCACAAAATCCGGTAACGATAAATAATACCCGGTTTGGATATCTGTGAACTATGTTTGACACAGGTGTGCTGGTTGCCTCGTAGAGCGGATCATTCTTCTCTCCGATTCCGATCGTTAGTTCTTCCATTGCAGGAATTATTGTCCTGAAAAGGGGATGGTTTGGGTCAAAACGACTAAGGAGAGAGGCAAAATAGGGAGTGATCCGAAAAGGCAAATGGTTTTCAGGCAATAAACTGATTACGTTTTCAACCGGTTCTCTGAATATTTCTTTCAATCTTCCAGCGGTATGAATGCTGTTTTTCAGTTGCCAATTCCAATTATTCCACTCTTTGAGAGTCGTATTGGGAAAATTAGTACTTATAAATTGATGCACTGATTCATCGCAGACAAAACGAATGGTCGGGTGCGGATTTTTTTCAAAAAGAGATTGACCACTGCTGATGGCGACTGGAACCGGAGCATAAGCACCTGCCCTTTCTTCCGAAAAGGCAGGGATTTTTAATGTCATTCCTGATTTCATCAGAAAATAATTTGTTTTTTAATTGCCTGATAGCCTGTCCCGATTTATCGGGAGAACACCT
>CAYHDA010000376.1:0-3976 GCA_964355145.1 uncultured Mariniphaga sp.
TGCTTTTATGATTACGCCAGGTAGACCAAGAGTATATTTAAGCAGTAGGTTTGGTTTTTGAATTTCTGAATAGTAATCATAGAAGGAGACGGGCTCTTTCAATTCGGAAAAGTTGATCGGTGTTTTCATCAGTTCCAGTTGAAAAGGAAGGCTTGATACGATCTGGGGATAGACAATGGGTGAGAGGTCGCCTCCAGAAGCAGACGTATTCAGACTAATCCCTGCCATAGCAGCTAAACCTCCTAATCCACCTAACTTGGAAGTCGCATCACTTCCGGATGGAACCATGATGGTGGTGGCGACAAACTCTTTTGATGAAGTGATCGCGATAACGAAACCGAGTACACCACATATCAGAATCGATTTTATGATCGTTCTTCTGCCTGACCAAAAAGTTTTGGCAAGGGCGATCAAATCTATTTCGTCGTCGGCAGGAAGTGGTGTGGGGGTAATGGGGGTTTGCATAGGGATAATTGTGAATTAGGAATTATGAATTATGAATTAGGTCCGCCAGCTGGCGGAACGAATTAGGAAGAAATTAGGAAGAAATTAGGAAGAAATTACGAATTAGGAATTACGAAATAGGAACGAATTAGGAAGGAATTACGAATTAGGAATTAGGAAGAAAATAGGAATTAGAAATTACGAATTAGGAAGAAAATAGGAACGAATTAGGAAAGAACAATTAGGTCCGTCAGATGACGGAAGGAATTATGAATTACGAAAGAATAATTACGAAAGGAAAAAATCAAAAAATACGAATTTATTATTAAAATATAGATTAAAAGAAAGTTACAAGATAATGTTCACTAACTCACTAGACCACAATTCCTTCGGCCATCCGTCAGCTGACGGACTGAGCTCACGCCGAAGTCTGGTGTACCTAATTCGTAATTCGTAATTCGTAATTAATATTTAGTTCTTAAGCCGAAGTGTTCTTTGAATAGAACCGATGATTTTCAGGAGTTCATCAACATCATCTAAAAGACTTGCTCCCTTTTCTGATGCGAGATAATCAGTTGCAATCAATAATCGAATCCAATAGTGTGTTTCACGTGCTTCCTTGTAAGCGATGGTCAATTTTGCATAAAAATCTTTATCTGATTGACCTCCAATTGCTTCCTCTATATTTGCTCCAATGGAAGTTCCACTACGCAGTAATTGTTTACTTAGGATAAATTCTCTTCTATCTTCAGAAAGAAATTGATAAATAGAAATGATCCTGATTGCAAATGCAAAACTCTTTTCCTGCACCACATTGTGATTTTTCATCTATTTGATTATCAATTATTTGTTTCAATTAATAATTCTTAATTCCTTCCGCCAGCAGGCGGACCTAATTATTAATTCCTAATTATTAAGGGTTACATGGTGGACAAGTTACAAAGGGTTACGCTTTGTCCCCAATTCGTAATTCCTTCCGCCAGCGGACGTAATTGTTTGTTCTCTTCCTAATTGATAATTCCTAATTCCTAATTGTTTATTGCTTTTCCTATTTTGTCAAATTCACCAAGGTAATAATTGCAATTGAGAGTGAGCTCAGAACGGAGGCCATTCCTACCCATTTCATGGCATTATCATTGCTTTTTCTTTCTGGCTTTTTAGGTACAATAATTTCAGCTCCCGGTGCAATAACAGGATTTCTTCGGAAAATAAATCCGTGTGTTGAGGAGGTTGTTCCATTAGGAGAAATTACATAAACTCTTGAAGTCTTGGCTTTTTCGTCATAACCTCCTGCTTTGTCGATGTATTGCCTTAATGACAAACGTTTCTCAAAAGTCAAAGCCAGCGGATTCATCACTGCACCTGACACTTTCACTGTTTGAAGCTCGCGGGGGATATTGATGATATCGCCGGCCTGCAGCAACAAGTCAATATTAGAACCCGGGTTGGCCAGAATTTTGTCCAGGTCAATTCCAACAGGGTAGGTTTCTTTTAGGGCAAAGCGGGGATCTTTGATTAACGTCGAATCTTTTTTCATTAGTTGTGCTCTTTTCTCAGTCTCAGCTGCCGACATTTTATTCTGGCGCGTCAAGGTTCCGCCACTGACAAATGCTCCCGGAATGAGCCCTCCTGCTCTTTTTATCGCACCTGAAATCCGTTCGTCTTTATCGGAGATGGAATAAGATCCGCCATAAAGTACTTCTCCTGAGATCAGGAATGTACCCTGATCGCGGTAGCCCGGTGCCCTGCGTACATAAACTTCATCGAAAGGCTGGAGTTTGAAAATGGCATCCGCCGATGATAGTTTGAGATCGCGTGTGAGGGCAAACTGGTAGATTTCGTTCAATTTATTGGTCACTTTCTCAGCCTGCTGGTAATTTAATTTCCGCGAGACTTCAACAACCGACAGGTCAGCCTCTTCTTTAAAACCACCTGCTTTTAAGATCAGATCGCTGAGTGTCATATTCTCTTCAAAGTCGAACGTCTCAGGTTTACTTATTTCTCCTGAGATGCTCACCGAACGAGCTTCGCGCATTTCGGAAATAGAACGGATTAGTACTTTATCTTCTTTACGAAGCTGAATATCATCCGTTCCGGACATTACACTCTTCAGATCGAAGGTGAGATTTTCAGGAGAATTATCGGGTAGAATACGGCTGATCAGCCCCCGGTTCATAAAGGCATCCTCACGTAATCCATCCGCTTTTTTAACCAGATCGGAGAGTTTCATCCCCGGAGTAAATTCGTAATTTCCGGGATGGAAAACCGCCCCTTTAATCGCTACACGGTTGCTAAAGCGGTTTAAAATGGAATCTGCTCTGACAAAATCGCCGTTTTGCAAAGAAAATTTCCCGTAATCGATATTTTGGACCGTACGAACTTCGCGCTCTTTAGCGTTATTGCGCAGGATCACCAACGACTGGGTATATGCCTTATCGCCAAAACCACCTGCAAAGCGGATCAGATCGCTGACAGATTCCGTATTTTTTATCTCGAAGATTCCTTTATGTTTGATCTCTCCATCAATCTCTACGTGTGTTTTGTAGTTAGGCACGAAAAGGATATCCTGCTCGCGCAACTGAACATTTGCAGAAGGATCGGCATTGATTAAGAAGTCATAAATATCTATAGTCTTGATTGTCGCGCCATCGCGAATCAGTCGTATTTCGCGGAATGACCCATTTTCATTTGGGCCCCCTGACAGGTATAGCGCGTTAAAAGCCGAAGCGGAGGAGGGTAAGGTATAGGTTCCGGGAGCATTAATCTCGCCGAGTACATTGATCTTGATGGAATGGACATTTCCAACATTTACCTCTGCCCAGGTATTGGGATGATCGCCACCCATACCACTGTAGATATTCACTAACCGGCTTTTAATAAGTGACTGTGCTTTTTCGAACGACATTCCTGCAATGTGCACCGGTCCGACATCCGGAATGGTGATGGCTCCTGATTTTTCGATGGTTACCGGCACCTTTGACTGGGAGGCTCCCCATACATTGATCATCAGCTGATCGCCGATGCCCAGCACGTAATTTTGTGGAATCGGGATATTAATACCCGGTTCAAAAGTGAGATTGTCGGAATTAAAGAGCTGGTATCCGAATATTTTTTTTGTTTTTTCGGAAACTTTAACGCGCGTTTTCGGTACCGAATAACCTCCTGGAACAATAGTTGTGCCAGGGCTCGCCAGGGTCGTGCCTGTTGTGGTGCCTGCAGGAGAAATATTCTGCATCCGCATCATCAGCTGATCGATCTGGGTCTGCGTGGCGCCCTGCGCTTTTGCAAGTGCAATTGCCTGATCCTGTGACAGTCCACGGGATTGAATCTCCTGCATAATTTTTTGGATCTGTGCATCGCTCAGGTTATTGACATCAACCGAAGACGGATTGGCCGGAATCTGACCGTTTACGTTTTGTCCTGCAGCGACGAAAAACAGCAAGAGAAAGAGAAGGAAATGGTGAAGTTTCATATTTGTGATTTTATTTGATTTTGATGGATGAAAAAAAGTTACGAAGGGTTACGGGTTACG
>CAYHDA010000377.1:0-3948 GCA_964355145.1 uncultured Mariniphaga sp.
TGATACGATGAAGGATGAACCATATAACGTTGGATTGTCTGATGCCAATCTGTCTAAGCTTGAACTGTGCGCAAAGATAAAAGGGCTGGTTCATGATTTTGTGTATTTGGAGTCGCCGGTAGGCGAAGACCCTGATAAGAGAGACTACATCGTATCAAATGAAAAAATAGAAAAAACGGGGTTTAAACCTTTATATTCGCTTGAAATGGGTATTAAGGAATTAATTAAGGGCTATACCATTATCACAAACAGCAGGTATAGCAATATCTAAGCGTTTCTTATGCCGCGTAATCTGGAAGGGAATTGAAATGAGTATTGACGTTTTGTTCATACATCCGGGAAACCATAAAGGGAATTATCAGGATTTGGCAATGGAATTTACCGCCATTGCGACTCCTGCCTGGACGTTACTGCTCGCTAATTATATTAGGCGCAAAGGGTATGATACGGCAATATACGACGTAAACGTTCACGGCTGGAACGAAAACACGGTAAAAGAAATAATCGCGCGGTACAACCCGCGTCTTATTACCCTCATGGTATATGGTCACAATCCTTCCGCATCAACACAGACAATGCCTTCTGCGGGGAAAATAGCAAAAGATATTAAAGAATATAATAAAGACATTCAAATCGTTATGGGTGGGATTCACCCTTCTGCGATGCCTGAACTGACTCTCAAAACGGAAAAGGTTGATTACGTAGCCCAAGGAGAGGGCGCTTACACCATAGAAGGGCTTCTTCGTTGTTTTAAAGGCAAAGAAGAAATTAATCATGTTAAAGGTTTATGGTACAAAAATAACAATACCGTCAGGTTTTCTGTCCCGGCGCCGGTAATCAGCGATTTAGACACAGAATTGGATAGCTACGCATGGGATTTGCTTCCCGATTTGAAAAATTATAGAGCGCATAATATGCATTGTTTTCAGAACTTTAAAAAAAGCGCCAGGGATGATTTTTTAGATGTTAGAACTCCTTATGTAGCGATGAATACCTCTTTGGGGTGTCCATATTCCTGCCATTACTGCTGTATAAACGCCATATTTGGAAAGCCGGGAATTAGATACTGGTCATTGGAAAAAGTTGTTTCGTGGATTGACACGCTGGTAAACGAGTATGGGGTAAAAGATATCAGGTTTGACGATGAACTATTTATATTATCTTCGGAAAGGGTAGAAAGATTTTGTGATTTGATCATCGAAAGAGGGTATGACTTAAATTTTTGGGTTTATGGAAGAGTCGATACCATTAAAGAAAATGTATTAAAAAAAATAAAGAAAGCGGGTATCAATTGGATATGCCTCGGCATTGAATCTGCAAATGAAAAGATACGTTCTGGTGTAAACAAGCATATTAAGAAAGACGTCGAGGAAATTGTGAAAACGATTCAGGGGCATGGTATTTACGTGCTTGGGAATTATATGTTTGGTTTGCCGGAAGACACTATGGAAACCATGCAGGAAACCCTGAACCAAGCAACAAAATTAAACTGTGAGTTCGTGAATTTTTATACAGTAATGGCGTATCCCGGCTCAGGATTATATGAGTGGGCATCAAAAAAGGATGGTTATTTGCCGGAAAACTGGAACGGTTTTGCACAACTCGGTTACGACACTCAGCCTCTGCCGACAAAATATTTATCAGCCAAAGACGTATTGAGGTTTCGAGACGAATCGTTTTTCAAGTATTATACCAATCCAGGGTATGTGGAAATGATAGAGAGAAAATTTGGAAATAAGGTAAAAAAACACCTGGAGAAAATGCTGGATGTAAACGTAAAAAGGCGCATTTTGGGCGATTAATTTTAAATAAGGAGAGCGGCTGTATGAACAAGCTAATTCCCAAGCTGGAAAAAAAAGCTTACGATATCAGGCAAACGATGCTAGATATGTGCATAAAAGCAGAAACCGGGCATGTAACTTCGTCGTTATCATGTATTGATATTTTAGTAACGCTGTATTATGGTAATGTTTTAAACCACAATCCGAAGAACCCGTCTTGCGATAAAAGAGACAGGTTTATCTTAAGCAAAGGCCAGGCAAGCCCGGCGCTCTATGCAATCCTTGCAGATGCGGGCTACTATAGTAAAAGTGCATTGGATAAATTTGCGCAGAAAGGTGGAATGTTTGGCGTTCATTTACAAAACGATGTGCCTGGGGTAGAGATAACGTCCGGCTCTCTGGGGCTTGGACTCGGAATTGCATCAGGCATCGCCTTAGGAGCAAAGATGGATAGAGACCTTTATCTGGTGTTTACGCTTCTTGGAGACGGTGAATGTTATGAAGGCTCTATATGGGAAACGGCAATGTTTGCAAGCCACAACAGATTAAACAATCTTATCGCCATTGTTGACAGAAATTATCTATGTGTTACGGATTTTACCGAAAACCTCATTGCCCTGGAGCCCATGGAAGACAAGTGGAAGGCTTTTGGATGGGACACCTTAAGGATAGATGGGCATTCTATCGGGAGCCTGCATTCTGCGTTTAGTAATTTAAGGGCGAGAATGTCTTCCAAACCGTTGGTGACAATTGCCGATACAACAAAAGGCGAAGGGGTGGAATGCATAGCGAATAATCCGTTATGGCATGGGCTCGCTCCAAAAGGAAAAGACGTGGAATCTACAAAACAATGTTTAAAAAGGAGATATGCCGATGAGTAACGTGTCACAAAGAGACGCTTTTTGGACCAGAATATATGGAATAGCTAAACAGCATCGCGACGTTGTTATCATCTCCGCCGACATGGGAGCGCCGGCGCTTGATAATTTCAGAAAAGATTTGCCTTCGCAGTTTGTTAATGTTGGAATTGCAGAACAAAATGCTATTCTAATTGCCGCCGGTCTCTGTATGACGGGGAAAAAAGTCTTTGTCTATGCCATAGCCCCTTTTATTGTCTTACGATGCCTGGAACAAACAAGAGTTTTAAACGCCATCATGAATAATCCTATTACTCTCGTCGGGGTAGGCGCGGGTTTTGGGTATGAGGATTCTGGCCCCACTCATCACATTACGGAAGATATTGCCATCATGAGAGCCATGCCCAGAATTGAAATCAACAGTATAACCGACAGTGTTATGGCGTCCGCATTTGCGGATATTTCATACAAGATGAAAACAACTAACTATGTCAGACTGGACAGGCTTTCATTCCCTGATATTTACAACGCAAACTCAAACTTTTCTGAAGGCGTATCGGTTCTGCAGGAAAGTAATGATATATATATTGTCGCAACCGGAAGCATGGTACACACCGCGCTGGAAGTAGCGCGTCGCCTTGAAGAGAAGAAGATTCACGTTGGTGTAATAGATATATACAAAATTCCCATAAATACAAACACTTTCCTGGAAATAATTAAAAAATCGAAAAAGATAATAAGCCTGGAAGAACATTTTCTGCCCGGAGGGTTTGGAAGCGCTGTATGCGAGACGCTGATCGACAATAATCGTCTGATTCCTGTAAAGCGAATTGGGTTGTCCATAGATAAAGGGTACTGTTATAAATATGGCGGACGGGAAGTTATTAGAAATTATTATGGTGTGGGTACCGATGACATAGAAAAGCAAATAATAGAATTTCTTAAAGGTTGAAAAAGGAAATACTTGAAAGATAGACGGAGGTATCGTAGTAATGAAAATATGTTTATTATATCCTAAGTGGACCGGGGACTATGGCAAATTTTCTCATTTTGCAGATAAATCTTCAAGTTGGCCGCCCCTGCATTTGGCGATACTTGCCGCTATTGCTGAGCAGAAAGGGCATGTCCTGAAACTCATTGATGGTCAGGTTGAAAACATGCCTTTAGAAGAGATGGTGAGTCAGACCGCGGAGTTTCAGCCGGATATTATTGGTATAACGGCAACAACGCCGTTCTATCATATTGCAGTTGATCTGGCGTGCTTACTAAAAAATCGCTTACCAAAGGTTCCAATAGCTATCGGTGGACAT
>CAYHDA010000378.1:0-3940 GCA_964355145.1 uncultured Mariniphaga sp.
AAAATAAGTAACCTATCCAGAATCGACCGCACCTATACTCCCGCTATTGTTCTTGAAGGCGTCGGGATTAAAGTGCGACACTGTTTTTTCGGAAATATCCCCAGCAGCGGGATCCGGCTCGAAGGAAATGATATGCTGGTGGAGCTGAATGAATTTAAAAAATGTGTGATTGAATCCGATGATCAGGGAGCGATTGACGTATGGGGTAATCCATTGTACCGTGGCAATATTATCCGTTGGAACTTTTTTCAGGACATCGGTATTCCCAATCTGCACATGGCTGCAGGGGTGAGACTGGATGATGCCATCTGTGGATTCGGCATTTATGAAAATCTTTTCCTGCGCGCTTCTAATAACCATTTTGGCGGGATTCAAATTCACGGTGGCAAAGACAATTTCCTGGAGGGAAATATCTTTGCCGACTGTCATGCGGCTTTCAGCCAGTCTGCATGGGGAGATAAACGGTGGCAGGAATCTATCAACAGTGCTGAACATCCGATGTACAAGGCGATGCATACCACCGACTGGCAAAGCGATTTCTGGCAACGCAGGTATCCGGCATTGAAACATTTGCTTACCGGCACCGACACTAATTATGCCATCGACAACGTGGTTATTAATGCAGAATCTCTGTTCTATCGAAAATCACAAAGGTTTCAGGCACTGAATAATCAGTTATTAAAAACAGCGGATCACCTGAAATTGGCAGTTGATTTTAAACCATACCTCGTACCCTGGCATTCTGTACCGTTGGATGAGATCGGACCGTATAAGGAATAATCAATGTTCAATTATCAATGATAAATGTTCACCGTAAGCTGACGGATTAATGTTCTCCGTCTGACGGATCAATATTCAATTATTTAATTATATGAAATATAAATACTTGCCATTATTTTTCGCTTTTTTTACTGCTGCTTGTTCCCTTACATTTGCTCAGCCACAAGCCGGTCTTTCAGGACAAAAGGCAATCGTCACCTGCGTAAAAGCGGACCTTTCGTGGTACGACCTTCAAAAACAATCAGCGCCGGTCTTACAGGGGCAAGGCTGGTCTGCCGAACAAAAAGGAACCTTTGGACGCCTGCCTCAACGCGCAAAAGAGAAGGTTCGGCCCGATGTCTGGGGGCTCTCCGAAAATTGCGCCGGGGTAACGGTTCGCTTCAGAACCAATGCCTCTGAGATAAAAGTCGCCTATCAGGTTTCAAGCGCTGTTTCTTTTCCGCACATGGCCTCAACCGGTGTTAGCGGCCTCGATCTCTACACCACCGATGAGCACGGGAAAATGGTATGGAGTGCCGGGGGATATTCATTTGGCGACACAATAAAATACAAATTCAGCAATCTAACCTCATATTCAACAGGATCTAAGGATAGAGAATATCAGTTGTTTCTCCCATTATATAATCATGTGAAATGGATGGAGATCGGTTTGCCAAAAGACGCAGAACTTTCATGGGTGGCGCCTTCGACGGAAAAGCCAATTGTGGTTTACGGAACATCAATCGCTCAGGGAGGATGCGCTTCGCGTGCTGGTATGGCCTGGACCGGAATTCTGAACCGCGAGCTCCCATACCCCCTTATCAACCTTGGATTCTCGGGAAATGGAATGCTCGAAAAGGAGGTTTTGAATTTCGTCAACGAAATTGATGCCAGACTTTTTATCCTGGATTGTTTACCCAATCTGGTTTCACGCCCTTCGGAACAGATTGAAAAGGCAACCCTCGAAGCAGTCCGGCAGATCCGAACCCTCCATCAGTCTCCAATATTGCTCGTTGATCATGTGGGTTATACCGATGGATTTGTCGACAAAAAGAAATATGACAACTATATCCGGGCCAACATTGCATCAAAAAAGGCCTTCGATCAGCTTAAAAAAGAGGGGGTTCGTCATCTCTTTTACCTCTCCTGCGAGAAAATCAATATGCCTATGGATGGAATGGTTGACGGGATTCATCCCACCGATTATGGTATGAGAGCATATGCCGATGCATACGAAAAAGTGATCCGTGAAATTTTGAGCCAACAAGCCAACAATTAAGCTTCGGATGGGAATACTTAACACTGGACAATTATTAGGTGTGAAAATAATTTCCAATATAAGTGCATTATTAATTAAGGCCTTCTGGCTTGGTAAAATTGAAGGATTGGATTTTATTCCTGCTTCGCCATGCATCATTATTTCAAATCATGCCTCCTATCTCGATTTTTTACTGCTTGGGTATGTTCTAAAAAAGAAAGCAAACAAAGACTTCAGATTCTGGGCAAAAACAAGAGTTATTAAACACGTTTTCTGGAAAACTTATTCAAACATTTTTAATTCTATAGAAGTCAATGAAAATGGGAATCACAGAAAACTGAATGAATTATCACTTCAAGCTTTAAATGATGGGCATTATGTCTGCATTTTCCCGGAAGGCAGAAGATCAAGAAATGGTGATTTGCAGGAATTCAAGCCGGGGTACCTTCATTTGGCATCAACACATGGGATTGAAGTGGTTCCGGCATTTCTTGAAAATACTTTTGAGACATGGCCCTCACATAAAAAATTTCCAAGGCTAAGACGATGCAATGTCACATTTTATCAGCCTGTTAAGATTTCAAGAAACTTATCCGATTCAGAAACTGATGAGGTGAATTTATTGCTTATGAAAAAATACGAATTGGCCAAAAGGCTATCTACATGATATTCAGACAATAAGCAGACCTAGCAATGTGGATTTTGAGTAAATATTAGCTATGTGGATTAGAAAACGACTTGATATTTCGAAAAAGGATCTGTTAACTGCGATTTCTTTTTGTTTTACAGCAGGCTCCCGAATTTCATTAACCAGGAAAATACAAACTATCTGGGAAAAAGAGGATCAGAAATGTTTTACCTGTCTGTCAGTTCGCACAGGTTTTGACCTTCTTTTTCAAGCCCTGAATTTTGCACACGGCAGTGAAATTATAATGTCGGCACTGACGATTCCGGATATGTCCCGGATTGTTGTCCATCACGGATTGATTCCTGTCCCGCTGGATCTGGATATTGGAAACTTATCACTGTCGGCTGAACGAATCGAGGCTGCTCTTACACCTAAAACGAAAGCAATTGTGATTGCCCATCTTTTTGGAGGAATCCATGATTTGACTGAAATTAAAGTTCTGGCCGAGAAATACAATATTCTGGTTATTGAAGATTGCGCTCAGGCTTTTTACTCCGGTTCCTTTTCCGGAAAGTCGGCAGCGGATATTTCCATGTTTAGTTTTGGAACCATCAAAACAGCTACTGCTTTGGGGGGAGGAATTTTAATCTTCAGAAACAATGATCAGCTTCTGACCAAAATTCAGAAAATACATGGATTCTATCCTATTCAAAGACGACGAAAGTTTTTGATAAAAGCATTAAAATACCTGTTCTTAACATTTCTCTTCTCACCCGGAATTTATTCATTGATCATAAAACGGCTTGAAAAAAAAGGGGTTGATTATGACTCCTATATTCATGGTCTTTCAAGGAGTTTCCCAAATGGTAATTTTTTTGAACAAATCCGCAAACAACCAAGTCTTCCGCTATTAAAACTGATGATTCACAGGTTTAACTCCTATGACTTTTCAATCATTGAAAAACGAATGGAAAGAGGCAGAATGATGGCCAGGGCAATGCCTGAATCTTTAATATTCCCGGGCTCGGAATCGCCTGTTCAAACCTACTGGGCATTTTCTGTTCTTACTTTAGAACCTCTCAAACTTGTTGCAAAACTGAAGAAAGCCGGATTTGATGCCACACATAAAAGCAGTTTGGAAATCATTAAGCCACCTGAAAACAATACGACTTCCACCGTTCAGATCGCTGAAAGCATACTGAATCAAATCGTATTTTTACCACTCTATCCTGAAATACCACTTTCAGAATTTAAAAGAATGATTGAACAGATGTGTATCAATGAAAATGGTATTG
>CAYHDA010000379.1:0-3934 GCA_964355145.1 uncultured Mariniphaga sp.
GTTTCACCGGCAGGCTTCTATCCGCTGAAAAAGATAAGCCAAAATATCTGAACAGTGCAGAAACAGAGGTTTTCAAGAAAAGCAAATTTCTTTATGGACTTTTCCAGTCCAAGAAGGAGATCATGAAGGAGAATGAATGCCTGCTGGTGGAAGGTCAAACCGATCTTATCAGCTGGTACCTGGCCGGGATTAGGAATGTTGTGGCCGGGTCCGGAACCGCCCTGAGCGAAGATCAGGTTAAAATGATACAATCCTTCACTGGTTGCCTTACCATCGTATATGATGGCGATCCGGCCGGGATCAAGGCCAGTATCTCAAATATCAAGATCCCATTACAGATGGGACTTGATGTTTACCTGGTCGTGCTGCCAGATGGAGATGATCCCGATTCTTTTGTTCAGAAGAATGGTGCAGATGCGCTGAAAGCTTTCATCGAGGATAACCGAAGGGATATTGTCACATTCCGCATCGAGATGGTGAAGGAAGCAGTTGATCGGGATCCGTTTCAAAAAGCCAAACTGGTCAAAGAACTTGTTTCCCAGATATCGCTTATTGGTGATGAAGAGACAAGAGGCTACCTGATCAGTGACATTGCAAAAATACTTGATGTCAACCGGGATGATCTTGATCGCAATCTCAAAAAGCAACTTCCCAAAATAGAGCGACAGGAAAAGGGTTTCTTCGGTCTGGAAGCTTCAGAGGAAATGATTAAGGAAACCGGCTTTGCCATACTGCTTTCAAACCCTGGGGGAGTTGTATCATACCATGCAGAAGGAAAAGAAAATACCATCAGTCTGCCGGATGGCCAACTGAATAAAGATGATATTTTTCGCCTGGCCAAACTCACCAGAAATGTCAAAGTTGAAGGACTTTCCCTTGTTGTCGATGAAAATGATGTTGAATTCCCCCTGGCCGAAGCTGGCCGGTTGCTCACAGAACAGGGATTGCGGGTTGAAGTACGGGAAGATAGTTCTGTAGATGAGACAGGCGATGATCCCAAATCAGTCGTTTACATTGATTTTTTAGACTTCTATGTGCGTGGGCTGAGTTACAGGTTGATGCGCCAACCCGATACAAAACGGTCCAAAAAGTTTGTGGAGATGGTTGCCGAATTTCTTTCAAAGCTCGACAATACGATCATCCACATCAAAACAAACGAGATTGCCAAAAAGTTTGGGCTTAACCAGGGATCCTTTTCAAAAGTATTGCGCCCTTTTGTTGAGAAAAGAAAGAACCTGGTCGTGCAGCAGCAGGAACATGTGATTATCGATGACCAGCAATTTGTTTTCGATATCGCCCACCTGCCGGATTATGTTGATCAGAATTTCTTCCAGCGTTACGGGTTTTTTCCGGCACAAAACAAAGTTGGGAACAAAATATTTTACGTTTTCCGTACCTTGGACAATACATTGGTGAAGGTTGGGAATTTCTTCCTGGAACCACTGTTCCAGGTCTATGATCTCGACCCGATAAAGAATAAACGGATCGTTGAACTGTTCCATTCAGAGCTTAACACGGCAGAGTATGTTGAGTTCAAGAGCGGCGACATGGTTGAATTGCAGCAGTTCAAGAAATTCCTATGGAACAACGGGGGATACATCTTTACCAACGGTAAACCGTTTCACCATGAAAAGATCCTTGAGAGCATTGCCCTTCAATTCCCAAAATGCTGGGAATTTTCAACATTCGGGTGGCAGCCTGAGGGGTTCTTTGCGCTTGCAAATGGCATCATTTCTGATGGCTCATTTACCCACGTTGATGAACTCGGGCTGGTAAAGTTCAAAAACGTAACTTATTATTCCCCATCCTTCAGTAAAATATACAAAGATCAGCGTGCCGATAATGACCGGTACGAGTACGATCGGTTCTTAGTATTCAAACCGGGGCACAGAACCTCCTGGGTGGAATGGTCGGAACTAATGCACAAAGTCTACTCGTATAACGGCAATGGCATGTGGGCGCTGCTTTTCACGATCCTGTCAGCTAACCGTTCAATTATCTTTCCGATTGAACGGTTTTTTACCTCGCTGTTTTTTATAGGTCCTACCGAATCAGGAAAATCAAAAATTGCGGAAAGCATCCGGGCACCCTTTATGCATGGCGCCCCATTGTTCAACCTGAACTCTGGCACCGATGCTGCATTTTTTACCAGTCTTGAACGCTTCCGGGACATACCGGTGATTTTCGAGGAGTATAACGATTACCAGATTTCGGATGTGAAATTCCAGGGATTGAAGGCCGCCGTTTATGACAACGAAGGAAAGCAGAAACGCAAGGATGCCACCAGCAAGGACATCGATGTTTCGAAAATAAACGGCTGTCCTCTTTTATTGGGGCAGGAAGGCCCCGAACGTGACGATGGCGCATTGGGCAACCGTGTTGTTCAAAAGCACGTTCCCAAAAAGGATAACTGGACCGATGAAGAAGTAACTATGTATAAAGACCTGAAAGACCGTGAAAATGATGGGCTGAGTAATATCGCCCTGGAGATCATCAAACGTCGAGGGATTGTCCAGAAACACTTTGCCGCTTACATGCGCGATGCCCAGCGACAGGTCAAGATAGATATTCAGAAAGAAGGTGGCTCGTATCAGACCCGGATCATCAATACCGTAAGTCTGTTTATTGCCATGGCCAAAATGTGGGACGAACATGTAAAGGAGCTTCCGCTCCCATTCACATTTGCCGAGTTTTACGAGGATGCCAAACGGCAGATCACTCTGCAGAGCGAAGAGCTTAGCAGCAGCAACAGATTGTCAGTGTTCTTCAACACGATCAGTATGTTGTATACCCAGGGACATATAATCACCGGAAGAGAATTTGATATTTCTACCGAAAAAGAGATAACCATTCAAAAATCCAAGACAGAAACAGAAGGATTACATTGGAACGGTCAGGAGAGAAGGGTGCTGTTTCTGATTGTAAATGATGTGATTCAAGCCTATCAGAAGATGCACACAACTGAGAGTTTGAAACTCAATTCACTGCGGATGTACCTCAAAGACCACCCTTCTTATTTTGGCCAGATCAGAAGCCACCGGTTTATTTACCAGGTTGAATCATGGAGGACTGATCCCGTAAGCGGCATTAACCAAAGGGTCATCGAAAAAGCCGAGCGAAATACCAGCTGCATTGCCCTGGACTATAAAATAATTGAGGCCATGGGAATCGACCTTGAACGGTTTAAAATACCCGAGCAAACTTTTATGGAACTTAACGAACCTGCAATTGTGTCACAACCGGATGATGAGCAAAAAGAGCTGCCATTCTAAAAATTCACTTGGAAATGTCTGGCGAGAAAGTCGGGTCCAACGCTCCAACGTTCCAACAAACAAGGTAATAAAATATTATAATCTTATAAATCAATATATTATGTTTCTGTACTGCTGTTGGAACGTTGATTTATTGTTGGAACCGGTTGGAACCATCATCAGTACTTTTTATACTCCGTTGGAACTATAAATACGTTCCAACGTGGTGTTGGAGTGCCCTGTCAAAATATCGGTAGTTCATTATCAAATCGTTGACCTTTAAAAATGGCTTTTGTTGGAACGTTGGATTGTTGGACACAGAAATGACACCCCCAGGTAAATCAAGAAAAAAAATGAAAATTGACCGCAACGGCTGGGAGTATCATGACATATTGCCGGTAGGATTCCGACTGGCAACGCTGGCCGATTTCACAGACAATGGAAAGCGCAAAATAGGAATGCAGTTTTTGATAAAATGGTGCATCAGGGAGGATTATTATCAGATATGCACTGTCAGCGTTAATTTGTACTCGAAAAATCTCATTCCCTTTATTGAGGATGGCCGGGTATTAGTTCCTGTGGATCCATTGGCCTTTACAACCAGTAACAACTAAATTATTTTCGCAAATATGAAACTAACAGAAGAACGACCGACAATTACAATCAGGCTCAAACCAGCGCTC
>CAYHDA010000380.1:0-3929 GCA_964355145.1 uncultured Mariniphaga sp.
TTCTGTATCAATGTCACTCAACCTTGGTAAGTAAATCAGATCTTTGTCTATACTGTATTCCTTCTTAATCTGACCACCGGCATATTCCAAAAGAGTCTTAACCCCCCACTTCTTTACGGCATAGCTTCCCTGCCTAAAATAAATTCCATGACTTCCTTGTGCTATGTAAACACTTGGATGGTTGTTCGTCTTCTCTACATAATCCCATTCAAGATAAGCGCCCGGACATTCTTCTTTATTATTATTCCATGAAAATTTCTCATTATCTAAATCATCTTCATAATACGCAAAAGTTTGATCAGATAAATGATGAAAGAAATATGCGCCAATGGCTTTTGAGTCCTCAAGGGCATTGGTGTCTTTCTTTAGAACAACAACAAATCGTTCCCAATCTCCAGAATGATTAAATAATTCAGTAAGCCAATCCCCATTTTTAGGATCGAAAGGATAATAAAAGAAATATATTAAAAAGATGTGTCCCTTGTACTCATAGGCCGTGCCATAAATTTTACTTTTATTTCGCAATTCACTAAAATGATAAGTACCCTCTGGGTAAGAGGGATTTGTATCAATCGCTGCTAAATAGGATTTTGTTGTAATTCCTTCAAATTCTAATAATTCATATTTCCATGATTCCAGGTATAGCGGGTATACAGTTCTTGTTATTCCCAATTCAAGTCCTTTATCATTATACATTGCTACATCAATACCCTTATTAGAATCTTCTTTAATTATGTTCGCATTTTCCAAAACGAATTTATTTGTTATATTGGTAAGCTCGCCAACTGACACGTGATATTCATCAAAAATTCCGTTATCTGTGAATAGTACTTTAGAATAATCCTTAACAAAATCTCTTATATCGACCGGATAATAAATCTCACCCATTTCTGTTGCCATTTCATTCTTATAGTCCCAAGGGTTTTTATCTGCCTGTGCTGATTTCTTATAATTACCATAATAAACACATGGTGAATATTTATCTAAAAGCGATTTAATCAAGCCTTCATCACTACTTATACTATCCTGATCCCTTATAAAAAAGGCAGACCACAGTTCATCATCAATGCCAACATCTTGATCAAGACAGGTGACCTCAAATTTTCCACGATCCTTAAGGTATGCTAATTTTTCATGGGTATTAACAAAATGGCTATCATCTATTCTTATATTGTTTTTCCAACCGGGCGAAGTAATGGTCGTTATATCTCCGTCGTTACTCCCATCCCATAAATCTCCCCCATTTTCATCTTCGACAAAGAAATAAATATCATCCCCTGTGCCTGTAAAATAAAGGGAAAAATTTGCGTCTTCTCTAGATTTGTTAGGCTGATTTAATTTGAAAAACCCCTCTGTCCCACTATTGCCCACTTTAAGCGTTGAATACTGAATTTTATAAATACCTTGTTCTTTGATTGCAATGTTTATTGAGTCTTCTGTTTTATCTACCGTAAAAGGCACCCTAGACCAATACTGTTTACCGTTTTTTTTCGTTTTTAAAATAAATGCCTGTATCATTTCTACGCGGCTTTGATCAATTCCATTCAGAGGGAATGCCTTGATAAATAGCGGTTTCTTTATTTTGTGTCTGGCAATATCATTTTCAATTTCCACAGATAATAAACCAATTATATCTTTGTTATAGGGAATTACATCTGCTTCAGACAAGGTTAGCCTGGTATCATCTTTAAATGTCTCCGGTAAAACATCCAATTTTAAAACGGTTTTACTGCTCAAGGTTATGCTTAGATGATCTTTTTCGGCGCCGAAAGTTTTCGATGCAGAAATCTTATCTCTACCCAAAACACTGCCGGAAACAAAAACACTTAAAAACAATATCAAAGAAATAATTGTTGAGAGCAATACTAAAACTTCCTTTGGCTTTTTATTTTTGTTACTCGCATTCATAATATTTCGCCTTCTTTTTACAAAAGTTGCTTGAATCAATATGGTTCACGCAGAATTCAAAAGAACGCCTTTTCCGGTGTCCACCACAGACATGTTATCAGATACAATTGAGTCCCATCATTCCTAACGTATAGCACGTTTTTCTCCCCCCCCCTTTTTGTTGGGTGAAGCGGAACGCGCCTAACCATCAAAACAGGTAACAGTTCATCGCCCTTCCAAGTTCCGATACCCTGTCAGGGTTTAAAACCCTGACAGGGTTATCCGGCTAGAACTGTTACCAAAACAGCAATGAGTATATTTAACCAGATGTAATATGTCAATACAAACATCATCATTACACACCCTGTTAAACCAGACTAAATTTGTCTATACTTTAGGCCATAAAGGAATGGCGTTATGGCAAAGAATATAGAAAAACTTATCGGGGCACAGATTGCAAGGGTCCGAAAGCAACGCGGGATGACGCAGGATCGGTTGGCAGCGTCTGTGAACGTGGCCACAGAGACGATCTCCCGGTTGGAACGGGGCGTATCAATGCCGTCTCTAATAACCCTGGGGAAAATAAGTCACGCCCTCCACAGCCCCCTTAAGGACCTCTTTGACTTTGAATACCCTACATCCAAAGTCGATGTCTTTGAAAATGAAATGGACAAGCTTATTGCCTTCCTCAAAACAAGAGATGCTGATGACATCAGGATGTGCTATCAGATGTTAACCATTATTTTTGGACACATAGAAAAAAACTACCACCATACCGGAAAACCAGCGCCTATCTCCTGACAGAACGTTGATGATGATAGGTTCATGTATAGGAATTTCAAAGTTCTGTGTAGAACGAAGCGATTGCTTCGTTCGAGCGAAGTGGCACTTCGCTCTACATCAACGAAAAAGTCGCCGAATGCCTGATTTATTCAATATCCGATATTTGGACTCCTCAGCGATAAGAAAGTTGGCACGCACAATATAAAACAAACAACATTTATTTGCTACAGGAATGATCTGACATTTACAGGATATTTACGTCATTTCCTGGATATATCCGATCCGGCGTCAATGACACTTCAATCCCAACATTACCGTTGGCGCAATCCCGTTCACAACCTGGAACCCACCGGTGAATTTCAAAGGATGGACACGGGCGCCGTGTCCCTACGGGTGAATGTAAAAAAGTTACCACCGGCTGGTATGGAATTTGTATAAAAACAAAAAACGCCTTTCCCCTGATTTCTCAGGAAAAAGGCGTTTTATGAACTATTGAAAATAAAAATAAAGTGGGTGTTATTGGCTTGGCTTGGCTTGGCTTGGCTTGGCTTGCAAGAAGTGTACCATTCACCTACCTCCACAATTTTAATTTAAACTGTCCGAAATTAAGCGGCATTATGTCAAAAACAAAGTAGTCTGTCAAGTCTTTTTTGTTAAAGTTCCACTTCCATGCCATAATTCCAAGTTG
Organism: uncultured Mariniphaga sp.; assembly: GCA_964355145.1. Taxonomy (GTDB): domain Bacteria; phylum Bacteroidota; class Bacteroidia; order Bacteroidales; family Prolixibacteraceae; genus JAAFHB01. Next base: position 3,359 of record CAYHDA010000380.1, read on the forward strand.
CCACTGCAAGGTTGTTTGTTTTTCTTTAGCTCCTTTGGAGCGGCCTGTTTGTAGCATTCAATGCGAATTAATGTATTTAGCTCCGTAGGAGCGACCTGTTTGTTTTATTTGTCAAACAAACAGGCAACCCCATAATCTTTCTGAAAGCATACATCAGGTCGCTCCTACGGAGCTTTTTTGATGCTTCAATTCCATTGCTACAAACAGACCGCCCCTCCGCGGCTACATGCATTCATATCCAGTGGATTTTCGTACCGTATCATACTGTTACTACGTTTCTCTTGTTCCCAAGCTCCGGCTAATGTAGGGACACGGAGCGCCGTGTCCCTACGGGTGAATATAAAAAAGTCGGGGGATCGCTATTTCCCCACCGACGGTTGTGGTGTTTGTCTCCTTTTCTTGTATCCTCTCAAAATTTCATGGTAAACTTGAATTTCAATTTAGCAAAATTGAGTATCTATAAGGATTTGCGCTTCGATAAAAGAGCGTTTACCATGCTTTTTTGAGAGGATACCTTTTCTTCACATAAACTTTTTGTGGCAGTGAACAAGTCCTGATAGAACTGTGGGCT
>CAYHDA010000381.1:0-3919 GCA_964355145.1 uncultured Mariniphaga sp.
GAATGACACTCAGTACGGACTTACGGCAGCCGTTTTTTGCTCCGACGAAAACAGGGCCGCACAGTTACAAAGCCGATTGGATGCCGGAACCGTTTACTGGAACTGCTGCGACAGGGTCAGCGCTGCTCTTCCATGGAGTGGCCGGAAACATAGTGGTTTTGGCAGCACCCTTTCGCACGTAGGATTGCGGGTATTTACAAAGCCTAAATCGTATCATTTAAGAAGCTAATTAAGCAGAATTCTTAAGGTACAGATCACCGCAACATAATATTCAACATTCACTAATGAATTGGATTTAAATAAATTGATCGAAAAATAATACGACATTATTTTATTTCTACAACTTAAAACGGGCTTTATCGTAAATCATTCTCAAAGTATTTACGATAAAGCCCTTCTTAATCCATCAAACAATTTCTAGAATTCACCCATTCCACCGCCATTGTTGGTGGAATCAGGCCCTTCCTTACCGGTTTTTGCCTTGAAATTATTGAGTTTGTAACTAAGTGTGAGTTGAACGATTTGTGATTCACGTTTGAATTTATAGGTATTCTCAAAATTAGCTCCATAAGAGGTTCCGCTGAATTTCATCGTACCAAAAATATCCTGTAACTGTAAGGTAGCAGACATGCGGTTTTTAAATAAATCCTGTTTCAGGGAAGCATTTGAGAAAAACATCCCTTCCCTTGATCCCTGCGCAGAAACTGTCGGACCCCGGTAAACGCCCATTAACTGGAAACGGGTATTTTTGGCTAATTTCATATCAAAGTTGAGTTTTCCGTCAAAGTTGGTACTTCTCTGATCAACGCTTACCCCGTTAATGTCACCTTTCATCCAGTAGTTGTATAACGTCCCGCTGGCAACCAGTCTTACCCCCGGCTTTATTTCATAATTGATCATTAATTCGCTCCCAAGTGAATAGTCGTTGTTCATGTTCGCCATGGTATGGTACATAATTCTGTCTGAACCCAGAGTTTGAATTCTTGTCATCAGATCCTGGGTATGCCGGTAGTATCCTTCAAGGGAAATAAAGGAGGTTTTGATGTGTTTAAGAACAGTAAGCTCATACGATCCGGCATATTCAGGTGTTAATTCAGGATTGCCTATGCGGATATTATATGGATCCATAATGGAGGGAAAGGGTTCCAGCATATACCCCATAGGTCTGTTTAATCTTCTGCTGTAACTGGCCTGCATCTCATAGTCCTTAGTAAATTTCTGAGAAAGATGAAGTGTCGGGAAAAAGTCAAAACGATTCAGGGAATAGGTTTTGTTTGCCCCTTGACTGACAAGAGTACGGTCAGAATATTCAGTCCGTAATCCGGCCTGATAAGAGAAACCTTTGTTTGCATGTGAAAAAGTACCGTACAATGCATGGATATCCTGCGAGAAGTCAACCAGACTACTGTATTTTTGATTGTTTACCCAAAGATTTGATGGGTAATCGTATTCTTCAAACACGAAATTTTCCTTGCTGGACTCCAGTCTTCCCTGATATCCCGCTTCAAGCTTATCATTGTCGTTGATCGGATATACATAATCGAGTTTTATCCTGTTGTCAGTTTCGACCGGATGCTCACCTGCTCTGTATTTATATGGTTGATTGTCAATGGGATTGCCTTTGTCGTCGGTTGCGTAATTGATCTGGTTGTCGGTATCATTTCCTTTCTCTCCGGCAAGATGAAATAATCCCTGAAGTTCATGCCCTTTTTTTGCAAACCGGTGCAGAAAATTCAGATCTCCGCTCCAATAGTCGCTGGCCATGTTTGAACTGTTGTCCTGATATAGGTAAGATGATGGTAAGCCCAGATTGTAGGAGGTTGTCTGGCTTCCAAGGTTTGCATTTCCATGATTCATGGTCCCAATTGTTGCTGTAATTCCAAAAGAGGTATTTGAATTCATGGTATATTCAATTCCCCCTTTAAAGTTATGTCCGCTGTTTTTCATGGTACCGTCGTATACTGATTTTCTGGTAGTGACTGTATCACCGGAGGTAATTTTTTGTAACATGTTCCGGGAGCCCATATTTATCATATCAGAGAAATCGGCTCCAGCCGTAAAGTCCCACTTTTTAGTACGGTAAGTAAAGTTGGCATCTCCGCGGTATTTGTCTCTAATACCCCCCGTCAGATTGATCAGTCCACTGAAAGAATCCTTTTGGTTTCTCTTCATTACAACATTAATGATTCCGGAATCACCGTCAGGATCATATTTGGCAGATGGATTAGTGATGATCTCAATCTTGTCAATCCCTGCTGCAGGAAGCTGTCTCAAAGCATCGCTGCCCTTAACAACACTTGGTTTTCCGTCAATCAGAACTGTGAAGTTTGAACTTCCGCGAAGGGTTACATTGCCTTCAAAATCGGTTTGAACGGAAGGGGTATTTTCCAGCACCTCTACCGCTGTTCCGCCAGTAGCAACGATATTCTGGCTCACATTAACCACCCTTCTGTCAATCTTGAATTCCACCCTTTGTTTTTCGGCAACCACCTCTACCTCATCAATTTTTTCATCTGAAGACAGTAGTTTAATCACTCCGACATCCGTCACAGATTTGGTTGCGATTAGCTGAACAGGGATAGTTTTTTTTGCATAGCCGATGAAATTAACAGTCAGATTATATTTTCCCGGTTTAAGATCTTTTATCTCAAATGACCCGCTTTCCGAGGTCATAATCCCTCCGGCTACTGAAGAGTCGGCCGCCGCAAAAATTGCGACATTAGCATAACCCATTGGTGTTAAAGATTGATCTTCAAGTACTTTACCTCTTACGGTCAGATTCTTTATTGCTGCGACTGTTGATTCAGGAGGAACAGTAACTGGTGCATTATTATATGGTACAGGTTTTTGGCCTTTGGTGGTGAAAATGGTTATCAAAACCAGAATAAGAAATAGAAATTTTCGCATGTATAAATTATTGTTGTATGTGTCTTTTGACACTTAGGACAACAAAGAGTTTAGAGGGTTGGTGTTAATTCAAGGTTAAATTATTAATAAGTGAACTGTTTTGAATCAATACCTTAAGCAGTTGTCGGTGAATATATAGGTTCATTCGTAAATGGATAAACGGCCTTTTTCTTAATTTTTTGAGCTGATTAATAAATTATTTAGGACAGTAAATTATACTGGTTTCTTAATGTGGTTGCCGTGGTGATAATATAAGCTTTTCTATCCTTAGATGGGATGTCCTGATTTTCGGGATAATTTTAATTGTCGCAAGAATTTAAAGAGGGAAATGAGTTTTTTTTTCTATTTTTACCTGACTATAACTTACTTCTGATGAAAATCTTATTCCTTCTTGTCGCTTCCTTGCTTTTGTGTGATTTATCTTCACAATCACAGATCAGGAAAAATTACAGCGCTGTTAAACCGGCTGCTTCAGAAACTGAACTGATCCGGATTGCGGCAAATATAGTTCCGTCCGAACAGCAATTGCGGTGGCAACAGCTGGAACTGACCGCATTCTTCCATTTTGGAATAAACACCTTTACCGACAGGGAATGGGGTGAAGGCACCGAAGATCCTAAACTGTTTAATCCTTCACAACTTGATGCCGGTCAGTGGATTAAGGCTTGTAAGGATGCCGGCTTTAAACAGGTGATCATAACAGCCAAACACCACGACGGGTTCTGCCTGTGGCCGACTAAATATACAGAGCACTCGGTAAAAAACAGCACCTGGAAGGATGGGAAAGGTGATGTGGTTAAAGAAGTCGCCGATGCCTGTCACCAGGCAGGAATCGGTTTTGGAGTCTATCTTTCTCCATGGGACAGAAATAATCCAAGTTATGGCGATTCTCCGAAATACAATGAGATTTTTTTGAATGAACTCACAGAACTGCTCACCAATTATGGGAAGGTTGATGAAGTGTGGTTCGACGGTGCTTGCGGTGAAGGTCCAAATGGCAAAAAACAAGTTT
>CAYHDA010000382.1:0-3915 GCA_964355145.1 uncultured Mariniphaga sp.
TTACGGATTGTCGCTGGTCAATGCAGGGAAGTTTACTTTCGGAGAGATTCATTACCTTGGACTGACACAAGTTATTCTGGGTATTCTGGCTGGGGTCTTCGTTAATTATGGTCTGCTTTTTTGGACAATAGGTTTTGGATTAGTACATATTCTTTACGGTACAGTGATGGTTTACAGGCACGAACGGTAATTATAGTCGCAGTTTTCAGAAAATCAGATAAAAGGCAAATTGTAAATCGTTAAAAAGTAAAAATTTTCCAGTGAAGAATCCAATTTTAAACTTTCAGAAAGTATTTGAAAGCCGCATCAGGCTTGGAATCATGTCGGCACTCATGGTGAATGATACGATTGATTTCAATGCGCTGAAGGAACTGCTCGGATTGACCGACGGAAATCTGGCCAGCCACCTGAAAGCTTTGGAACAACAGGAAATTATTGTAGTTTCAAAACAATTTATTGGCAGAAAACCAAGTACAACCTATAAGGCAACCGGGCGAGGGAGGGAGTTGTTTCGGCAACATCTGGCGGCTCTTGAAGAATTTGTAAGCAATCACTAAATTTTTTTAATTTTAAACTTTGTAGTTCAAAGCACTTTTAAAAACTCAAAACAATGGAAGCAAAAAGTATTCAACAGTTCATGAACAGTTACAGCGTTAAGATGATTATCGTTTCAGGCTTGGCCATTATGCTGTTAATCCCTTCGTTTTTGATTATGAATGTCATTCAAGAACGAATTGACCTGAGCCAAAAGGTGAAAAATGAACTTTACACCCAATGGGGAGGTAAACAGGTGGTTGCCGGTCCGGTTTTGAATGTACCGTTTTCGGTGACGGAACCCGGAGAGAATAATCAGGGTACCAACGAACGGCATGGTGTGGCACATTTTCTGCCTGACACCTTAAAAACGGATGGGGTGCTGTATCCGGAAACCAGGAAACGAGGGATATACGAAGTGGTGGTTTACGAAGGAAAAATCAGATTAAAAGGCTCGTTTGCACAACCTGATGTTTCACAGTTGGATCTTCAAAATGCCCATTATAACTGGGGAGCAGCTTATTTTACCATTGGTATTTCAGACATGCGTGGTATTAAAAACCTGCCGGAGCTGGTTATTAATGGTCAGAAATGCAAAGTTGAACCGGGTGTGGCTGATACTGATTTGTTCAAGTCGGGAATTACCGTAAAAGCCGGTTCCGTAGATATGAAACAGTCCATGAATTTTGATATAGAACTGGTTATAAACGGATCGGAAGACTTGTCAGTTGAAGCACTGGGAAAAACGTCAGAAGTTACAATGAAGTCTGACTGGTCCGAGCCGAGTTTTACCGGCAGTTTTCTTCCGGCAAATCGTCGGGTTACTGCAAAAGGATTTACTGCTGATTGGCTGGTGACCCACCTGAACCGCAATTTTCCACAGCAATGGATTGACGGGAAATTCAATCCACACGAGGCAAAATTGGGAGTTGAATTACTTAATCCGATTGATCATTACCAAAAATCGATGCGCTCGGCAAAATATGCCATCTTATTTATTGCACTGAACTTTATCATTTTTCTGTTCATTGAAATTAAAAGTAAAATCAGGATTCATCCTTTCCAGTATTCGTTGGTGGCCTTTGCACTGTTGATGTTTTACTCTTTGTTGACTTCCATTGGTGAACAGATCGGCTTCAACTGGGCTTACCTGATTTCGGCGGTGGCTGTCACTTTGCTGATTACATGGTATGCTTTTACCATTCTGCGACAGGTCCGAATGGTGGCTTGGGTAACGCTTTTACAAACGGGCCTGTATTTGTTCCTGTTTACCATTTTGCAGTTGCAGGATTACGCGCTGCTTGCCGGAAGCATCGGACTGTTTGTAATTTTGGCTATTATTATGCGCGCATCGCAGCAAATTAAATGGTATTCCGAAGGATAGACCAAAATGTATATATTAAGTTGCATCTTTTTTCAATGATGAGTCGGAAAGCTTCACCATAGTCAGCACCCGTTAATCGGAGCTTACCTTCACATTCTTGAACATATATGGGTTGTCGCTGATCCTTAATGCCTTGCCGCTAGTGGTGGTTATATTTTTGAGAATAACTTCCCTGGTTTTGACATATGGAAACTTCTCGAGACAGGTATCGCCGGTCATTTTTGGATTGAAATTTGCAAAAATAGCCGGGCCCTGGCAGTCTGCCTGATGTTTTGAGTCATCGATATGAAGGTTTTCGATGGTGATCCGTTCGGGCATAAAACAGGCGTAGCCAAAATCATGCTGCCCGGAATTGGATCCGCCGATCAGGCTGGCACAGGTTGGACTTCCGCCTGATGGTACGAAAATGCAGTTGCGGATGACGAGTTCACCCTGCCACGTACTGCCGTAGTCGGAGCGCAGATTGATAAAGCTCCTTCCGTTTATGGTCGAATTCTCCACGGTAAAGGTCCCGTTGCCGATGGCATTTATTCCCTGGTGCCCCAGGGTCGAGTTGCGGATGGCGGCATTGGCAACTCCCATGTGGGCGTCGAATCGGGAAAAGCTGCAATTGTCGTAAACAAGATTCTTGCAAAAGTTGGATCCCATGATTCCCCAGTACCTGTTGTCATTGATGTCATTCGTCTGGCTGCAGTTAATAAATGACACGTTCAGAGCCTGGCTGAGGGAGATGTCGTAGCTGCCCATGGAGACTAAAACTCCTGCCGAGCCAATAGTCCGGTACATTTTTCGTCCGGTCAGGATGGTATTCTGCACCATCACATAGGCGCAGTCGCTGATATTGATGAAGCCACCATAAGGTGCACCATGGTCTCCCTCGCCGGTGACGCGGTGTTCCAGCCCATTCACACGAACATTGGAACGCCTGACAGCAATGCCCCGGCTGTAGTAAGTGTACTTCGATTCGGCACTGTTGGCAATCGTGGTGAAACGTCCTCCGGTGATGGTCAGTGTAGTCTCATCAATGGGAAGAGCAGTGATTTCTGTTATTTGGCCGAAGTCCCAGATGATCGGAGCGTCCATATCCACCTTGCCTTCTTTGTCTGCGATAAAGATGTCCGTTTGCGGACTTCCATTATTTTGGTTTGGTCCAAACCTGATGTATCGTCTTAAGTGAGAATTGATGACGGTAACAAGGCAGGTTCCTGGTAAGGAGATTTCAATTTTTTCCTGATTCCTCTTAAGGGAAGCTATCGCCTCAAGTTTGAACGGTCGCAGGTTGGAACTAACGAGGAAAACATGTGCATTACGGTTTTGGACGTCGGAATCGTCGATAATGAAGGCTGCCGTGCCGAAATCAGTGTCAGTCTGGATGACTGCCGTACGGTCCTTCCCGCCAATGTAATATTTAGCGCCCTTGTCAGCTTTCACAGAAAGAGCGTACTGATTGGCAAAGGCATGGGTTGCAGCGATGGCGTCAATATCATCCGTTTTGCTGTCGCCCCTGGCACCGAAGTCACTATAGCGTACCAACCCATTGGCCTTAAATTTAAGGAGATCCTTTGGGGATACGTTGATAAGTAATTCCCCATTTTCTTTCGTTAGTACCTGGGTTTTCTTCATTTCGGATGTGATTACCACATTTTCAAGCGGGCTTCTGGTCTGCCCCTGTGTCATACCGAATACGCCGGGAAATACGAAGAAAAATAAAAGCAGGTATCTCATACGATATAATTTGTTATTCAATTTCCGAAAAGATCAATGAGATCGTGAGTCGTTAAAATTACAACTCTATTTCATTCAAAACTAGTGAATCACAATAAATTCCACCCGCCTGTTATTGGCTTTATTTACAGCGTTTAAATTGGGTAATAAAGGTTCACTTTCTCCTTTGCCAGCTGTTAACAAACGGGAGCTCTCGATGTTAAAATCGAATGAAAGTGCATTTTTTACTGCATTTGCCCTTTTTAAAGATAATTCCAGATTTTTTGCGGCAT
>CAYHDA010000383.1:0-3915 GCA_964355145.1 uncultured Mariniphaga sp.
AAATATTATTCCAATAAAAACGACGAATATCTTAACGATAACAGAGGGTGAAGCAATAAACGCAAGTCCAAAAATAATACTAATTAATCCTTGGGCGGACCAAAATTGATTCAGTGCCCCACTCTTTTTTCGGTTCGATATAACCATAGTAATCAAACCATTAATCAACAGCATTGAACCGATAGTTATCATTACTGTCTGCATGGTCAACCCGGGTACAAAAAGGAACACACTTCCAATTGATATTGTCAGAATGCCGCGAATTACAGCGCTTTTCGGGTTTGGCATCAAAATATTTCCCATAATTGCAGCTTTTTAAATAGACAAATAAATACTGAAATAGCCAATCCCTGTATATGACTAATGTACACTGAACACAAAATTATCATTAAATGATTGCTCTGTCTAACGAAGTTAATGCAAAAATTCAATAATAAAAAAATATTTTAGAAAATCAGTGTAAATTTGCACCCTGAAATACAAAGTTACTTAACATACACTATGGGACGCGCATTCGAATACAGAAAAGCAAGAAAGCTAAAACGCTGGGGATCAATGGCCAGAACTTTCACTAAAATCGGAAAAGAAATCGCTATTGCAATTAAGTCGGCAGGTCCGGATCCCGCTGCAAACTCACGACTACGCGTTTTGATGCAGAATGCCAAGAATGCCAGTATGCCCAAAGAAAATATTGAACGGGCGATTAAAAAAGCAACATCCAAAGATCAGACTGATTATAAAGAAGTTGTCTATGAAGGCTATGCACCTTATGGAATTGCAGTACTTGTTGAAACAGCAACCGATAATCCTACACGCACGGTAGCCAATGTTAGAAGCTATTTTAACAGAACCGGTGGTTCACTTGGAACATCAGGATGTGTCGATTATTTATTTGAGCATAAATGTCTTTTCAAAATAAAAACTAAAGAGGGAATTGATCTTGATGAACTTGAATTTGAAATGATAGATTTGGGTATTCAGGAAGTTTTCGCTGAAGACGATACCATCATTATTTATGGCGATTTTGAAGCTTTCGGCCCTATTCAAAAATACATTGAGGAAAATAATTTCGAAATTATAAATGCAGAATTTGAAAGAATTCCTTCTGAGATTAAAGAATTAAACGAGGAGCAAGTCGCAGAAGTTGAAAAATTGCTCGAAAAACTTGAGGATGACGAAGATGTGACTAACGTATTCCACAACATGAAAGATTTATAGCAATTCATCAGGCATATTATAACCATAATGATTAAAATAGTATGCATTTGATTAAATCCATCAAAATTCCATCATATTTTGACAATTTTTAATCATCATTATTTTTAGTTGATTCCTATTATTGTATTATAAAAAAGGGACAGAAATTAATTCAGGATATTTAGGAAATCCTTTCACACGCTGAAAGGTTATTTAGGTTAGGTTTAGGTTAGGTAGAGTAAGGAGCCATTCGGCTCCTTACTTGTTTTAGGGCCATCCAATCACGTTTCAGATAAAAGCTGTTGCTTTCCCCTCTCTATATTTTCCATTTGTTTGGCCGACAATGGAGGATATTCAATTCCAATTGAATTCAGTTTTTCTATAATTATCTGACAAACAGCTATTTGCATAAACCACTTATGATCTGCCGGGATAATATACCAGGGAGCCGCGGCAGTTGAGGTATGCTGAAAAGTTTGTTCGTATGCTAATTGGTAATCATTCCAGTATTTACGCTCCTCCACATCACGATCTGAAAATTTCCAGTTTTTTTCAGGATCCTCAATTCTTTTTAAAAATCGCCCTTTCTGTTCCTCCTTTGAGACATTCAGAAAGAACTTTAGTACAAACGTGCCATTATTCGTAAGGTACTGCTCAAAATTATTAATATCATTATACCGCTGCAGCCACAGTGAAAAGTCCGGTGTAATTCTGCTGTAATCGACCGGCAATTTTTGTCCTGCGAGGATTTCCGGATGAACACGGGTTACTAAAACCTCTTCATAGTATGACCGGTTAAAAATACCGATGTCCCCTTTTGCAGGCGTTACTTTCATACACCTCCACAAATAAGCGTGATCGAGTTCTTCGGCTGAAGGAGCTTTAAAACTCGTAACATTGCACCCTTGCGGATTAATCCCGGACATTACATGTTTAATCGTACTGTCCTTGCCGGCACCGTCCATGGCCTGAAAAATGATCAGCAAAGAAAATTTATCCTGGGCATAAAGAATATTTTGAATCTTAGACAGTTGCTCAACTCCTTCAAGCAATATTTCGTCACTGCTTTTCGAACTTTTAAATGAGCCCGTATCGTCTGTGAAAAAATCAGATAATTTTTTGCTTCTGTCCGAAGGAAAGATGTATTTGCTATAATCCATAGGTAATTAATGATCAATGTTTTTAATTGTTTCCATTAAGGCAGAATCACTTCTGAAAATCTTTAATTGTTAAAGTTACGTAATAATTACTTAGCTATCTTTGCATAAAGTTTGAAAAATAAACTGAATGTTAGACCAATCAACGATATGTGCCATTTCAACCCCTCATGGTAGCGGAGGAATCGCTGTAATCCGCCTTTCCGGAAAAGAGTCCATCAAAATCACTGAAAAGATTTATTCTTCTCCTGTCCATGATAAAAAGCTCTCGGAGCAGAAAGCCAATACTCTCCACTTCGGAACATTAAAATCCGGGGAAGATACTATTGATGAAGTAGTGATCAGCATTTTTAAATCACCGCACTCCTTTACCGGTGAAGATATCGTTGAGATCTCGTGTCACGGATCGGTATATATTCAACAACTGATTCTCCAGCTTCTGATCGCCAACGGCGCACGTATTGCCAGACCCGGAGAATTCACCCAGAGGGCTTTTTTGAATGGCAAAATGGATTTATCTCAGGCAGAAGCAGTTGCAGATCTTATTGCTTCAGGAAATGCTGCGGCGCATAAATTAGCCATCACCCAGATGCGTGGCGGATATTCACGCGAAATCAATCATCTAAGAGCCGAATTGCTAAGGTTTGCAGCACTCATTGAACTGGAGCTTGATTTCAGCGAGGAAGATGTTGAATTTGCCGACCGGACTTCCCTGATTAAGTTATCGACCCAAATAGCCAATCTTTTAAAAAAGCTCACTGAATCATTCCGGTTAGGCAACGTGATTAAAAATGGAATTCCTGTTGCCATTATCGGGGAGACCAACGTGGGCAAGTCTACCCTTTTGAATGCCTTGCTCAATGAGGACAAGGCGATCGTATCGGACATCCATGGCACTACCCGCGATGTGATAGAAGATGTTGTGAATATAGACGGAACACTGTTTCGCTTTTCAGATACTGCAGGTCTTCGCGATACAACCGACATTATCGAATCGATGGGCATTGAACGAAGTTATCTTCAGCTCGAAAAGGCCGAGGTTGTTTTATTGGTCACCGATATTGGCAGACCGGTAGCACCTATCCTCGAAAGAATAGTGAAAATCAGAAAGAAAATAGCTGGTCAGCAGTTGATTATAATTGCAAATAAAGTAGACCTGTCGACCGAAAGTGCTCAGCAGCAGTTATCACAATTCCCTTTGCATCATAATGAAAAACTGGTTTTCATTGCAGCTAAAAACCGGTCTAACCTCGACCAGCTGATTCAGATGATGAAAGAGACGATTGATTTAAAGACGATAGGAACGGGAGATATCATTGTATCCAATGCGCGTCATTATGAAGCACTTACATTGGCATATAATGCCATTAAACTTGTAATTGAAGGGTTAAAAACAGGAATATCGGGTGATTTTCTGGCTCAGGATATCCGCGAATGCCTCCATTACCTCGGAGAAATAACCGGTGAAATAACCACAGATGAAGTCCTTGGTCATATTTTTAAGCATTTTTGTATCGGAAAGTAACCCCCCATTAACAAACAAATACCAAACAGATAAGAA
>CAYHDA010000384.1:0-3912 GCA_964355145.1 uncultured Mariniphaga sp.
ATTTCAAAGAACAATATGATTTATTTAATGATCAATTTTAACGCATCAGTAGTAAGAGCAGAAAAATTAAAAAAAAGGATTGGCAAAAGGATGATTTTAAGAAATAATGTTCAAATGATGGTGCTGATTTTTTTATCAGCCATTACTACTGTCCAAGCTCAGGATTTTAACTTTCGGAAGGGCAGTTTAATTTACGAAAATAAATTTGCCCAACAACAGGAGGTCGCCGGTTGGACCATGGAAGGACCCGGCATACTTGAATTCAGGGATAACTGGATGGAAATGTACTCGCCAGGCGAAAAGTTTCACCATGTTTTCTGGTGTCCAAAAGATTTTCCGGCTAGTTTTGTGGCCGAGTGGGAAGTCCAGAATCTTAACACTGAAGCTGGTTTATGCATTATTTTCTTTTCAGCCAAAGGGAAAGACGGGAAGAATATTTTCGATCCCTCTTTGCCGAAAAGAGATGGAACATTCAATCAATATACCAAGAGCAAATTTTTTGATTGCTACCACATCTCCTATTATGCCAATGGCCGCGATGACCCGGGCAGAGAAACTGCGCATCTTCGGAAAAACAGCGGATTTCAGATGGTACAGGAAAAAGAGCCGGGCATTCCTTTAAAATCAACGGCAGCTCATCAGCTCAGGCTTGTAAAGGATGATGCCCGGATTGTGATGTATGTGGACGATCGGAAGATCATCGACTGGAGTGATGATGGCCGAAAGTATGGAGCAGTATTGCAGGATGGTAAAATTGGGTTCCGGCAAATGAAATGGACTCATTTCAGGTACCGGAATTTAAAGGTGTGGGATTTGAATAAAAACCAGATCTCAAAATGAGAAAAAGCACTAAATGGAGTTTAAGCATAGGTGGCATTCTGATAATGTTACTATTGTTCAATAACCTTTGTTTTGGATATTTATTATTATTGTGACGTATAATTGCAAAAAATAAATCTTTTGGTTACTTAAAATCAGATGGAAATTAAAAAAATCATGAAAATTTTGATTCCGGTTGCGCTCTTTATGCTGGTTTTTGGCAACAGCCAATTGGATACCTTGCTCTTTGGAGAAGCAAGGATAAAAAAAGAGATATTAGCTGCGAGTACCCTTCCAATTCCAACGAAACGAACCGTCAGGTGGGAAAACAGTTCATCTTACGCCGATAGTTTATTTCAGTTGAGGGGAAAAGAACCCTTTCGCAATTGGAGTTTTGAAGATAAAATGGATCTTCCCCGTACACTGCTTGCACATCTTCTGGCCAGTAATGAAATCCCTGAGGTAAATAGAATGATGATGAGCATGAAGCCATGGGGTAGGTACGGATCCAAATGGCTGCTAAATCCCAAAGGTGGTTATGACTTTTCGGCAACTGCTTTGACAACCATTCTATATCTGTTTGATAACAAACCCGAAATACTCTATCCTGAAACTAAAAATCACCTGGTGAAAGTGTTACTCAACGACCAGGGAGAAGGGTTCTCCGACGCTGTACCTCACACCCTGGGGCGCATCAAGGAATCCGAAAATCATGTCCTGATGGCGCAAGGTTCGAAATACCTGAAGAACAATTACCTTATGTTGCATGGAAACCACGAAGCTAAATTCAACAATGAACAGAACGGGATGGAGAATGGAATACTTGACAAACTAAAGGAGCTTTCCGAAATGGGATTGTATGAGTTTAATTCGATCCCTTACCTTGGATATACGCTGGCAGCGCTGCTTAACCTGGAGGCTTTCGGCTCGGAGAATGTTAAAAAAGCCTCGCGTGATGTGCTTGATTATCTTTGTTTTAGTTATGCCATTGGTAGCTACCACTATCAGTATTTTCCGCCCTTTCGCAGAAGGTACGAAAAGGCAAAAAGCGAGGCTTTGTCAAAAGATTACCAGACTGTTTTTATGAAAACATGGATGAGCTTTCATCCAACCATAAAATTCACCCCGCATATGGATAGCGGCGAGAGTCATGCGCTGATTGCGGCCTGTATGCCCTACCGCCCAGCTGATGAGGTGATCAGCCTGATTTTTAATAAAACACCGGGATATTTTGCACGGCTGGGTCACGGCAGCGGCAGTTCTCCGGAGCTATATTCAGCAGGCCCCGGCTATCTGCTCAGTGCAGGAGGGGTCAACAGGGGGAAATGGTCGGTTATTGTGGCCCGACCGATCACACTGTTTCTAAATGATAATGCCACCGTACTGGCAGATCTCTTTCATGTGGCAGGAACTGGCAACGATTTTATGAAATGGAACAACACCGGCGTCTATGCGAATTTTGCTTGTGCCGCTGGACTGGTAGCTGTTCCGGAAGGGTTTAAGCCTCTGTCGGAGAACGAGCAATGGAAGATATTCGGTAGTGGTGACAGTCTGCTGATTGCAGTTCATTCTTCAGCTGAAATCGGAATTCTGGCAATTTTTGAAAAACAAAATCCGCAGGAGCTTGCTAAAAAACTGATAGAGGCCAATCCTGTTCCTGAAAAACTGAAGTCACAATTTCAGTTTCCGGCCGGTTCTAAAATTGATTTTGACGTGAAGGCTCCAAAAAATAAGTGGGTAATAAAGGCCGTTGACGGGAAATCCCTCGACAGAGATTTCGACTGTTGGCCCTTGATCTCAGGCGCGTGGAATCAAAAAAATACGAATGATCATTACTAATATTAAAAATCAACCTAAAGATCATGGATCATTAACCATTGATCATTGACAATTATTTAATTCTAATCACTTAATGCTGCTAATTTTATGCTTTCAGTTCCAAAAATAAAATGGAAATACCTGTTCCTTCTGATCGGGATCATTTCTCTGATTTCCGTTGTCATTGATTTGTACCGAATCTCAACCTATAAGGCGCTGCCGCAAAGACCCGTAAAAAAGATCCAAACTGATCAGAATCAGGTCTATTATGACTTATCGAATGGCCGCAGCACCATTGAGTGGAGTCGTTTGGATGGAACGCTTGAATACACCGATGGTCAGTACGACTGTTCGGATTTTAACCTGGTAAATCTGCTTCGCATAGTTTACGAATATGACAGTCAGATACCGCCAGCCACAAAGAACAAGATTGAAAATACCCTTTTAAATTTCAGGTACTGGTGGGATGAGCCGGGCGAGAATTCGATGTGTTATTGGAGCGAAAACCATCAGGTTCTTTTTGCCTCGGCCGAATATTTAGCCGGACAAAAATACCCTGACAGGCTCTTTCCCAAAAGCGGTATGACAGGAAAGCAACATCAGGCTAAAGCGCGCAAAAGGATCCTCGACTGGATGGAGATGCGCTGGAATTATGGCTTTACCGAATTTTACTCCAGTGTATATTACAAGGAAGATATTGGAGGAATGATCAATCTGATTGATTTTGCGGATGATGAGATTTCTAGAAAAATGCAAATCATCATGGATTTATTGCTCTATGATGTAGCCGCCCAAAATGTAAATACCATGTTCATATCGGTGAGTGGCAGGGCCTATGAAGGGAACCGCAAAGGGGGACCAGGTGCAACTCTAGGAGGACTTACCGATTATTATTGGGGCAGCGGACAGAAAATGGGGCCGGAATTAATGTACGGGATGATGACGACCAAAAAATATGCACCCGCTCCGGTTCTTTTGGACATCGCTAAGGATTCTGGTGTGGTTGTAATCAGACAGAGCAATGGATTGGATATTAATGAATTGAAGAAAGAGGGTTATGGTGGTGCTGATACTAAAAGTATGATGATGCAATGGGGGATGGAGGCTTTTTCAAATTCTGAAGTGGTCCGGAATACCCTGTCGCTGGTTCGAAGCAACAATATGTTCTCCAATAGTTTTCTGACCGATCTGAAAATGCTTGACTTTAGCATCCTCCGACTGCTTCATCTGGAGCCGTTACTGATTCGGATCGTTGATCCCCAAACGAACGGAGTC
>CAYHDA010000385.1:0-3909 GCA_964355145.1 uncultured Mariniphaga sp.
GCTATTCCAAAGATTTCCCCCTACCCTGAAATTCAATTCATCCGAGAAAAAGAAATTGAGGGCGCCGCCACCACTCTCTTTTAATGCGTTCTCAAATTTTTCGAAGAAGAAATGGTTGTATGCCTTCCCGCTTTCAGGATGCATCGGATCATAGGAGGGTATTAATTTCTCAGAAAAAACACTGATCACCTTCCATGATTCTTTTCCAAAACTGTATGCAAGAGTGCCGTTTTTTACAAGCGGAAGGAGATCCTTTCTGGACTCAATGACCAGAGAACTGTCCGGATTAATTTTGAGTGCAGTGAGTGTAAGGAGGTTGTCCGGCATTTGAAGGATTCCACTCCCGGTCAGTGATTTGGCACTGCTCCGTAGTTGAGATCCATTTAAATCGGGATTATCTGCTATGGCTTCATCCATCGAATAACCCTGACCGATTCCAATGGTATAGTCGCTCAGGCTGACAGTCATTCCGCGCTTTTGCGCTTCAGCTGCAAACCATTTGAATAGTTTCCACCATTCCGGTGTAAATAGGGCCGGCTTACTTGGATTGGATAAACCATAGGAAATTCCGCCGAAGTCCTGGTGACTGTAATTGATCTGAAGACTCGATATTCCTTTGTTTGACAGCTGGTCCAGCTGCCAGGTGAGCCGTTCACGGGTAATAGTATCCCCCTGCCACCAATAAAAAGGGACATCTCCATAGCCTTTGGGTGGATTTACGAATCCCGGTAAAACATCGAGTGCCGGATTGCGGTCAGGATAGCCTGTTGGCAAACTGGTTTGCGCTACTGTCTGAAATGAGATCAACAGCAATAACGCGTAAGGATACATTAAAATTTTTCTCATGATTTTCTCTGTCTTTTTACCGGGTTTGTTTTTTTATTTCAATATTAATGGCAATTCGGCTGTGAAGGCCAATTCAGGATCACCGCGGCGCACCAGGGTCTCGCAGAGTGTACGCAGACTTGGTTTCAGCTTGTGTTTACTGGTCTTGCCATTCAATTGGAGCGTGATGGGTCTGGTGAAATCAATCAGGCGGCTGTCGAGTAAAATGGAACCTGCTGTGAGATTTGTTGTTGCGGTCAGAGAGTTGTTCTTGCAGGTGACATTAAAATCCTTTCCTGATTCAGGTGATGGAACATGAAGCCAGAAGAAGTCGCGGATCACCTTGTCGGTCAAGCGCCACGTGAGCTCAGCTGGTACAGGGTTACGCACATTGGAGTAAAGATCCGCAATTTTGTCTCGGTCGGGTAATCCTGAGTGTGGATGATCCGCAATGATCTGTACTGTAACGGGATAAATATCTGTCCTGTCGCCTCTCAACTTTTGAATTTCTTTCTCAAAATCGGCGATGTGCTTACTGCGGCCATACATGGTATCTTTTCCGCCAACCATTGTTGAGAACGCTGTATTTCTCAATGTGATCGGGGAGGCGCCATCTGCCAGTGCGGCTGCGCTCGCCTGGATTCCGGCAAAATAATCCGGCATCTTAGGTCCCATGGCATATGCGCCATAACCTCCGTGTGAGTATCCCATGATGAACTTTTTGTTTGGATCAACATCGCCGAAAAGCATAAACTGACGGAGCAGATTTTGCATTAGGGGATACGCGTAACCCGTGTAGAAACCGTTCCAGCTATTGTCAGGTGCACGTAATGCTACATAAATATAGCCTCCCATTTCGGGGTGATCGCGGTAATAAATCTCCATGTGGTGCCATTGACTGTCGTTAAGTTCCTGAGGAGCTCCACCTCCGCCGTGCATAGCGATGAATAATGCCCATCCATTTGCAGGCCGGGTCCCAACTGTTTTGACCGTGTAAGGACTGACATGTTTTTCAAAGCGAACTTTTTTCGCATCAAAATTAACCTTCATCGAATCGTGGATCGGTGCATTAAGGTATGATTCCCATGCAATTTTACGCACGGCCGGTTCGTTGTTTCTAAGCAATTTTTCGAGGCTGCCTGAAAATTTCCATTTGGCTTGTTCGGCAGGCGCCGATTTGTAGAATGCTGTAAATGCCTCTTTTAGTGCAGTTTCGTCTTTGCCTTCAATTGATTTGACAACCAGAGGCGGATTATAAATGGTTTGTGAGATGGTCGAAACAGGTGGTATTCCACTCAAATAGATGGGTAATTTATCTTCGGCCGCAATTCCGGCTGTATAATATTGGTGGAATTTTTGTCCTTTTCGCTCTGCATCAACTACGTAAGTTCTCTGTTTTGGAAGTTGAAAGAAGAGGTGATCGTTCATATCTGCAGTATCACCTTTGCTGATTCCATCGAATTTTATGAGGGGATTGGATGCATCTGTGATGGTCACAGTTGAAGCAACCCTTTCGCCAGCAGGGTGGTCAAATACATCAAGCATCAGTCGCAGGCCTGGAATTACGACCGGTTTTGATTTGGATGTATAACGGTCAGTAACATTGACTGCACAGACATAATCCACATCCCTGGCCCATACCATTGGGAAACTGAGCCCCGTTTTTTTGAAGCTGCTCGCATAAACAGCTTTTTTACGGTCATCCTTGATGGCCTGAGACGCGTTATCGACGAACCAGCCGCGATTGAATCCTTGTGGACTCTGTTCTGCGGCTCCGGTGAAGAGCCAATCGCCATCCCAAACTTCTACCCAGGTATGGTTACCACTTTCATTACTCCAAAGCGGTGTACCTGCAATACGTGCAGGAATCCCAACGGAACGACAGGCATCCACAAGAAGAATCGACAGTCCGGTGCAGGTGGCAACGCCAGTCTCCATTGTTTCGAACGGACCCTGGTCCGGGGCCCGGCGTTTCTTCGAGTACTTCACCTTGAGGAGTTTAAAGATTTGTTCATTCAGCGCTTTGCATGCTTCAGACGGCGTTTTACAATCTTTTATTAGCGGAAGAGAGATCCCGGAGAGTCGTTTACGCCAGTTATCCCTTGGTTCGGTTACACTTGCATACGGAAGAATATCATTCAGAAAGATATCTGTTGGAATAGTAATCCCCCACGGCGCTTCCTGCCATCCCTTATAGGCCATTTTAAGATTATCGATTAGAAAATCTGAAGTGAGCGTTTTCAGGTCCCATTGCGGCATATTTTCTATCAGGAACTGCATCCCTTCGCGTTGTCCTCTGGATGCCAGATTTAGTGCCTTCACCAATTCGGGGCGGTTAGTTCCAGCCTGTACCAGTGCAGATTCGGTTGCATCTGACCACCATCGCGCAGAAGGGTTCGCTTGCTTGGGCTGAGAAATTGCATTTCCATTGGAGAAAAGCAGTAAAAAAACGGCAAAAAAAGTGATGACAACGAAATTTGAGCTGCTACGATGAATATTGTTGCAGTCGTTAATCATCACCGTATTTGAGGTGGGAGGACAATTGAAAAATAGTCTGTTAAATCGGTTCATGCTGTTTATGTTTATTTTTTAAATTATTTCTTTGTTCCAGGGTTGACAGGAAGGTCGGTTTAGCAACCTGCCGGCAGACAGGTTTCCGACGATTACCTCATTTGCCGGATCCCAATTGATTTTTTGACCGGTGGTCATGGCGATTTCACCTAATAAACCCACTGTAATTGAACGGTGAGCAATTTCGGCGGGGGCTACAGTTTCTCCTCTGGATTTAATACACTCCAAGAAATTTCCGATGTGGTTATCACTTTTATAAAGGTGAACTTCATTTTCGCCGATCACCTCCTGCAGGATTTTGGGATCGGATGCCCTTATTCCGCCCCGGCTGACCCGAATCCACCCCTTTTCGCCGTACCAGGTTGCGCTTATTCCTTTGCCAATACGAGATTCATTGGCAACTCTCAATTCTATTCCGTTGGCATACCTGCAATTGAAATCATATTAGAAAGGGACATCATAAAGGCCATCCAGCGGATAAACCCCACTGCCTGAAATTTCAACCGGGCCGGA
>CAYHDA010000386.1:0-3906 GCA_964355145.1 uncultured Mariniphaga sp.
TCTCTGCTTATTTCGAACAGCCTGTGCTCACAACCAAATGACTTTGAATGATCATCAAATGACAAAAGCTCATCTATCTTGTCTTTACTAATAACGCTAAATACCTGATAAATAACAATGAAAGAAATTACAGCATCCGAATTTGAAAATGAGGTACTTGCCGGTGGCAAAGTGGTACTCGATTTCTATTCAACCGAATGTCCCCCATGCGAGGCTGTTGCACCAAAATTTGAAGGACTGGCAAAGCTTTATGGAAACGATATTAAATTCCTGAAAATTTTCAGGCAGCAAAATAAACCACTGGCGGAGAAACTTGGAGTAAAATCATCGCCGACTTTGCTTTTCTTTGATAATGGTGAACAACTGGATAACACCCTCTCAGGTGGCATCAAACGCAGCGATATTATCCATCGGTTGGATAGCATGTTAGCTGCTGAAAGATTGAAAGAGATTAAAAATGATATCACGACTACTGTTTCGGAGTTCGATGTATTGATTCTGGGTGCTGGTCCTGGCGGGCTTACTGCAGGATTGTATCTGTGTCAGTCGAAAGTGAATACCGTACTTATCGATATAGCCCTGCCCGGCGGACATGTCGCTACTACTCACGAAGTATCCAACTATCCCGGTTTTATTGATCCTCAGCCGGGTTATCTGCTGTCGCACAATATGTCGGAACAAACAAAGCTTTGCGGTACTGTTTATAAAGTAGCCGTTGATGTATCGAAAATTGATCTCGAAAAGAAGGAAGTGGTTATTGATGAATTCGAGACTATCAGAGCAAAGAAAATTATAATTGCTACAGGTACTTCGCCTAACCTGATGGGAGTTTCCGGTGAGCGGGAGCTGAAAGGCAAAGGTATATCATACTGTGCCACCTGCGATGCCAAGTATTATGGAGATAAGGAAGTTGTAGTGATAGGGGGAGGGAATTCAGCGGTTGAAGAAGCTGACTTTATAAGCAAGTTTGCAAGCAGAATCACCATGGTTCATCAGTTTGATGCTTTCACAGCAAACAAGCAGGCACAGGAGAAATTATTCGCAAACCCCAAAATAAGTGTGTTGTTTGAGCATGAGCCCCGATCGTTTTCACGCGAAGGCGACAAAATGGTGACCGAAGTAGAAGATCTTAAAACTAAAAAAATATCGAGGCTTATTAGTGATGGCGTATTTGTATTTATTGGTATGAAACCGAATATTGATATGTTCAGGGATAAACTGGTGCTTGATAATTGGGGATACATAAAGACAGATGAAGATATGAGAACCAGTATGTCAGGCGTTTATGCCGTTGGCGATGTAATAAGCAAGAAATACCGCCAGATTACCACGGCAGTTGCCGATGGAACCATTGCAGCAATTGCAATTGCAAAAGAATTGAATTAACCAGGAAAAACATCAGACCATGAACGAGAACCAATTAATCATTGAACAGGTAAGCCCTTACGACGTGGCAGCCACAGTTGAAAAACTAATTGAAGCAGCCAGTAAGAGGGAATGGCAAAATCCTGCAGTTCACAATCTTCAGCAGTCACTTTCAAAATCGGGAAAAGAAGTACGCCCCGTGCAGGTAGTCGAGATTTGTAAAGCTGATTATTCGGGTAAAATGCTCGAGAAGAATCACGAACGGATCAGTTCCATACTAATGCCCTGCCGTATTTCGGTATACGAAAAGGAAGATGGTAAAACTTATGTAGCCTTGTTGAATATGGGCGGAATGACCGCAGGTATGCAAGCTGACACTGCCAGTGCAATTCATGGCGCATCAGACGAAACTTTCGAAATCGTTAAATCGGTCATTGGTCCTTTCTAATAAATATACCAACCGATCTGATCAGTCCCGGTGATTTTAATTGCGGTCTGAAAATTCAATAAATTTTTTCTCAGGAATGGTAATTCCCGGAGCATGATTGTAAACCATGCCCGGTAATTACCGGATACTTAATTGGATTCCTGTTTCGGAAAATGACATATATACAGGTTGGGATCAATGAGCGTTTAAAGTTGGATAACTAGCACATAAATAAATAGATACAATATTTTTTATGACAAATATTTGCTAATATGAAGAAAGTTTTAATTCTGGGCGGAGGATTTGCAGGCGTGCAAACAGCTATTGAATTACAGAAGAAAGGTATCTTTGATGTTACCCTTGTTTCCGATCGCGACTATTTGTATTTATATCCAATATCCATCTGGGTTCCTGTTCATTTAAAGGAATTTGATGATATTAAAGTGCCGTTGGCAAATATTCAGAAAAAATATCCTTTCAAGCTGATCATTGATAAAGTGACAGGGATTTCGGCATCAGAAAGTAAAGTTACATGTCAGAGCCAGGCATTAACCTACGACTACCTGGTTATGGCTTTTGGTGCCGACAAAATGCAGCATAAAGGCATTTATCACACTTTATCTATTTGTGCCAAGCCAGAAATGGCTTTGGAAATCCGGAATAGGATCGATGATCTGGTTCAAAAGGGAAGCGGGAAAATAGCCATAGGTTTTGGCGGGAATCCAAAAGATAAATCTGCAGTTCGGGGCGGACCTGCATTTGAACTTATGTTTAATATTCACAATTATCTGAAAAGCAAAAATCTCAGGAAGAACTTTGAGCTTACATTTTTTGCGCCCATGGACGAACCCGGCGCCAGGATGGGGATAGGGGCACTGGCTATGCTCGATAAAATGTTTGCAAAATATAACATTCAAAAACGCTTTGGTAAAAAGATTAAAGAATTTGTTGGTGACGGGGTAATTTTCGAGGACGACTCGAAACTGGATTCCGATTTCACTATGTTTATTGCAGCTGGAACAGGACCCACCTTCCTTCAGAATTCGGATTTGCCTTTATCGGAAGCCGGATTTATAAAAATTGATAATTACTGTCAGGTGATTGACGTTACCAACGTATTTGCTATTGGCGACATTGCTTCGTTGGAAGGGCCTGATTGGATTGCAAAACAAGGACATATCGCTGAGCTTATGGGCCGTAATGCTGCATTCAATATAACAGAAATTGAAAAAGGCAGCAACAAACGCAAAGGGTACCAGGAACATCTAAATATTCTTTGTGTGATGGATACCGGCGATGGTGCAGCTTTTGTTTTCCGAAACAGTGCTAAGGCATTTATGATCCCCTTGCCGGTTGTTGGCCACTGGATGAAAAAGGGTTGGGGCGTATATGCCAGATTAACAAAATTGGGACAGTTTCCACGATTGCCGGGAATGTAAAAAAGAGATGAATTTTGAACTAAAAAATGTGATTGGCAGTAAATCCGATTGCAAATATTAAGATTATCAGTATGTTGAAATTACTTGTCGATAAACGAATTCTCATCCTTGCATTGATGGCTGCCGGGCTGTATTATGGCATTTCGGTGTATCATATCTCCCTTTGGTATGTCTTGCTGGCCGGTGTAATACTTGGAGTGGTATTCGGTAAAGTATTCTGCCGCTGGGTATGTCCTCTTGGCTTAATGATGGAATTTATGATGGGTATGAGCCCTGATGGTAAAATAAAGGGAATGTATCAATATCATAAAGTGGGTTGTCCTATTGCCTGGATTTCGGGATGGCTTAACAAATATTCCTTGTTCAGGATAAAGATCAATAACGATAGTTGCAAAAATTGCGGCATCTGCGATAAGGAATGTTATATCGTTGCCATGGAGCCGGTGAAGTACAGTTTGTATAAACCTAAAATGGACAGACCAGGCGATAGTTTTACATGTTCAAAATGCCTGAAATGCGTGGCAACATGCCCTAATGGAAGTTTAACGTATAAAGTGTAAACGGTGAGAGGAAAGTTCGAATTAATAATCAGCGATTCGCGTCCGGTTATTGTAGATTTTCATGCATTGTGGTGTGGGCCTTGTAAGGTCCAGTCACCGATATTAGCAGAAGTGG
>CAYHDA010000387.1:0-1610 GCA_964355145.1 uncultured Mariniphaga sp.
AGGCATTAATTTTTTCGCAACAAAATTACGGTTCAACCGCCCGGTCAAAAGCGATGGGGAACGCTTTTGGAGCAATCGGAGGTGATTTTTCATCCTTAAGCATCAATCCGGCGGGTATCGGTGTTTATCTCAAGTCGGAAGTATCTGCTTCTCTCAATGTACTTGGAATGAACAGCACTGACGCTACCTATCAGAATCAGATCACAAGCGACCGGAGTAACAGCTTTAATTTTCGCAACTTCGGTTATGTGCTGGCAACACCTGTTCAGGACGGAGGTTCCGGATTAGTTTCCTTTAATTTCGGAATCGGATTTAATAAGCTCAATAATTTTAATCAGACCATGTCGGCAGGCAAAAATGGTTCACCTCATTCAAGAATGGATGCTTTTGCTGATAACACCAATGGAATCAACAGCAATGATCTTCTTGACGAGAATAGTCCATACAGCAATGGGACACCATGGGAGAGCAAACTGGCCTGGGAAAATTACCTTATCGACGTGGCTAATCCTGATGCAAACGGAATGGGCAATACCTATCAGTCAATCTTGCTGGCCAATGAGCTGGTCAATCAGAACCTGACCATAAACAAAGATGGATTTCTCAACGAATATGTTGCCTCATTCGGAGCTAATTTCAATCATCAGCTGTACCTGGGCGCAACAATTGGAATGCAGGATCTTTATTACAATGAATCTGCTACGTTTAACGAAGACGGAGAATTCGGGAATTTTGATTATTACAGTAACACACGTACCCGGGGATTCGGTTATAACCTAAAACTGGGTCTTATCTACCGGCCAGTACCTGAATTAAGACTTGGTGCCGCAATTCATACTCCAACCTTCTTCGACATGAAGGAGGAGTATAGTTCAATAATGTCATCCGATTTAAAATTTGTAAGTGCAGATGCAGATGGAATTCATAAAGCAGAGTCACCGCTTGGCGATTATGGGTATAAAATGGATACTCCAATGAAGGCAGTCGGGAGTCTGGCCTACCAATTCGGAAAAAAAGGAATGATATCTCTTGATTATGAGTATATTGACTATTCAAATATAAAGTTCAGAACTGGTCGCGACGGATATAATTTCTCGTATGAGAATACAGACATCAAAAATATTTATCGTTCGGTAAGTAATCTGCACATTGGTGGTGAGATTAGACCCAATGAAGCGCTGAGTCTGCGAGCAGGCTACGAATTATTCGGGAATCCTTATAAAACGATGATTAATAATGTGGCACAGCCAAACGCCAACTGGAGTTACAACACCATTAATGCAGGATTTGGTTACCGCATTAACAATGTAACATTTGATGTGTCGTACAGCTTAGGCAGAAAAACAGATTACAGCTACATCTACCAGGTAAGTTCGGCAAATGACCCGGTAAAATACCAAAGGAGCAACAGCGAACTGGTATTCACGCTGGGAATAAAGCTCTAAAATACAAATCAATATATTGCAAAAAGAGAGGCCAGTCTGGTCTCTCTTTTTTATACACAAACTTGAATGAAAATGTGATGGAACGAGTGTGAAGTCGATATCCATCCTATTAATTTTTCAGTCAAGCTTCAAAATTCTTATAAGCTTTAAATTCAATTCTGAAAT
>CAYHDA010000387.1:1710-3903 GCA_964355145.1 uncultured Mariniphaga sp.
AATATCACCTTTATTCATTGTATCTTTCTTTCAAGTCATTTAATGAATATAGATCTTCTTCCTCATTTAAAAAGCTGAAAGATTTGCTCTCCGTTACTAACTGCTGAATTCCATCAGTTAGTAATTGCTCTTCATATTTTTTAGTAATAAAGTCGGCAAAATCTGATATTTCAGAAGCTTTGTCTTGCGGAAGTTGGTTTATAGCCTGAACCGTTCGTTCTATTATATCCTGACGTGTCATGATAAATGATTTTAATGTCCAATTAATAGCCCAAATTTACAGTTTTTTTAATTCCCTCAATGGATTTAATTTACAGAATCATCCCCGCTCCTACTACATTGTTTGTGGCTTCATCGATCAGAATCAGGCTTCCTGTGTCGCGGTTTTTCTTGTAAGGATCGAAAAACAGCGGCTTCGTAGTTTTAATGGTAATCTTTGCTATTTCATTCAACCCAACACTTAAATCGTCGTGAATCTCTTCTGTGGTATTGATATTCACCTTGTATTTTACTTCAGTAATGATGCAGCGAAGCTCATTTGAATTATGCTTAAGCGAGTATTTTCCCCTGACAACAAGTGGTTTTTCGTTTAACCAGCAGACCATTAAATCGATCTCCTGCGATTGTTGCGGCTGATTAATGGCATCCACAATCATAGATCCTCTGCTGACATCAATCTCATCGGTGAGTCTGATGGTAACCGATTGGGGAGGAAACGCATATTCAAGGCTTTTACCGGCAAAATCGATCGCCTCGATGGTTGTCTTTTGGCCTCCGGGCAGCACAACGACTTCTTGTCCGACCTTAAAAACACCGCTCGCAACACGTCCTGCATAACCGCGATAGTCGTGGTATTCATCTGATATTGGTCGAATTACGTACTGAACCGGGAAACGTGGATCTTTCTGGTTCCAGTCCTGTCCAACAGGCAGCATTTCGAGTAATCCAAGAAAAGTAGCACCAGTATACCAAGGCATATTCGTTGATTCGTCAACCACATTATCGCCCAGTTTGGCGCTAATAGGCAGAAAATGAATATCCTGATGATCGAGTCTTCCGGCAACCTGAATAAAATCGGCTTTAATCCTTTCAAAAACCTGCTGATCGTAACCGACCAGATCCATCTTGTTTACGCAGACCAGCACATGAGGAATATTCAGCAAAGCGGCAATATAGGCATGACGCCGGGTCTGTTCGATCACTCCGTTGCGGGCATCCACCAGAATCACCGCGGCATTTGCGGTGGAGGCTCCGGTAACCATATTACGGGTATATTGAATATGCCCCGGCGTATCGGCAATAATAAATTTCCGTTTTGGAGTTGCAAAATAGCGATATGCCACATCAATTGTAATTCCCTGTTCCCGCTCGGCACGAAGTCCGTCAGTCAGCAATGCAAGGTTAACCTCTTCGCCGCCGCGGTTAATGCTGGCAAGCTCCAAAGCTTCCATCTGATCTTCAAAAATTGCTTTACTATCATATAATAGCCTCCCGATAAGGGTGCTTTTTCCATCGTCAACACTTCCTGCAGTAGTAAACCGCAGTAATTCCATATCGAGATATCCGTGTTCTTTTCCAGACATAAATAATGATCAATTAAATTAAAAATATCCCTCGCGTTTGCGGTCTTCCATCGCGGCTTCCGAGCGCTTATCATCAGATCTGCTGCCTCTTTCAGTGACACGGCTTGCTGCAACTTCCTGAATAATATCTTCCAGTGTATTCGCCTCCGAAAGGGTCACTCCGGTGCAGGTAATATCGCCAATGGTCCGGCAACGGACATTTTTGATCTCGAGTTTTTCATTTGGCTTCAATTGCATAAAAGGGGCACTTGCCATCCACGCACCATCGCGGCAAAACACTTCGCGCTCATGAGTGAAGTACAAACTTGGCATATCAATATTTTCCATCAGGATATATTGCCAGACATCCATTTCAGTCCAGTTACTGATCGGAAATACCCTGAAATGTTCACCCATATGCTTAGCGCCATTGAAAAGATTCCAGAGTTCAGGACGCTGATTTTTAGGATCCCATTGTCCAAATTCGTCGCGGTGCGAGAAAAAGCGTTCTTTTGCCCGTGCTTTCTCTTCATCGCGCCGTCCGCCTCCCATGGCACAATCGAATTTCAATTCTTCAAGTGCATCAAGAAGTGTTACAGTCTGCAGTACATTACGACTGGCATTCAACCCT
>CAYHDA010000388.1:0-3868 GCA_964355145.1 uncultured Mariniphaga sp.
GAATTTCGGCACTTTAGCCGCTTAAATATATTTACTTTTTGAACGAACTATTGATAATAAATACATTTAATTATTTAATGCTTAATATTCTCTCCAGAAATTCCAAAGGCAGCTCAAAGGCCGGATTGAATTTATCGCCTGCTGCATAATTTAATAAACTTGCCTTAAGCTGTCTTGCAGTCGGACGGTTTTCGGAATCTGTCTCCAGATCCAGGGCGCAGATCAGCAGTTTTCCTTTCCCTACTTTGGTTTCAAAGATAAGTCCCAGTTTGTAGTTTCGTTCGTAGTTGTCAATCACTTGCACGAAGGGACGATAGTTTGCGGGTGTTTCATTTAGTATAATTGCTTTTGACCGGTCGAACCGATCGTCCCATTCATGTAGTGATTCATCCCCCGCAATTTTGTAGGAGGTCTGAGCAGTATATCTTCCCAACAAATCGGCCCATTGCCAATCACTTTGCTCTTCAGTTGGAAATCCGTTCAGAGCGGGATGTTTTGGATCACATATTATTCCCAGGGTGCCAATCTGATTAAAGAGGCGCATACTCCAGAATGCCGGCATAAACGATCCCGGGATTGCGCTTCTCGCTTTTGTAACTTTAGGAAACAGGCGCACTTCATCAGGTCCCATAAAGGAACTTTGGATTTCATTTAATCCTTCCTTTGGGGATGAAAACAAGAGTACATTTTCACCGTTTGCCAAAGCCTGTTTTGTTGTATTGTCGAAGGCATAGGATACCCTCACATTTTTAGGAGGTTCAGGTTGTTGGGAAGGATAGACCCAGATATTCCAGCTGTTGGAGGTTCCGGCGGTGCTTACAGTAACAATCAGGCGCGAGGGTGCATGAGCATTTTTTAATGATGTGTGAATTTCGCCCAGCGTGTTAACCTTTCCAGTAATGATCTCCCTTATTCCAAAACTTCCAGCTGCGATCTTTTGACCTTTCTCATCTTCAATCTTCCAAATAGCTTTTGATGTTATATTTTTTGGAGTATAATGTGAAATTTCAGCCCTGGCATTAAATATCTCAGTATTGGTGAAAATTCGTTTGGGCATCCTTAAGAGGCAAACGGTAGGACCGCAAAAACGGTGGAAATCCTCCGGTGTTATCAGTTCTTTTGAATCCCAGAAAGCGTCCAGCCACCCGATTATTGCACACCCTTCGCCTGTGAAATCCCGCGCTTCAACGATTCCAAAACCTCCGAATGGCCAGGTTCTGAAACAACCTTCGATCTCATCTTTGTAAAGGGAGATAGCAAACTTACCGCTCGCCCGGGCAAACGCCTTGTTCTGGTCGGCCATATCGTGACTGGCCAGGGAATTTCGGTAATTCTCGTAATTGAAAGGTTTGAGATTACCTGTGAATTTTGTTAGCTGATCGAAATCGGGATAGCTAGCCCATTGACCAATTTCATGTCCGATCGTAGGTAGTGCCATTTGTTTATATTTTTCAACTTCGGGCGTGTGAATTAATGACCAACGGTCCCAATCGGTCCGCGGCCCTTTGACACCCCTCATGCCAATCTCTGTTCCCCGTTCTGCATAATCTCCATTTGTAATAGTGTCGCCATTCTGACAACGGTAGAGCATTCGGGTGTCGATACTTTTGCCTTGTTTTACCAGCACCTCCATAGAGCCCGGAGATTCGTTCCCCATTGCCATAAAAGAAAACGAGGGGTTATTGCCGTAATTTTCAAGAATGCGGGTTAGCTCTTCACTCAGAAATTGTTCACGGAGTGGATTCTCCCCATAACCGGTTGTGAAGATTGACCAGAAGGGGATCTCGACCTGTAAAAAATATCCCAGTTCATTGGCGGCAAGAAAAGCGGCTTCAGGGGGACACCACGAATTGAAACGCATAAAGTTGAATCCATACGATTTGCAGATTCCAAACAGGTGGAGCCACGACTCCTTATCCATAGGAGGGTATTGCGTTTTGGGATAGACACACTCGTTGTTGGGTCCCCGCATCAGCGTCGCCCGGCCATTTAAAATAAACTGCCCGTTTTTAGTGGTTAAACTTCTAATTCCGTAGGATATAATTTTGGAATCGTTGTATTGAGCAGTTTTCAGTGTGATTTTCAGTTTATTTATTTGGGGCGAAAATTCATCCCAGTTTGGTAGTGGAGATTTGAACGGAATATCAATAGTGGCGCCTGAAACCGGGATTATCTGCTTTGTATTTTGGATCGCTGCCTCGAGGATTCGCCCTGTGATATTGCCAACTTTTATTTGAAGGTGATCCGTTAAAACCTGAACCTCTCTGATCCAAACCAGGGGAGTGGCGCGAAATTCGATCCGGCCGATAATTCCGTTCCAGTTTCCCTGGGTATCATCCGCAATTGCGAATCCCCAGGGACCGATAGGTAATTTTATCGTATTATCAATGCATATCCTGAGCGTATGTTTTCCCGTAGAGGCAATTCCCAAATCGTAGATATGGGGGGTGGAGAGACTATTTTGACTTCCATAGGGTTTATTATCCAGCCAGACTGAACTTTCCCATAAACATCTCTCGAGAAACAACTCCAGGCGCTCTCCCTTCCAGGATTGCGGCACTTCGATTGTTTTTTCATACCACGCCTTACCTGCATACCTGAACTCGCGTGTTAAGCGGTTCGGGTCTTTTACTGTACTCTTCGTGCCAAAACCCTGCTCCTCGCACGAGCCTGGTAAAGTGATTGTTGAGATAGTTTGAACCGAGTCAAGCCGGAACTGCCACTCACCGGCTAATGATTGTACCTGTCCATAACTGTAATTTGTTACTACAGCCAAGAGCAAGACACACATGTAAACATTGATAGCTTTCAAAATAAATGAACTCAATTGATTATTCAAAAATTTAATCTCCACTAAGATGGGACTTAATAATTTGTGATTTATTGGTTTTCATTTTGTGACTAATTTAAAATGGTTGTTTTAATTTTTTCTGATTTGTTGCCGAACCTCTTTCATGACTTTCAATGCAGCTTCTCCGACTGTTCCATCCTGAAAAATCCCCATATTGATAGTGACTGCTCCACCGTTTTTCATGCAATTGTGAATATACTGACTTAAATCAGAAGATGTAAATCGCGGTTCGGGACTGTCGGTTTTCTCTTGTACCCAATAAGGTTCCATAATGAGCAATGCCTGATATCGAAGATCCGTGACTGGTCCGTTTTTCATAAATCCATTCCCGGGAATTGCTACCGGACTAGCCACTTCTCCGGCCCAATATTCTTGCCACGGGGTGACCGGAGGATAAATCCATGAGTTTAGAGCAATGATCCTATCTTTATTTCCAGCTTTAGTTGCGTCAAAAAATGATTTGAATGAAACATCGGGATATTCTTCAAAACATTGATACCATCCATCAAACCAATATCCTGCAATTTTCGCTTTATACCTTTCCCCCATTTCCTGAAGAATTTCCGTGTTGATTCTGCTAAATTCAGTGCCATTTACTTTTTGGTATTTTGCAACGATATGTGTTGGCAAATAGCAAATAAGGCGAATATTTTTAGTTTTAAGTTGATCCGAAATTTCTGCAATCAAATCTCTACCGGTCGTCATCCCCGGATGATATTTTTCCCATTTTTTTAGAGGCGCCGGGCAATAAGCCTCGGCATGTCCGATAGTGAAAATCACATATCCTGCACCGGTCTCGTCAACCATTTTGACGAATTTTTTTACATCGAAATCATCTACTGCCTGTGCGTATGGCTTAATTGATCCATCCGGATTCACACTTTGTGAAGTCCAGTGAAACATTACTCCATAACCAGCTTTAGTCAACCATTTTGTACTGGCCCTTGAGGCTAACGCCTGTTTGTTTTCGTTTTCAATTGATTTTGGAGAGGGCATAATTGTTGCGGTTACTTACGA
>CAYHDA010000389.1:0-3860 GCA_964355145.1 uncultured Mariniphaga sp.
ACTTTATTTATGTTGCAAAAGTAGCAATTTTATTTGAAAAAGGCAAAATTTATTGGGGAGGTGCGTTTTCAGCTATTAAACTGCCGGAATTATACCCTGGCTATAATGCGACAGTCGATTTACTGAAAAAGATGGGTGTTCAGCCGGATTTTGAATCTACAGGACCCATACGATATACTCATCACACTCAGGAAGAAAGAGATATCTACTTTGTTTCAAATAAAACAAATGAACTTGTTAATTCATCCTGTACCTTTCGCGCCGATGCAGGAACTCCCGAATTATGGAATCCTCTTACCGGCGAAATTCGCGCACTTCCGGATTTTTCAAGGCAGAACGGCCTGATAAAGCTTTCCCTTCAATTCGAATCCTATCAAAGCTTTTTTATTGTTTTTGATAAAAAAGGGATCACTCCAACTCCAAAAGCTGCAAATGAACTTAATTTCAAACAACCAACAGTTTTATTGGAAGTGAATCAACCCTGGAATGTTTCCTTTAATCCTAAATGGGGCGGTCCAAAAAATATTGTTTTTGAAAAATTGACCGACTGGACGAAAAGAACGGAGGAAGGAATTAAATATTATTCGGGTATTGCCAACTATCATACTACTATAGAATTGCCGGAAAATAAATCTTCCGATAAAGATAAAATAATGTATCTTGATCTCGGGGAAGTGAATAATCTGGCACGAATACGAGTAAACGGGAAAGATATGGGCGTTGTGTGGACAGCTCCGTATCAACTAAAAATATCGGATGCTACCCATCCGGGAATCAACCAGATAGACATTGAGGTAGCAAATCTTTGGCCTAACAGACTGATCGGAGATGAACAGTTTCCCGATGATGGTGTGAAAAATAACCAATGGCCGGAATGGCTTGCGAAAAATCAACCCAGAACTTCAGGCCGGTATACTTTTACTACATCGAAATTCTTTAAAAAAGATTCCGAATTGATTAAATCAGGTCTGATCGGTCCTGTACGGATAATTGAAAAGTGATGGTCAATGGTTCAATGGACAGTGATCAATGGTTAATAAAAAATTAAGAATCCGGACACATGAGTTGGCGTAATTTACAAATAATACTGTTCACCTTCATTTCACTTTCATTACCTCTTTTAACTACCGGAAAGGGGAAAGAAACCGGAGAAAATAAAAGTCCGACCGGGGAAACAGCCGTTCCAGATACTGTCATTCTGGTTTCCGGTAACGAGCAGCAGCAGTTAAACTTATCCCTTCCCGATGGCGGACTTCCACCGATGCCGGGTGTTTTGAACATACAATTGCTTCGCACAACCAGAGATGCACCTCTTTTGGCCGATGGTGACGGATGGACGTATGCTCACCATATGGATCTTTCGGAATGGAGGGGCCGGCTTTATGCTGCGTGGAATATGACCCTGAAAGATGAGGATGTTCCGCCGTCCAAGGTGGTATACGCCACATCTGCTGATGGCATTGATTGGAGCAAACCTGCTGATCTTTTTCCAAGAGATTTGGCATGGGCATGCCGCTTCTATTTTTACCATACTCAAAATGATAAAATGCTCGCCTTCTGTGCTGCCCGGCTAAGCGATGGCATAGTAACAGAAAATTTAAAATCAGTCCTTTTGGTCAGGGAGATATTACCCGATCACCGGTTGGGCAAAGTCTTTACCTTGATCCATCCAATGGAAAAAATGCCTCCATTTTTTGAATCTTCCGATGACAACGCGTTTGTTATGGCCTGTCGGGAGGCTGTTGGCAATACGATGCTGCTGGAACAACAGGATTATGGAGTGTTTCTGGGTGATCGAAAGATGATCTGGCATGATAAAACACCACCTTATAAAGGGTTCTATAAATTTGGGAAAGCCCTAAGTTTTTTCAGGCGACTGGATCAGCAATGGATAGGAATTTCGAAGATGGGATTTGTCACACAATCGGCAGATGAAGGTAAAAGTTGGTCGGAACCGGTTTTACCATCGACTTTAATTGCTGGCGCAGCTAAAATATGGGGACAACAAACCAACGATAATCATTATATTCTTGCTTATAATCCCGATCCAAAAAGGGAAAAACGGTTTCCGCTAATAATGGTTAATGGCATTGACGGACAACATTTTAAAGATATGCGAGTGATCCATGGAGAATTCCCGCCACTGCGTTATCCCGGAAAATATAAAGATTTTGGGTACCAGTATATCAGAGGTGTAGCACCTTGGTCAACAGATCACAGCTTTGCAGACAAGAGCGCCATATGGCTGATTTACAGTGTCCACAAGGAAGATGTCTGGCTCTCAAGAATTCCGCTGCCCTTAAAAACTGAACCAGCTTCAAGCTTGCTTGATGACTTTCAGGATATAATTCCAGGCGCCCTTATCCGGAACTGGAATATTTATTCCCCCAAATGGGCGCCTGTAAGAGTAGTAAAAGAACCAGGTAAAAGCCGTAATCTGTGTCTTGAACTTCGCGACGGAGATCCCACCGATTATGCACGTGCGATGAGGCTCTTTTCGGCATCAGACAGTATAGAAGTAAAATTCCGTATCAAACCTCTGCAAACAAACGCCTCATTAGAGGTTGAGATTCAGAATGAGCACGGATCACCATCTCTTTGCATCCAATTTACAAAAGAGGGGTCGATAAAAGCCACAGCGAATCAAAAAGTTGCGCTCATGGGAAATTACCTTGCTGACAAATGGCTCTCCTTTAACATAACCACCAATCAGAAAACCAGAGAAACAAAAATAACATTTAACAGGAATACTTTAATTATTCCCCAAATTGGTAAAGAAAGTGATCTTAAATCAGACCGGCTGATCTTCAGGACAGGGGGTTTTCGAAAGCTCGGGGATACCGGTCATCTAATCGAAGGTGAGGATAAACCGTTGATAAATCCGGCACTGTTTCTTCTGGATGATGTTGCAATAATAATCAGATAAAATTTCATATGAAAAGTAAATTAGCCCTTGTATGTCTTCTCATGCTTGTCGTCACTATAGACAGGTTATTCGCTCAAACCGAAAATAGTTCGGTTCTGCCAAAAGACGATCCCTTAGCGGTAAAATTAACACAGCATTTATCAGAAAATGAAACCTATGTGTGGCCAAAAGACCCCAAAGTGATGGAAAACCTGAAAAAATGGCAGGGATACAAATTTGGATTATTAATACACATGGGATTGTATTCTGAACTTGGAATTGTTGAATCATGGGCATTATGTCCCGAAGACTGGATTACACGCAACGGATACGACGATTATTATAAATTCTGTAATGATTACAGAAATACAAAGACAAAATTCAATCCTCTTAACTTCGATCCTGATAGATGGGCTAAAATGTTTAAGAACTCAGGTGCAAAATACATGATTTATTCTGCCAAGCATCATGATGGATTTTGTCTTTACGATACCAAATACACGGATTTTAAAGTAACAGATAAAGGATGCCCTTTCTCAGTTAATCCTAAGGCAAATGTATTAAAAGAAGTGCTTGATGCTACCCGAAAGGAGGGTTTGGCTACAGGAGTCTATTTTTCAAAACCCGACTGGGATACACAATATTTTTGGTGGTCGTATTATCCTCCGAAAGACCGAAATCCGTCTTACGATATCACCAAACATCCTGACAGGTGGAAGAAATTTGTGGAATTCACGCAAAATCAAATCAATGAGTTAACCACCGAATATGGAAAGGTTGATATTTTATGGCTTGACGGATGCTGGGTCAGGCCTTTGTCTACGATCAATAAAAATGTTGAAGAGTTTTGTAAATATCCTTTCGACATGGATATAAATATGAAACTAATCTCAGAAAAAGCACGGGCAAAGCAGCCTGGAATGCTTGTTGTTGACCGTTGGGTACCGGGTGAATA
>CAYHDA010000390.1:0-3849 GCA_964355145.1 uncultured Mariniphaga sp.
ACCCGTTCGTTGTACTTTCCGGAGTCAAGTTTATGAGGACTATTGGAATTACTGATTACAATTTTAACACCCTCAAGTTTTACGGGAACTAATTCGTAAGCCAACGTATCGCAGTTAAGAAAAATAGCATGATCTTTCTTTCCCATTGCCGAAGCAAACTGATCCATTATACCACAATTCACCAGTGCAAATTCGTGTTCGGCTTTCTGACCCATCTTCGCCAGTTCAATCCTGTCGATTCCAAAATTATAAGTGTCATTGATTACTACACCTGTAACAACTTCCAGCGCAGCAGATGAAGACAATCCCGCACCTGTAGGAACATCGCCATAAAATAAAAGATCTGCACCTTTATCGAAAGTCAGTCCTTTTTTCATAAACTGGGCAAAAACACCAATAGGATAATTAACCCATTCTCTGCCAATGGCTTTATTTAAATCTTCCACTTTTACCTCAGCCTCAAAAGGCATATTCACCGAGGTAAACCTCACTGTTTTCCGTTCAGTTTTACGGATTAAGCAATAAATTCCGAAACTGAGTGCACAAGGGAAAACAAATCCACCATTATAATCAGTATGTTCACCAATTAAATTTACGCGACCGGGTGAAAAATAACCACTTACTTCTCCCTCGCCATACTTCTCAATAAACTTTGCTTTTAATTGTTCGATTGTCATAATTTAAAAAATTAGTGTTTTAAACTGGTAGGTACTGGTAGGGGGCAAATGTATAATAATTTGATTGTATTGTTTAAGATTAAAAAAATGTTTTAGAACAAAATTAAAGTGAGTTTCGGATAATCAGTTTCGAAGAATTTCGTATTTGTATCTTTTTGTGGTTCAACACCATATCGGCCAATGCCCTGCCCATTTGAATAAAATCCGTTGATATGGTTGTAATCCCGCCTGCAACTACCTCTTTCAGCATTGTATCATTAAACGATACCAGGCCAACATCCTCCCCCAGCCGAAGATTCATTATTGCAGCATTTTTCACAATCCTTACCAGATTCCGATCCGAAACAACAATGTAGGCCTCTCCCTTTTGTACATTTCGCTTTTCCATGGAGCGGATAATTTCAGCGTTCAGCTTCCATTCAGAGCAGAATCTTTTGAACCCTGCCACCCTCTCTTCGGGTTCTTTACCTCCCGGAAAAACCATAATCAGCTTCTGATATTTACAAAACAATTCTTTACCAGCCATCATTCCGTCATAAACATCCTGCTCAAAATCCTGATAGATAACCGGATAATCAGTCAGATCAATTTTAAGCCTATCAAGGATATATACTTTATCAGGAGGGAGCTGCCGAACCACCTCAATCGAATTATTGAAAGTTGCTGGCATGATGATGTAAGCGCTGTATTTCCCGGCAGCACTGGATATCAACTCTTTATATACATGATAATTAAAGTGGTGAAAATAAATATCAACATTTGTCCTTTTATCTAACTGTTCAAGAAACGAGGTATAAAGGTCTTCTTTAAACACATTAAGTTCATCAAAAAGGAGAAAAACCTGTTTGTCGAAATTCAAATCTGTCCGTTCAAGGTAATATCCCTTCCCGGGAACGGAAATCACAATGCCACGGGATCTTAGTTCGTTAAAAGCGAGCAAGACCGTGTCACGGGAAAGAGAGAACTCTCCGCATATCTGATTGACTGAAGCAATCTTATCCCCTTTTTTTAACATCCCCTGCTCGATAGCCATACAGACCGAATTTATGATCTGCCGGTATTTTGGGATACCTGCGGCTTCGTCGATATTAAAAATGTTGGTTATATTCACAAAGGGTAGTTTTTCAGGCAATAAAAATAGGATTTTTTTAGTTTTATTCTTTACGTTTGTGACGGGATAACTAAATTTCATTAAAATGAAAGTAATACGTGATTTTTTCGGGAACGCCCGCAGAGGCGAAAATATTGATCTGTACACGCTAAGTAATGAACTTGGAACAACTATTAAGATTACGAATTACGGTGGGATAATCACCTCGGTAAAGACTTCGGACAGAGATGGAACAAAGGCAAACATTGTGCTGGGTTTCAAATCCTTTGAAGATTATCTCACTGATGCTTACATTGAAAGTGGTCCTTTTTTTGGTTGTATAACAGGAAGATATGCAAACAGGATTGCCAATGGTAAATTTTCAATTGACGGTAAGACCTACACACTTCCCATCAATAACGGACCAAACTGTCTGCATGGCGGAATTACAGGTTTCGACAAGGTGATCTGGGTCGCTAAGATGATAGAAAAACCTGATCTTGTTGGTGTGGAACTCAAATACCGAAGCGTTCACATGGAGGAAGGCTTTCCAGGAAACCTCGACATTACAGTTACCTATACCCTTAATTGCAAAAATGAATTTCACATTGATTATAAAGCTGTTACTGACAAAGAAACCGTCATCAATCTAACGAACCATACCTATTTTAATCTCACTGGAAATAAAGATAACATCTTTGGTCATACCCTGCAGCTCAATGCAAAAACAAAAACTGTAAATGATAACACCTTGATTCCGACAGGAGAAATTGCAGAAGTTGCCGGAACGCTTTACGATTTTATAACCCCTGCCACTATCGGATCACGAATAAGCGAGCTGGCTGATGGCTATGATTGTAATTTTATTTTGAACAATCCGAATCAAAAACTGGTTAAGGTTGGTATGCTTTCAGAAGAATCAACTGGCAGAACGGTTGAAGTATCGACCACTGAACCTGCAATGCAATTATATACAGGATATTATATTCCGGAGATCACTGGAACACATGGAGAAAAATTTGGAAAATATTCGGGTGTAGCTCTCGAGACACAACATTATCCAGATTCGCCAAATCACCCGGAATTTCCATCCACTTCGCTTAAGCCAGGCGATATATTTAAATCAAAAACGATTTACAAATTCGGAATAAAGTAATCGCTGTCCGATGTTTGTTTTAAATAAAAAAACTTAATCATGAGAACGCTAATCGAACTTTTTGAATCCCGGGTAGAGCAATTTTCAAATAACCCTTTACTCTGGGAAAAGCCTAACGACCGTTATATATCCTCAACCTACTCTGAAATCCGGCAACAGGTTTATGATTTTGGTGCCGGACTATTTTCGCTTGGGCTGCAAAAAGGAGAAAGGGTCGGTCTGCTCTCTGAAGGGAGAAACAACTGGCTGGTCAGCGAATTAAGTATTTTTTACTGCGGGGCTGTAAATGTTCCGTTATCGGTAAAACTGGAATCGCCTGAATTGAAATTCAGGCTGGCACACTCCGGATCAAAGATTGTGATTGTTTCGGCAGGACAAGCATCCAAAATAGCTGATATTATTGAAGAACTGCCTGAAATTGATTACATTATTCATATCGACCCGATTGAAAACCCCGGGGCAAAAGATCTCTCTTTCGAAGTTATCAAGGCACAGGGACGCGATTTTCTGGCTTCAGAAGAGAATAAAAAGAAATTCGAGTCTGTTTGGAAAAATGTTCAGCCCGATGACCTTGCCAACATTTCCTATACCTCAGGAACGACTGCAGATCCAAAAGGGATCATGCTTACTCACGTCAACTACACCGTAAATGTGATTCAGGCCAATACTGTTCTGGAGATCAGTGCTGACTATAAAACACTGGCAGTTCTTCCCTGGGATCATTCCTTTGCGCATACAGCTTGTCTCTATACTTTCATGTACAGAGGCGCGTCAATCGGTTCAGTTCAGACAGGAAAAACACCGATGGAAACACTTAGAAATGTGCCCGTCAATATACAGGAGTTTAAACCTGATATCCTGATGAGCGTTCCGGCACTTTCGAAAAATTTCAGAAAAAGTATCGAAAAAGGAATCCAGTCCAAAGG
>CAYHDA010000391.1:0-3843 GCA_964355145.1 uncultured Mariniphaga sp.
AGGATCTTTTTCTTGGAACAACCCCTTTCACCCTCATTCAATTGGGTTCTGTAGGCATAGTGATTATTGCTGCTATGGTAGCTCTCGCAAAGGTCTGGATGCCTATCATTTATGATGGATATGAATTGCTTGGAATCAAAAAAGAACTTCCTGCAAGTGTAGAAGAAGGTGGATGGTTCAAATGGTTCGGTTTTGGTTTCCTTACTTTTATCGTGCTGATTTTGTTGGGTTATATTTTTGGCATCGATCCACTGAATAATGCCTCCTGGGTAAGTATCGAAGTTGCAGGAAGAATTCTGCAATACTTTATGGTTGCGGTAACCCTGATTGTCGTGGCCGTCCCCGAAGGATTGCCAATGAGCGTAACCCTAAGTTTAGCTTTAAGCATGCGTAAAATGTTACAGGAAAATAATCTGGTAAGGAAAATGCATGCCTGCGAAACCATCGGGGCAACCACTGTCATCTGTACGGATAAAACCGGAACCTTGACACAGAACCGGATGCAGGTAGCAAATACCAATTTCTTCGGTTT
Organism: uncultured Mariniphaga sp.; assembly: GCA_964355145.1. Taxonomy (GTDB): domain Bacteria; phylum Bacteroidota; class Bacteroidia; order Bacteroidales; family Prolixibacteraceae; genus JAAFHB01. The sequence continues at coordinate 533 of CAYHDA010000391.1, forward strand.
GAAAAGCCAGTCGATGGCAGATGATGAACTAAGTTATCTAATTAAGGAAGGTATTGCCGTAAACTCAACAGCCTATCTGGATTTTTCGGACAATGTCATAATCAAAACTTTAGGGAATCCAACAGAAGCAGCATTGCTGTTGTGGCTAAATGACAAAAAGATCAATTATCTGGAGTTACGGGAAGATGCCACTATCACTGAGCAACTCACTTTTTCGACGGAGCGGAAATTTATGGCCACGATTGTAGATTCGCCGCTACTCAGCAAAAAAGTACTGTACGTAAAAGGTGCTCCGGAAATCGTTCTTGCAAAGTGTAATGATGTTCTTTACGAAGATGAGCGTAAACCAGTTGTTGCAGTCAAGGCATCAATCGAAGAACTCCTGCTTCAGTACCAGAATCAGGCTATGCGGACTTTAGGATTTGCCTACGAAATCATCGATGATGAAAACGAGCGGTTTGTGAACGGCCACCTGGCAAACACTAATTTAACATACCTCGGTGTTGTGGCAATTTCAGATCCTGTTCGGGAAGATGTGCCAGAAGCTGTTCAAAAGTGCCTAAATGCTGGTATTGACGTGAAAATCGTCACAGGCGACACACCCGGAACTGCAAGAGAAATAGGTCGTCAAATCGGAATCTGGAACGACAGCGATAAATTGGACAACATTATTACAGGAACTGAATTTGAAGCCATGAGCGATGAAGTCGCTTTAAGCAGGGTTCAACATCTTAAAATTATGTGCCGTGCCAGACCTACTGATAAGCAACGACTGGTTCAATTACTTCAAAAGGCAGGATCGGTGGTTGCAGTTACCGGTGACGGAACAAACGATGCACCTGCATTGAACTTTGCGCATGTCGGTTTATCGATGGGATCAGGAACTTCGGTTGCCAAAGAGGCCAGCGACATCACATTACTCGACGACTCCTTTAACAGTATTGCTACTGCAGTAATGTGGGGTCGGTCATTGTACCAGAATATTCAGCGTTTTATACTCTTCCAACTAACCATTAATGTTGCGGCATTGGTCATTGTATTGCTCGGTTCAATAATTGGGCATGAGCTGCCATTGACTGTTACCCAGATGCTCTGGGTGAATCTGATCATGGATACATTTGCTGCCGGAGCCCTCGCCTCTCTTCCTCCAAACGAAAAGGTGATGCAAAGTAAACCTCGTAAGTCAACTGATTTTATAATCACACCGGCAATGAGATCCACGATTTTATTTGTCGGATTGGCGTTTGTGGCGCTGTTGATGGGCCTTTTATATTATTTTACAGATGAAGCAGGGGGAATAAGCAGATATGATTTATCTCGTTTCTTTACAATTTTTGTATTACTGCAATTCTGGAATATGTTTAATGCCAAGGCTTTTGCAACAGGCAAGTCTGCCTTTAGCAATATGGGGCATAGTATCGGATTTGAGATAGTTGCAGTTATAATTCTTGTAGGGCAAATTCTGATTGTAGAATTTGGCGGTGAAATCTTCAGAACAGTACCTCTCTCCCTAAAAGACTGGGGTATCATTATTGGAGCAACCTCATTTGTGCTTTGGATTGGCGAAGCAAGAAGACTATTCAGTAAATAGCGCTGTTGAGAAAAATCTTTTTAACAGGTGTGATTTGCTCTGCTTAGCTTTTCGAAATTGAGTTATGTATTTCTTCGTCGCATTTCCTTCCCTAAATGCGGCGAAGAAGCTATAACACCAAGTAGACGAACGAACGGAGTAAATGCAATCAAACCGGAAAATCGATATTACTATCCAAAAATATTAATTTTCACAGAATAGATAGATCCTTAAATATTTTATTATCTTTGGTGTTGTAAAAGAACAATTTTATAAAGTTCTACTAACCTAAAACATCAATGATTATTAGTCAGACAAGTGAAATGTCCTCTAAAAAGGTATCTTCGGCTGAACTCAATAAAATCCGGCTGAAGAAAAAAATATTGAGTCTTATGCGTACTAATGGTTACACTTCGGCTCCTGGTCTATGTAACGTGCTTAAGATCAGTCTCCCCACATGCATTCTTCTCCTAAATGACCTGATATCATCCGGATATGTTAAAAATTTCGGGATCGGGGAGTCGAGTGGTGGAAGGAAGCCTAACTTATATGGTTTACCTGAGAATGGTTATTATGTGATTTCATGTGATTTTGGCCGTTATTCTGCCAATATGGCGATTGTTGATGCATATCACAAATTTGTTACCCCGGTAATTGAAGTAAATACTCAAATCGATGATCCGCACCTGGTAGATAAATTATATGAAGCTGCGCACAGGCTCATGGCCGAACAGAATATTCCTGATCAGAAAGTGTTTGGTATCGGAGTGGATATGCCGGGACTTATCAATTCAAAAACAGGAATTAATTACACGATAAAAGATAAAAAGCAGCAGTATATCGGGCGTGATTTAAAACGCAAGTTTAATAAACTGGTTTACGTCGATAATGATGCCCGGATGCATGCCTATGGTGAATATCACTTTGGTACGGCTCATGATTATTTGGATGTAATTGTAATACACTGGAGTTGGGGATTGGGATTGGGAATATTCGTCAACGGTCAACTTTGCAGCGGGAAAAACGGATTTGCCGGCGAATTCTCCCATATACCAATGGTTGATAACGGCGAATTGTGTATTTGCGGGAAACGGGGATGCCTCGAAACTATCGCCTCTTCAAACACAATTATATCCAGGATTAAGCAAGGTTTTGCAAATAAAGAGATCACTTCACTCAATGCCCGGTTTGACGGCAATCCTGAAAGGATAACACCTGAGGACGTGATCAATGCAGCCCGTCAGGGTGATGAGTTTTGCATCTCAATTCTTAACGAAATAGGAGCTGCAATGGGGAAAGGGCTCGCCTACATCATTCAGTTGCTTAATCCTGAGGTAATAGTGCTGAGCGGCCCGCTTTCAAAAGCAAAACAGTATATTTTATCTCCGATCCAACAATCTCTGAACCGCTATTGTCTTGAGAAAATCTCCGGGAGTACGCTCCTCTTGATTTCGGACATGGGTGATCAGTCTGCCTTGCTTGGATCCTCCGAGATGATCTTTCAAAAAGTTTTTGCTGAAATAAATTTCACACAACAGACGCTAAATACAAAACTAAATCCCTAAAATATGAACTACCTAAATAGCGGCTAATTGCCTCGGTGTACTTCGGATTTGAAGCATTTTCGAAGAATTAGCTTCGTATAATTACACAGGTACGAAGTTGCAGGAAAATTTGCTGTGGTAAATTAATCAACTCATAATTTCAAATTTGCTTAAATTAAAAAACTTATGCGAAAGGT
>CAYHDA010000392.1:0-3823 GCA_964355145.1 uncultured Mariniphaga sp.
TGGTTTCGGGCGCTGAAAAACAGCTGTAAGCAGTATTGATTAGATTAGATCAGGTGTGGCTTATTCAAAATCAATACTCATGAGGCTACACTATTATTCAGCTCGCCATATCAAGGAAATATCGCTGTATCAGAGTGGTTAAATGATTCTTGTCTATTGGTTTTGTGGTATAATCATTACATCCCGCTTCCAGTGCCTTTTCATAGTCGCCGTGCAATGCGTAGGCAGTTTGCGCGATAATTTTAACATTGCTGTTAAAATACCGTATTTGCCTTGTCGCCTCATATCCATCCATTACCGGCATTTTAATATCCATCAGCACCAAATCGATGTCAGGGTTATTTTGACAAATCTCCACAGCTTCAACACCTGTTGCAGCTCTGTAGACTAATTTACTGAACCGCTTGGTGATCAGTTCAAGATATTTTGAAGAATCATTATCATCTTCTGCGATCAGTATTTTCAGTCCCGGAATTGCCGGCTCTGTTTCTTTTATTGTCTCAACAGGCGAATCGCTGTTCTGAACAGCAGTTTCTGCCGGTTTAATCTTCATTGGAATTGTAAAATAAAAAACTGAGCCTTTATCAGTTTCACTTTCGACCCAAATTTCTCCGCCTAACATCTCAACATAAGCTTTCGAAATCGACAAGCCCAAACCAGCTCCCTGAAAAGCCCTTAAATCAGCAGCATCGGCTTTTATAAAGCGTTCAAATATAGCTTGCTGCCTGTCCTTCGGAATTCCAATACCGGTATCTTTTACGAAAAATTCAAGATTCTCTCCTTTTATTTCACACCCAAGTTCTATTATACCCGCTTTCGTAAATTTAACCGCATTTTTTACCAGATTAGTAAGAATTGCATAGATCTTCTCCCGATCAGTTTTAATAATGCATTCACCGGCTGGCAATAAATTTTTTAAAACCATCTTTATTCCTTTATTTTCGATCTCTGGTCTGAAGAAAGCACATATGAATTCAATCTGCTCAATTATATCTGTTTCCATTATCAACAAATCCATCTGACCTGACTCTATTTTAGAAATATCAATGATATCATTGATAATATTAAGCATTCTCACTCCGCTTTTTTCTATAAGACGTATGAACTCCGCTTGTTCCTCGCCACCGAGCCGGCGCTCTTTAAGCAGGCTGGTAAAGCCAAGTATTCCATTCATTGGGGTACGGATCTCGTGGCTCATATTAGCAAGGAATGCTGTTTTCAGTCGATCGCTTTGTTCAGCCCTTTCCTTCGCCTTGAATAATTCAAGTTCGGAGAGTTTCCGCTCGGTGATATCGATAAAACTGATTATTATTTCGTCTATCTCATTATTCTTATCCTTAACGGGTATGCCATTGACCAAAAACCATCTGGTGTCTTTTGATTTTGACTGGTTGACCCCAATAACTAAATTGCCTAGTTCTTGTCCGCTTTTTGCAATTCTATTTACAGGATATTCTTCAAAAGGTATCGGAATATTATCCTCATTTACAAATTTCCAGTCAGGATCAAATGATTGCTTTCCTTTCATCTGATCTTCTGTCAGACCAAGAAATTCGGAAGCTCTGGGATTACTTATGATAATTGAAGTATCGGGGGCATGAACCACAACGCCGGCATTAAGACTCTTTACTAAACTGCTGTATCGTTGTTGCCTCTTTTTCAGGTATTCAACTGTCTGCATTTGCTCAGTGATGTCTATGAGCTGGATGACAACATTCATAACTTTCCCATTTGGCTCCAGAATTGGAGACATGCTCACATCCACATCAACCTTTATGGTCTGAGCGAGTTCAAGCGATTTAAGGGCGGCGGTATCAATTGAAGTGACAAAACGGGCAGTGAAACCTTTCTCGTACACGTCCCTGATAATCGGCTTAAGGTTTATATCGTCATTGTAACTGTTGTCTAAAATATTATACCTGCCTATCACTTCACTGTCCCGCAAACGAAAAAGATTCCGGCACGCCTGATTCATTCGGATCAGGGTTCCATGCTCATCAGTAACAAAAAGAGCATTTGGGCTGTTTTCGATAATATTATTTAATAAACCCTGGGTGCGAAGTGATTCCTCCACGTCATTTAGGCGCAGGCGAAGTTCCTCGTTTGCAATCCGGAGTTTTTTCTCTGCTTCAGACATTGATTTCATGGTGTGAGATGTCTTGGCTATTATGAATGATGTCTGTAAATTGTTTTATTTACAATTTATTTATTTCATTTAGAATCTGTTATCATAAGCATATCAGAGCAGATATCTTTGACATGTATACAAATTTATGACAAATTTTCTTGAATTGAACAGGTTAAATCAAAAAAAATAACGTAGTGTAAGACTCATTCCTATCGACTGAACTGTTGATTTTTCACTTCCGCCAATAAGGCTTTTAATTTGACCTGCATCCGAAGAAAGCTGGAATTTATCCGGTGAAGTATAGGCCGAAATTGTTGAAACCGACTGATTATAGGATACGCTCAAAGCTAACTGAATCTTTTTCTGAACAAAAAAATCAAATCCTGCAGCGCCAACAACATTAAAGTTAACCGGTTTAAGTTCCAGCCTGCCGTTAGTGACACTGTTGACATTACCTGGAAAACCATAAGCAGGCAGATTTTCGAGAAGGACATTATAGGCCGGATAATATCCTTTGTAGCTGAATATTCCACTACTAATGTAATTTTTCACCACAGGAACAGCAATCGCCACACCCGTTTGTAAAAATAATCCTACGGTTTTATTAAGAGGTATGCGGAAATTCAAACATACCGGAACCGTTAGAAAGGTGATTTTTTCCAGTTCCCTGATACCGGTTCCGGTAACCTGTCTTTGATAGGTTTCACTCTCGGAATCGATCGCATTAAAATTACTTTGATAGGTATTAAGTGTCGCTTCGTTATTGCAGGAAGAGAGTCCAACGCCGGTCGAAAGTCCAAAATATTTCGAAAAATAATATCCGAACTCGACCGATCCGGAGAAACCATTCATTGGGTTTGATATTTGGTTCGAAACAGCTGAAATACCTTCATTCACCAGATGCGATTGAGCTGCACCTAAGCTAAATCCGGTATAAAAACCCGGCCGGCTGCTTATGTTGATGGTGTCAGCCTCCTGAGAAAAAGCCCTGAAATGAGTGCCAAACAGGATCAGAATGGCTGAGAGGAGCACTATAAAAGCTTTTATTTTCATATCAATTGCAGGTTTATCATAAGGATGTTTACTTGATGACTACAATTTTTGTGTAATACAGATCCTGATGATTCAGCAGCACCTGAACAACGTAGATCCCGGGCATTAACCTGTCCACAGGGATCTCTTTGAGCAGTTCATTACCGGTGTATTCAGTCTTAAATTCCATCACCTTTATCCCTGACACGTTTATTACACTTACCAGGGCAGTACCTCCGGAGGTGTCAGTTAATTTTAGTGTAAAACTCACCACTGCCGGATTAGGAGAAACAGTGAGCGATTTCGTTCCCACTGCCGATATGATATTGGATGAATTTTTACACCCTTCGTAATCGATCGTTTCCACCATATAGGCTCCCGGCTTTTTATCGGTTGCATAATACTGTCCGATTCCATCTAAAATCGCGTTATTACTTTTAAACCACTGATAGTGATCAATTGAATCACCTAAATTAGAACAAATCAAAACATCACCCCATTTTATTTTAATTACAGGAACAACTCCCGTTTTAATAATTGTTGATGATTGGCTGCTAAATGAACTTTCCGGTCCGTCATCATTCACAGCTGTGACGCGGAAAAAATAATTCTGGCCATGGGTCAGTCCCGAAATAACTTTAACAGTATCTGACAAACCGTTGG
>CAYHDA010000393.1:0-3814 GCA_964355145.1 uncultured Mariniphaga sp.
TTGGGCGGATGCCGATAAAATTTTTAAAACCAGGTTTCATGAAATTATGGATCGGTTGGGTTCCGACCTCGTAACCGAAATTTGGATTGACCAACCAATCCGTGCTTCCCTCGGTATGGAGATTGCCGATCGTGCCCCGAAGGCGGTTGTGGCAGCCGTTGGATGTGTTGATCCTTATCCGACCATTCGCTGGCCTGGGACTGAGCAGGGACAGGTATCGGATCCCTGTTGGTCCATTCTCAAAAAAAGTTCGATCTCAAAAAAACCAGCTACCCAGTTTGAAGCTGACAAAAATCAAATCCAGGCGGCAGATGACCCTGATGGCGACTACTGTGCTCCTAACGAGGCAGATACTCCCCTGCGCGATAACTTCTGGAAATTCCGTCCTGATGCACTGAATCATAGAAAATCCTTAAATGAACTAATGGATTGCTATATTAAATCGGTGGGCCGAAATAGTTTTTTGATATTAAACTGTGCTCCTATGGCCGACGGTAGCATCCACCCCGATGATATGATGCGCTACCAGGAGTTTGGCGATGAAATTGAACATCGGTTTGGTCATCCTGTAGCTCGTATTGAAAAAGTTCAAGGTAATGAAGTATTACTGAAACTTGACAAACCCTGTAAAATTGCATATACTGATATATGGGAAGAATATCAATATGGACAACGGATTCGTGCATATGAAGTTGAAGGTCGTGATGCAATTACCGGCAAATGGATTAAAATGGCAGAGGGAACATCTGTTGGAAGAAGAAAGATTGATCCAATAATCCTTACTGCTGAAGTTGATCAGCTGAAAGTAAAAATTAGTTTATCGGTAGGTACACCTTTGATCCGAAAGTTTCAAGTACATGTTAAATAGATTAAACGGGATGTTCGGTTCTTCGTGCATTCTGAGGAAACGATAGAGGCTTTTATTTTAGTCGTAAATATCTAGGAGTTCCACAATACTGTTTTTAAATTAAACTCACACGTTATGAATGATTTAGTAAAGCAAAATTCAAGGTTTAGACTGCAAGGCTGGAGATTACTTCCGGTAATCGTAATTCTTTTCATAAACCTATCAGTTGCCTTTTCCCAGGAAAAGGAAATGAATTACCCGTTGAAAAATGGAGTAAAATGGTTTACCGACGCTCGGTTTGGAATGTTTATACATTGGACTCCTTTGGGTGCAATTGATCAGGAAATCGGATGGTCGTGGGGGAATCAGGTTCCTCAAGAGAAATACATGCAAATGTGTAAAGATTGGAATCCTACCAGTTTTGATGCCAATGAATGGGTTCGTATCGCTAAGAATACCGGAATGAAATACATTGTATTTGTACCAAAGCATCACAGTGGATTTTCTCTTTGGGATACTAAAGCAACTGATTTCAACATTATGAATACGCCCTATGGCCAGGATATTTGTAAACAACTATCAGAAGCTTGTGAAAAGCAGGGAATAGTTTTCTGTACCTATTATTCCATTGCTGATCTTCATGAAAATGGTTGGCCACGCATGTATGGTGTTGAGGAAAAAGATATTCCAAATGTAAAAGGAGGAATGGATGCCTATTTTGAATTTGTAAAAAAACAATGTGCCGAATTGATTCAAAAATACCATACCAAAAATTTCTGGTTCGATGGGTTCTGGCATCCCGAATGGTATAGTAATCCCAAATACAGAACTGAACTTTCTGCGTATTTAAAAAGTTTAGATGCCAATATCATTATGTCCCGACTGCAGATGCCAAGCACTCCGGAAGGCGGGATGTGGGACGATGGATGGGATTTTGAGAAAAATGTTGGCGACTACCATAGCCGTGAAGACCATGGAGGAAAAGAATGGGAAAAATTGTACTACAAAGGACCCTGGGAATTTTGTTCGAGTGTGGCCTATCCTAACTATTCCTATAATTCAAAAATGAAATATAAAACAGGAAAAGAAATGATCCAAACCATGGTTAAGATAGCCGGACGAAACGGGAACTACTTACTAGATATGGCACCCAAACCTGATGGAAGTGTTGATGATACACAGAAAAAACTGTTTGGCGAAATTGGCAGTTGGACGAAAATCTATGGAGAAAGTGTTTATGGAACCGAAGGTGGTCCCTATCTTCCGATTAAAGGTGACTTTGTTAGTACCCGTAAAAACAACAAAATATACTTACATCTTTTAAACGAACAGACGTCAATCACCCTTCCGGTGTTTGAAAACAAGATTGTGTCAGCAAGAATATTCAACACTTCAGATAAGGTTGCATTTAAAAAAGAGAATGATAAATTAATTTTTTCTGTTCCAGCGAATTATAAGAACGAAAATGATGTGATCATTGAATTGGTCATAAAAGGTTCTGCAGCTGATATGGCTTTGATGAAATCTGTTATTAATTAATAAAGGTCTTATGTATTATATGTCTCATTGTGAGATATGTAATGCTAAAAACAGAGGAGATAAAAGCACTTGAGGTGATCTGAAAAGTTCAAGTCAAAAATCAATGATTGGAAATAATTACTTAAGAACCAGAAAGATGAGAAACTATTTTAATGTAATTTTTATGGCACTTGTTTCAATTAGTGCTTTTGGTCAGGAAGAAAAGCCCCAAATAGCAAAAGGTATAATTGAATACCACGATTTATTCAATATATCAATGAAAGAGAATATAGCATGCTATAGAATCCCTTCAATTGTGACTGCACCAAACGGCGATTTAATTGCAGCCATAGATGAACGCGTTCCAAATGGTAACGACTTAAATCGGAACAATGACATTAATATTGTGGTACGCCGAAGTGCAGACAATGGAAAAACATGGTTCGCTATTGAACGGGTTGTTGATTTTCCTTTAGGCAAATCCGGATCCGATCCGTCAATGATTGTTGATGATGTAACCAAAGAAATCTTTCTGTTCTACAATTTTATGGATTTGGATAACGAGAAAAATGTTTATTACCTGCACTATATTAAAAGTGACGATAATGGAAAAACCTGGAGCAAACCTGTTGATATTACTTCGCAAATTGCAAAGCCGGAGTGGAAAAACGATTTTAAATTTATCACTTCAGGCACTGGAATTTTCACCCGCACAGGTAAACTGTTACATTGTTTGGTAAACCTCAATCGCGGATTGTACGTATTTGGAAGCAACGACCACGGAAAATCATGGTATTTTATCGACACTCCTATAAAACCTGCAGACGAATCAAAGATTGTGGAACTGGTTGACGGAAGCTGGATGATTAATAGCCGTGTCAATGATAAAAAAGGCATGCGTTATGTGCATGTTTCTGCCGATGAAGGCAAAACGTGGGAATCACGCCCTGAGTCTGCCCTGATCGACCCGGGTTGTAATGGCAGTATCATTCGTTACACCTCAATCAATGATGGGTACAAAAAGAACCGGCTGCTTTTTGCAAATGCCAAAATGGAAAAAGGACGTAAAAATATGACGGTTCGAATTAGCTACGATGAAGGTAAAACCTGGAGCGAAGGCAAAACAATTTATCCTGGAAGTTCGGCTTATTCATGCTTAACAATTCTTAAAAATGGGGATATTGGACTATTCTTCGAAAAAGAGGAATACACTGAAAATCCATTTCTCAGTTTCTCTTTAAAGTGGTTAACTGATGGCAATGACAAGTATAAAAAACCAAAACTAAAAAACTAAAATTACCGAACATAAACAACATGAAATTAAAATCATTAGTACTCATTTTATCTTTTGTAAGCTTGTTTGCAACCGCGCAGAACAACACTACAACGTTCAGGGAATACAAAAAAGTGTTTACGACATATCCCTTTTCTGATCCGGATCCTATTCCT
>CAYHDA010000394.1:0-3806 GCA_964355145.1 uncultured Mariniphaga sp.
TCGGACCATCTGCAGGTAAAGCAGCCCATTCTTTTTCTGAAACTTGTGACGATTCTCTTTGTGAACATTGAATAAATAAACTACTTGATAGAAATAAAAGTATAACTATAAAGATTTTGGTCTGCACTGATTTGCTCATCATTTTTTCATTTTTATTATATAGGTCGATAATTAATCCAGGGCGATCTGAATTCGTTCTTATCCCTGATTAGTTTTTTAGCGGCTGACAGAAGCTTTATCCAGATAATGTTCTTGCCCACAAGAGCTTATGGGTATAAAGCTCTGAATAAATTCTAAAAATACAAATTTTCCGTGTGAATTAAACATAAGTGCACATGAAAATATTACCAGAGGGGCAAATCCCAAAGTTGGTTGCCTTTTGTTTTTAGTCGAAGCGTAGTTCAACTATCTTTTGAAGTGTCGAAATACGAGCTTTTTTAATATTGTTCTCGATTTTAAAAATGTAGGATTTAGTTGTCCCAGGTTTTTCAGCAAGCTGTAATTTCCATTGCTTTTTTAAAATTCCCCGCTGTCCGTGCACCGCCACTTTGGATCTTACCTCCTTCTCATGCAAACTGAAAGAAATATTCAACAAAATCCACCTTGTTAAGATTACTCAGATATTCACTTGTTTTTTAACTGAAAAATGATAAAATGCTGATTATAAAAAGCAGTAGTCAGGTAAATAAAATTAACTATTGATAAGATGAACGAAAATATGAAAATCTCGGGCAGTAAAGAATTTTTGATTTACAAAAAACATATACGCTGATAATCATATAAATAGAAAAGAGGGTGGTCCTGCTGGGCCCACCCAGAAAATCAAACACTTACACATTAAATTGTGTGGGTGTTTTTTTATCCGCTAGGTTTACGCTAGGTTTTGGGGGAAAATCGACTTTTTTGGTTGAGCCAGCCTGTTGGGAAAATCCGTTTTATATTCGCTATATTTTTTATTGCGTCAGCTATGTAGTTATTCAGGTATTCTGTTTTTAAAATCCATTTGCTCATGCAGGATTCTTGTGATCTCCACTTTTATTAGCTTTTAATTCTTCCAGATGTGATTCAGAATTAAAATTGTTAGCTATTCCGCTCTCAATCCCTTCTTTTATGGCTTTCCTTAATGTAATTAGTCTATTTTCTTCCTCTTCTAAAAGTCTGAGTCCCGCACGGACAACCTCACTTGCATTTTTAAATCTTCCCGCTGTTATTCTATTCTGAATAAAATTATCAAAATAGTTTCCTATTGATATTGATGTGTTTCTACTCATAATAAATCAAGTTTTTCACAAAGTCACCAAATATTGGTACAAATATCAAGAGGTTAGTGGTATGTTTTATTGCACGCCAGAAAGACGCCAGGATTTGGCGAAATATCGAGTAATTATACTGAAAATATTAGGTGCGTCATGTCACCATTCGAAGCTGAGCACGATCAGACCATCCAGGGACTGCGGTATTCACGGGTGAGCCATTTCGGGTCGCCGGTACCTCCGGTGAATTCGTATTTGGCAGGATCCCATGTAAAACGGGCGTGGTTGTAATAGCACTGGTTCATCAGGTGGCAGCAGATGGAACTATGGGCACCCACAATCTCACTGGTAATAGGCTTCTTTCGGCTCTTGAGGCACTCCATAAAATCGTTGATGTGATTTTTGCTCCTGTAAAGTTGAATCTTTGCATTTTGCAGGTAGGCCTGTTCCGCTTTCATCACCTCGTCGGCACATTTGATTTTACCCTCCTTTCTCTGGATATCCGTAAATTCGGCAATGGTTTTACCTTCAACGATCAGCACAAATTGACCCCTGTTGACCTTCACCTCCCCTTTTGAACCAAAGAAATGAACGCCGAAGCCGTCGTTTCTGTGCTCCAGTGTAATACCGTTTGAGTAGACAAATTTGCATCCCGAAGTCGCCTTCTCATCCTCAGGAGGAATGACCTCCACGGGACCGCTGTTGTCCATTCCGAGTCCCCACTGGGCGATATCGAGATGATGTGCTCCCCAGTCGCCGACGCCACCGGAGCCATACTCCTTGTAAAGCCTCCAATTCGGGAAAGAGTCATGTATACCGCGAGGACTCAGGACAGAATTGTACGGACGAAGCGGTCCGGGACCACACCACATCTCCCAATTTAATCCAGGCTCTAATTGTTCTTCAGGAAGATCGCAGGGAATGCCCGGCCCCCCGAAGCTGCATTCGACATGACTTATTTGTCCAATCACGCCATTTTGTACCAGTTCGCAGGCAACGCGGAACTCGTTGCTCGAACGCTGCATGGAACCTGTTTGCAGGATCCTGCTGTTTTCCTCCACGGCCTTCATCACTTCGACGGCTTCGTGGATATTATGAGTCAGAGGTTTCTCACAATAAACATCTTTTCCTGCCCGAAGTGCGGCAAGCATCGGAATGGCGTGCCAGTGATCCGGCGTGGCAATGACGACGGCATCAATATCTTTGCGGTTGATGATCTCTTGGAAATCAGAGTAAGCCTTACACTCATCGTTTTTGTAAAAATCGTTTGCTATTTTTTTATAATGTTCCCTGCGTGTAGTATCCACATCACAAACGGCAACAATCCGTGTATCGGGACGTCCCATGAAATTACGCATTAGTCCGCGCATTTGTGTTCCCATCCCAATGAGACCCAAGGTAACCACGTTGCTTTTTTTGGAATTTGGCCAGCCGCATGACTGCAGGATAAGCGGAGCAACCACGACAGTCGCTGAAAGATTTTTGAGGAATTTTCTGCGCGAATTTTGCATGTTAAAGGTAGTTAAGTGATTGAAACGTAACTTTCGAATGGATGGAAACCGATCATATCAATCATCTTTATCAGCAACATTCAATACCGATCTTTTCCCAGACTCTCAGGTATGTGCAAATGTATTAAAAAATTACACAAGATTATTAAATCAACGGATGATATATTAACTCCGGGTATCATTTTTTACCATTCACACAGAATTTATGCTTCATTGTTTTTAACAAAGCTAAAATCTGAACTTATGGTTGCTAGCAGAACCTATTTTCTGAGGAACTCATTTTGAATGTCAGATTCAGTCGTAACTAATCCAAATAAAAGCCAGTATTATTTCAATATCCTTTTATAGTTCTCCACGTACATTCCAGCATAAGGCTCAGCATATTTCTCCAGTTTCTTCATATCTGATTCAGATAATTTTGTCATACCTCTCAAGACTTTTACATTGGCTTCCAGTTCATGTGTATTTCCGCAGCCACTAACCAAAGCGGAAACCGGAAGAGAATACACATACTGATGGAGATTTGCATAAGTAAGCTTTGTTTTTGCTAGTACGTCGGGAATATCTTCGGTTTTGATCTCTTTAGGTGTGGTATCTATTCGCTTACCCATCATGCTGCCACCTGCCATTGTTTTCATTGCAAGAATACCATACTTTTTCTCCAATAGAACAGGTAATACCTGATGTTGGAATGACTCAAAGTAAGGATCACAAACATTTAATGGCATCTGGCAAGTATCCAGTTCAATGCCCAATTCTTCAAGCTTTTTCAGAAAATATAAATGAGTTTTGGGATTTTGGTGTCCGGTAAAACCAATATATCGTGTCTTGCCTTTTTGTTTAGCTTCCAGAAATGCATCCAGGACACCTGCCTTTAATCTCATATCAACATCTTCCGGAGCACCAAGGGCATGAATTTGCCACAAGTCGATATAATCGGTCCTTAAAGCTTTTAACGATTCATCCAGCATTTGTCGTACCTCAGCGCCTGTTTTCCCCGGAGCTTTTGTCATCAGGAAAATCTGGTCCCGGTATTTGGGAG
>CAYHDA010000395.1:0-3735 GCA_964355145.1 uncultured Mariniphaga sp.
TGACAAATTATTATTGATACGGGCACCAACAGGTGCGGGAAAGACAGACGCTTGTTTACTTTGGGCAAAAAAACAGATTGAAAACAACAGGGCTGATAGGCTTGTAATAGCAATGCCTACCCGTTTTACTTCAAATTCGCTTGCAATCAATGTTGAGAGTTCTTTAGCTGAAACAGGATTGTATCATTCGAGTGCTTGGTTTACCAAACATTATCCTAAAGCGTCTGAATCGAAAAAGGCTTTTGATTATCAAAGATTACAACTCGAATTTGCAAAGCACTTTGAAACACCTGTTACTGTTTGCACAATTGACCATTTGCTTATTTCGCTTACTCATGTTAAAGAAGAACATCATTCAGTTACCTTCAATATGGCACATAGTTGTGTTGTTATTGATGAGGCTGATTTCTATGATGAATTTACCCAAGCGAATATCCTTGAGTTATTGAAGGTGTTGTACATTTTGGATGTACCTGTACTAATTATGAGTGCATCATTACCCGAATCTGCATTAAAAATGTATCAAACGACAGGTTATAAACCTAAAGAGATTAAAGAAGATAAATCTGATTATGATCGCATCCGATGTAATATTGCAAATATAATTGAATATGAAGAAATCGATGAAATTGAAAATATCTTAGAACAAGCAATATTGCAACCTACAATTATTTATGCCAATACTGTAGCAAAAGCAATGTCTTTGTATAATTGGTTTCAAAAAAAAGATATCAAACCTATTTTATACCATAGTCGTTTTAGGGAACCGGATAAAGTTAAAAAGGAAGATTTGTTGATAATGAACTTTGGGAAAGAAGCATGGCAGGGAAATAAAGCAACAGGAATTGCAATTCTTACTCAAATTGGGGAAATGAGTGTTAATATCAGTTCTCATAATATGATTTCTGAAATTTGTCCGATGGACAGGTTAGTTCAGAGGGTTGGGCGGTTATCTCGTTTCGATCAAACTATTGGGAACTTAAATGTTTTAATTCCTAAAAAGAAAGATTCTTTATATCCAGCACCCTATGGAAGTTATCACAAAGGGAAAGGCTGGAAACCCATCCTTCCAATGAAAGAAACATTAAGGTTATTGGAATGCAAAGGTTATAACGCCAAGGAATTTGTAGCGTTAATTAATCTAATTTACCCTGAAATGATGGAATTTAGTCCTGAGACACAAGTCAATATTGATAATTACCGAAAAAACATAGTTTATAATTGGCTGATTAATCCAAAGGAGAAATTAGAAGAAGATGATAATTCATCAAACTTTTGGAAAAGTAGGAATATTGGAAATCAATCCGAAGTATTTACCGTTAATCCCAAAAGCATTAATGATTGCTATTTTGAAAATTATAATGATTTTAATTTTTTCAAAAGTGAATACGCTTTGAATTGTCCGAATTATTTGATTGCCCAAGGAGTTAAGAAAGGCTCTATTTATAAACAAATAATTAGGATTCGAGAAGAAAAGATGGAAGTATATATAGCACAGAAATACAATGATGAAGTGGGATTGATATTAGATGATGATACATTCTTGTAGTATTAAAAAAGACATTTATATACAACTCACAATAAATTACATTTCCTATTTTGAAAACAGATTTTAAAAGCATTTGCAATCGTTTACTAAAGACCAAGTGTTCGAAAAGGCACCCAGAAGTTACAAGAACTGCGACTAGGTTAATAAGTATTTATGGTATTATATTAAGACGCCGTACTCCGAGATCTAATGTATGCATTGACCTAACTCACATCCATTTTATACATTTCCAAAAGTAAACAGATCTTCGATTAGCAACATTACAAAAAGAGCTTGATTTATAACTGCATGATATGATGGAGGTAACCGGCACACAAATGAATTACTATTTTACGTGCCACCGGAAATTGTGGCTGTTTGCCAATGGTATCCAGATGGAGCAAAACAGTGAACTTGTGGCGATGGGAAAGCTAATCCACGAAACTTCGTATGCTGATCGCCCGGAACGATTTCAGGAGGTGGAGATAGGTCCCATAAAGATTGACTTTTACGACAAACGAGAAAAGGTTATCCATGAAGTGAAAAAGTCGGATAAACTCGAGGAGTCGCACCGCTGGCAATTAAAGTATTATATCCATATAATGGAACTGGCGGGTATCAAGGGAGTAACTGGTTTACTTGAATACCCCAAGCTTCGACATACGGAAGAGGTATTGCTGTCGGATCACGATCGTGCCGATCTGGAAACTATCTTGGAGAAAATTAAGAAAATAATAGTGGACGAAAACTGTCCATCGCTCGAGAAAAAGGGCATCTGTAAAAACTGTTCGTATTTTGATTTCTGCTATGCCTCGGAAGACTGATCTGGAATTAAAAAATTAAAATGAAGAAAACCTATTATCTTTTTAATCCTGGTCGTTTGAGCCGGAAAGACAATACCTTACAATTTGTGGCTTTTAATGAAGAAGGTATCGAACAGCAAACGCGTTATTTGCCTGTAGAGCAAGTTGGCGAAATTTATGCCTTCGGGGCACTGGATGCCAATTCGGCGCTTTATAATTTTCTGGGACAACAGCAGATTCCGGTTCACTTCTTCGACTATTTTGAGAATTATACCGGATCTTTTATGCCTCGAGAAGCCTTATTATCGGGTAGGATGATAATTGCCCAGGTAAAAATGCAACAAAATAAAGCAAAACGTCAGGAACTGGCCCGACTGATCCTCCAGGGTGCAGCACATAATATGTTGAAAAACCTCCGTTATTACAACAGCCGGGGTAAAGATCTTGAGCCAATCATCACAACGATAGAACAATATGTCGCACGAATTTCAAATACCACCGCCATCGATGAATTGATGGGTATTGAGGGGAATATCCGGAAGATGTATTATGAGGCATTCGAACTTATTATTAACGACTTCTCGATGGAGGGCCGGAGTTACCGACCGCCGAAGAACGAGGTAAATTCGTTAATCTCCTTTGGTAATATGATGTGCTACAGTCAATGTCTGAGAGCCATTCACCAAACTCAACTCAATCCGACAATTAGCTTTTTGCACGAACCAGGCGAACGTCGCTTTTCACTCTCACTCGATATCGCAGAGATTTTCAAGCCTTTACTGGTCGATCGTGTGATATTTAAGGTATTGAATAAAAAGGAGATTCAGCTGCATCATTTTGAAGAAGCAGTCAATCGGGTAGTGTTAAAACCTTCTGGCAAGAAAATATTTGTTCAGTCGTTTGAGGAAAGACTATTGGAGACCATTAAGCACCGCACCATGAATCGTTCGGTGAGCTATAAACATCTGATTAAATTGGAATGCTACAAACTGCAAAAGCACATTTTGGGGGTTGAGCAATATAAACCCTTTAAAATGTGGTGGTGATGTATGTAATTGCTGTTTATGATATTGGGGAGAAAAGGGTAGTCAAAATGCTGAAACTTTGCCGAAGGTATTTGAACTGGATTCAAAACTCTGTATTTGAAGGGGAGATCACTGAGGTGAAGCTTGAAGAATTAAAGCTCTGCTCGTTGAAGATAATGAATCCCGAGACCGATAGTTTGATTATCTTTAAGGCGCGGCAGGAGAAATGGCTTGAAAAGGAGATTGTTGGAAAGGAATTAAGCAGCCTCGATAACATGCTCTGAAACAACAAAATATTAACTATTTAGGTTGTCGATGGGTTAAATGGCAGACCTTATGATTACTAAATTGGTGTCTGACTTGCGACTTAAGTTCTTTG
>CAYHDA010000396.1:0-3693 GCA_964355145.1 uncultured Mariniphaga sp.
AGTGGTTCCCAGGTTTCAGGGCAGCGGACTTGAATCGGCAGTTTTCTGGCATCTTGACAAAGTAATGCAACGCAAACTATGGTATAACGAAGTGGAACTTTCATGGGTAGGTGATTTTAATCCCAAGATGGTTTCAATTTACCGCTCTGTGGGAAGTGTACCGGCTAAAACCCACTATACCATGCGCTATCTTTTTGACCGCACAGTTGAATTCGAAAGGGCTCCTATGCTGATGAAGGAAGTCCGGACCGGACAGAGTGAAAATAATCAGGACAAATAAAAATTTACAAATTCTTTTATTGATTGCTATTGCAAATTATTGAAGTATGCTTATCTTTGCACCCCGTATCGAAGTAAAAGATTTAGAATAAGATATTAAATAAATAAAGATTCACATGAAAAAGGGAATACATCCGGAAAATTATCGGCTGGTAGCATTTAAGGATATGTCGAACGAACATACTTTTATTACCAGGTCATCAGCTGCATCAAAAGAAGCTATCGAAATTGATGGTGTTGAGTATCCGCTTATTAAAGTGGAAATTTCAAATACTTCCCACCCGTTTTATACTGGTAAAATGAAACTTGTTGACACCGCAGGACGTGTAGATAAGTTCCTTACCCGTTATTCGAAGCACATGGATAAGCGCAAGCAATAGACTGTAAAATAAAAAATAAAAAATACCCGTATTTGAACAGTACGGGTATTTTTTTGTTGTAAATTTGAGTTCGTACTATTTAACTGACAGATTGCCGTTAATTACGGCACTTTTTGCGATAATTAGTTGTTGGCATGCGAATTGAATCATTGATTATTCCCTCCAATACGAGGGGGGTAGCGACAAATTGTCATTTCTTTAATTTGAAGATGGAAAACAAAAAAAATAAAGGCTTGAAAAGTAACTTCTTGTTTTCGAGAGAAGTAGAAGAACATGGCGATTTTATACCGATTCTTGTTGACGGCGATGATGCCGAACTGAGCGCAGTGGAGGTTCCGGCTATTCTGCCAATCTTGCCGTTGCGCAACACCGTTCTGTTCCCGGGTGTGGTAATGCCAATTACTGTTGGCAGACAAAAATCGCTTTTGCTCATTCGTGAAGCCTATTCCGGAAATAAACTGATTGGTACGATTGCCCAACGAAACGGACAAACAGAGGATCCAAATGCTGATGATCTTTTTCAGATTGGAACAATGGCTGAGATTCTTAAAATTCTTGAGATGCCTGATGGTTCTACTTCGGTGATCATTCAAGGAAAACGACGCTTCCGGATACAAGGTTTTATCGAATCGGAGCCTTATTTAAAAGCAAAAGTTAACATACTGAACGATATCCTTCCCACAAGCAAGATGCATGAATTCAATGCATTAGTGGAATCACTGAAAGATTTGGCTCTGAAAATTGTAAAGTCGTCGGGTAATATTCCTCCTGAGGCGCAATTCGCTGTGAAAAACATCGAAAATGATACTTTTCTGATCAATTTTATCTGCAATAATACGGAGCTGAATTCGGCGGAAAAGCAGGAACTGCTCGAATTGGACGATTTGCGTGAACGCAGCACTATGTTGCTCACTTTTCTTGTACGCGAAGTTCAGCTGATCGATCTTAAAAAGGATATTCAGAAAAAGGTGAAAGTTGATATGGATCAGCAGCAACGCGAATATCTTCTTCATCAACAAATTAAAACCATCCAGGACGAACTTGGGGGTAATCCTTCGGAACAAGAGATCGCCGACCTTAAAAAAAGGAGCCTCTTGAAGAGATGGGGAACCAACGTACAGGCAATTTTCGATAAAGAGCTCTCAAAACTCATCCGAATGAATCCTGCTGCCGGCGAATATTCTGTCCAGGCCGGTTACCTCGAATCGCTCCTTGATCTGCCTTGGAACTTCTATTCGACAGATAATTTTGACCTTCGTAATGCAGAGAAAATTCTCGACCAGGATCATTATGGTCTTGAAAAAGTGAAGGATCGTATTCTTGAACACCTTGCAGTACTGAAACTTAAAGGCGATATGAAGTCACCCATTCTTTGTCTCTACGGACCTCCCGGAGTCGGAAAAACCTCACTTGGGAAATCGGTGGCAAGAGCGCTGGGACGTAAATTTGTCCGGATGAGTCTTGGCGGTCTTCATGATGAGTCGGAGATTCGCGGACATCGTAAAACATATATCGGCGCTATGCCCGGAAGAATCATTCAGAATTTAAAAAAAGCCGGAACCTCAAATCCTGTATTTATTCTGGATGAAATAGATAAAGTCTCTAGTGATTTTCATGGCGATCCTGCCTCTGCTCTTCTTGAAGTTCTTGATCCTGAGCAAAATGCAGAATTTCACGATAATTATATTGATATTGATTACGACCTGTCGCGCGTGATGTTTATCGCTACTGCAAACACCTTAAACTCCATTCATCCTGCCTTGCGGGACAGGCTTGAACTGATCGATGTGAGTGGCTATTTGCTTGAAGAAAAGATCGAAATTGCGAAAAAACATCTTGTGTCACGTCAGCTTCAGAACCATGGTATGACACAAGACGATGTCAAATTTTCAAAAGAGGCATTAACGATTCTGATAGAAGATTATACCAGAGAATCCGGCGTACGCGAAATGGATAAGCAAATTGCAAAAGTAGTGAGGAGAGTGGCACGGAAGATTGCTTTTGATGACGTTTATAACAAAAAAATTGGCTCTGCTGAAATCAAGGAATACCTGGGTGCACCAAAATTTAACAAAGAGAGCTACGAAGGGAATGAATATGCCGGTGTAGTTACCGGTCTGGCATGGACATCTGCGGGCGGCGAAATTCTATATATCGAAACGAGCTTAAGTCGTGGCAAGAGTAAATTCACCATTACAGGTAATCTGGGCGAAGTGATGAAGGAATCGGCTGCAATCGCTTTTGAGTATTTGAAAGCCCATAGTGGTCAGCTTGGATTAAAACCCGAAGTGTTTGAAAAATGGGATGTGCATATGCATGTTCCTGAAGGTGCCATCCCCAAAGATGGTCCTTCGGCAGGAATTACCATGGCAACTGCTCTCGCTTCGGCCTTTACTCAACGCAAGGTTAAAAAGAGCCTGGCTATGACAGGTGAGATTACATTGCGTGGCAGAGTGATGCCTGTTGGCGGGATTAAAGAAAAAATTCTGGCTGCAAAACGTGCCGGAATCAAAGAAATTGTTCTGAGCAAAGAAAATAAAAAGGATATTGAAGAGATCAAAGAGATCTATCTTAAGGGCTTAAGTTTTCATTTCGTTGAGAATGTGAGCGATGTTTTCGAGATTGCTTTAATGAAAGAGAAGATTAAAAATCCGCTTACTATTGAATAAATCTGTTCGGCCATTTTAAGTATTGGGAATTATTAAGGGATTCATTTTTGTTTTTGATAATGCATTCCGGCAAGCGGAACACTTTAGGTTTATTATACCACAGATTGTTCAGATAAACACAGATCGAAAAACCATCGTATGGTTTAATTTGTGTAAATCTGTGTAATCTGTGGTATTAATTTTTCCGCGAGGTAGCACCATCGCCGCAAAACAAGCATTTATAACTTTGATTAAAAAGCACGGCATTATATTTTATCTTAAGTAATGAGAATAAATTGATGTCGCATTTCAGTTTTAAACCCGAGATCTAGAAAATCCTTTTTGAGGATGTCCAAAAAGTCAATAAAATAAACCGCAAAGGTCGC
>CAYHDA010000397.1:0-3668 GCA_964355145.1 uncultured Mariniphaga sp.
ATGTTTGAATCCAAATTAATGAAAATTTTTGATATGGCTCTTCGTGTTAAGTTGAATCCACAAGATACTCTTCATTGGTACAAACTTCTTGAATTATTCAATAATCCAAAAGCTATAAATTTACAAGAACTTTCAAATTGCTTAGATAAAGAGGCAGATAAAGAAGTATTAAATACTGTTATTATTTTCAGTGATGATGGTAGTAACTTCAAGTTGTCTCTTAATAAATTTTCAGAATCTATAAAGGAAAATAAGCATATAGAAGCTGATAATGAGAAAAAAATGATATTGAATGATATTAAGGAACTGTTGGAACATTGGCATGCGTACGCCACAAAAACTGATAAGAAATCACTACTACAATTTAAAAATTCAATGGCTCTTGGTAAAACACACCCTTTAGCTAAAAAAAATGGCATTACCCTTAGCACTGTGCATACAATGAAAGGCCAGGAATATGATATTGTTTTTCTGATGGGCATGGATCATGAAACGTTTCCTGATTATCGTGCAGTTAGAAGCGGTGGATCTGAAATGACGCAGGAAAAAAACAATGCTTATGTTGCATTTACAAGAGCTAAGCGCTTTCTCTATGTAACATGGCCGGCAAAAAGGTTGATGCCTTGGGGTGATTATAAACACAGGAATATATCGAGCTTTCTAAGAGATTTCAAATGACTAAAATAACCGAATCCGAAATGGAACAAGCCGTCCTTGATATTTTCCGCGATGCGCTATTGCCGAAATCGATGAATGGGGAAATTGAGGTATGAAAGAAAAAAACGACAACGAAATCATTTTTTACACCTCACCGGAGGGGAATAAAAAGATTGAGGTGTTTTTTAAAAATGAAAACGCATGGCTGACACAAAAGGCGATAGCAGAGCTTTTTGGTGTTCAGCGCCCCTCAATAACAAAGCATCTTAAAAACATCTTTGATACCGGCGAACTGATAGAGGATTCAGTTAGTTCCATTTTGGAACATACTGCAGAAGATCGGAAAGTTTACGCGACAAAATATTACAGCCTCGACGCTATAATCGCCGTCGGATACCGCGTCAACAGCTACCAGGCAACGCAGTTTAGAATATGGGTAACCAAAACGCTGAAAGAGTTTATTATCAAGGGTTTTGTGCTGGATGACGAACGGCTCAAGCAGGGCAAACGGTGCGGTAAAGACTATTTCGACGAACTATTAGAGCGAATCCGTGAAATTCGCGCCAGCGAACGACGTTTTTACCAAAAAATTACCGATATTTACGCTCTTTCTGCTGATTATGATAAAAACGCACCCATGACAAAGGAGTTTTTTACCAGTGTACAAAATAAACTTCACTGGGCCATTACTGGCAAAACGGCGGCGGAGATTATCTACGCTTCAGCCGACGCGAGAAAGATTTACATGGGCTTAACCAATTGGAAACATGCCCCAGATGGTAAGATACTAAAATCTGATATAATTGTAGCTAAAAACTATCTAAGCGAAAATCACATAAAAGAATTAAACCGTATCGTTTCTGCTTACCTCGATTTGGCAGAGAACCGCGCAGAACGGCAGATACTTATGAAAATGGGAGATTGGATGCAATTTCTGCATAATTTTCTGGAACTGTCAAACTACCCTATCCTTGTAGATAAGGGCAAAGTAAGCGCATTGGAAGCCAGGCTTAAAGCCGGCAGGAGTTCGAAGTGTATCGAAAGAAACAGGATGAAACCTATATTTCTGATTTTGACAGAGAGGTAAAACGGATAGAGGGCAAAAAATGATCCTCTATGAATCAGAAACAGAACAAATCGCCCTCACCGCCATTCGTGACGCACTATTGCCGAAATCGGCGAACGAGGGTCTTGAGGTGGAACTATGGATGAACAGACATTAATCAGCACATTAAACCATCTCCGCGACCTGCCCGGTGAGACGGAGATGGTGGAATTCAAGGAGGCAAAGAACGCCTTTGGGTTTTCTGATATTGGCAAATATTTTTCTGCTCTCAGTAATGAGGCAAACATGAAAGGCCGTCCCTGTGCCTGGCTGATATTCGGAGTAGAAAGTAAGAAATTCCAGATAGTCGGAAGCCGCTTTCGGGAAAACCGCAAGGATCTGGACAGTCTGAAAAACGAAGTTGCAAATAAAACGACTAACCGGATAACTTTTGTCGAAATTCATGAATTACGACTGTCGGGAAAACGGGTGGTCATGTTTCAGATTCCCCCCGCTCCACGTGGAATCCCCATTGCTTTTGAGGGGCATTACTACGGACGAGACGGCGAATCGCTGGTACCTTTGAATATTGAGGAAATCGAGCGTATCCGCGCACAAGCCGGTATGGAAGACTGGAGCGTGGAGGGCGTTTCAGGCGCGACGCTGAACGACCTTGATCCGAAGGCTATAGA
This sequence comes from uncultured Mariniphaga sp., assembly GCA_964355145.1. Taxonomy (GTDB): domain Bacteria; phylum Bacteroidota; class Bacteroidia; order Bacteroidales; family Prolixibacteraceae; genus JAAFHB01. Next base: position 2,395 of record CAYHDA010000397.1, read on the forward strand.
AGTGGCTCGTACGAATTACAAAAGCAAATATCCCGGTAAAGCGATAGAAGTTGATTCGTGGAATGACGTGACCTTTTTGAATAAAGCCAAGCTGACCATCAAGGGCAAAATCACCAGAGCGACTATCCTTCTGCTGGGGAGGGAAGAGTCAGAACATTTTGTCAATCCCGCACAGGCGAAAATCCGATGGGTGTTAAAAGACGGTTTGGGCAACGATAAGGATTACCGGATCGTAGGTTGCCCTCTTTTACTGGCGGTTGATAATGTTTATGCAAAAATACGTAATCTGAAATACCGTTATATTAAAGACGGAACATTGTTCCCCGAAGAAATTGATCAATACGAACCTTTTGTAATCAGAGAAGCCATTAATAACTGCATTGCCCATCAGGACTACGCCAAGGGAGGCAGGATTAACGTTATCGAAATGGAAGACCAGCTCGTCTTTACCAATTTAGGCAGTTTTATTCCAGGGTCGGTAGAAAAAGTCATTAGGGAAAACGCCCCCGAAGAACGTTACCGGAACCAGTTTTTGGTTAATGCGATGTTCAATCTGAAAATGGTGGATACAGCCGGTGACGGTATTCGCAAAATGTTCCTGCATCAGCGGGAACGGTTCTTCCCACTGCCGGATTATGACCTTTGTGAGGATCGGGTAAAGGTCACGATAACCGGAAAAGTCCTGGATATCGACTTTGCACGGATGCTGGTAAGGAATAAGGAACTGACACTGGATGAGATTATTCTTCTCGATAAGGTGCAAAAAAAGAAACCCTTAAACGAAACCGAGGGAAAATACCTGAAGGACCGGAATTTAATTGAAGGGCGAAAGCCGAATTATTACATTTCAGCAGGAATAGCCGCTTCACTGCCTGATTCTGCTATCAAAGCGCATTATATTAATACTAGAGGGTTTGATGATGCGCACTATAAAAAAATGATTTTGGAATACCTTGATAAGTTTGGAAAAAGTAAAAGGTCCGGCATTGAGGAGTTGTTGTGGAACAAACTTCCGGATATTTTGACGGATAAACAAAAAAAATACAAGGTTACTAATCTTTTTACCGCCCTGCGCAATGAAGGCAAAATAAAGAATGAAGGGTATTCTGAATGGGTTCTGATTTAAAAGGGTTTAAAAGAGTTTAAAAGAGTTTGGAAGTGTTTAGAAGTGTTTTGAAGTGTTGAAAGTGGCTAGAAATGGCTGGAAATAGCTAAAAGAGTTTAAAAGAGTTTAAAAGAGTTTAAAAGAGTTTAAAAGAGTTTAAAAGAGTTTA
>CAYHDA010000398.1:0-182 GCA_964355145.1 uncultured Mariniphaga sp.
AGTTTTATTACGATTGTTGTTTAGAATCAGTAACGAAGCCTTCAGAGCTGCTATTCAGTATTCAAAACGACTAATGAATGCGTGGGAAAATTATTCACCTCAGATCCGTCACACTTCGGCTTGAGCTCAGTCGAACGCTGACGGACAGATTAACACAGATTAATATTGGGTTACCTCTGTGT
>CAYHDA010000398.1:282-2132 GCA_964355145.1 uncultured Mariniphaga sp.
TAATCTGTGTAATCAGTGGTGCTTTTTAAATTCAGATACTTTATTTACCACAGATGCCACAGAACCGTCAGATGACGGTCACAGACTATCACAAATTAAGTTTGATTAAACTTACATAATCAGACGCTTAATGCCGTTTTTCAGATTTGTTTCATTAAAATTAATTAGCAAGCCCAGCTTCCTATTTGAAAGTTTCAAATATGTTAAAACTTGAGCTGTATGAATTGGAGCTAAAGTATCTACGGATTTGATTTCTACAATAATCTCATTATTAACCAATAAGTCAATTCGATATCCTGCATCTAGTTTGATACTATTATATATTACCGGTAGTGCCACCTGGCGGACAACCTCTAAGCCGGCACTGATTAATTCATATTCTAAACAGATTTCGTAAGTGGATTCTAAAAGTCCTGGCCCCAATTGTTTATGAACCTTGTACGCACATCCTATAATTTCGTAAGTTAAACTCTTTTCATCCATTTGAACGTTATATTATTGAGTTCAGGATTATTCACAACAGAACCGTCAAATGACGGTCACAGAACTAAATGCAGTACGAATTAGGTTTACCTTTTTTATATTGGGTTACCTCTGTGTTAATCTGTGTAATCAGTGGTGCTTTTTAAATTCAGATACTTTATTTACCACAGATACCGCAGAACCGTCAAATGACGGTCACAGAACTAAATGCAGTACGAAATAGGTTTGTCTCTGTGTAAATCTGTGTAATCAGTGGTGCTTTTGTTTTGATAAATACTAACATTTTGCTATTGGCTCCTATGAATCGATTTTCAGATCAGCATTGCTCTTTTCATATCTCCCAAATAGACCGTGGCTTCACCCGGGGAGAGAATAAGGTAGCGTATTTTACGTTTGATAAGAGATTCGGCTTTTTCAATCAGAGTCAGAAGAAATTCCGTGTTAATTTTAGTGCCTACCAGCAGAATATCGATTGTTTTTCCATTTTTCCCCACTGCGAAATCACCGGTTATATAGGTCTCCTCCACCTCGCCCAGCTTATTAACCACCTCTTCTATGATCCGGTCAATGCCAACCGTTTTGCGAATTAGGTTATGGATATCTTCATAAAGCGGATGTTTTTTGTTGGCCCTGAACAGCTTTTTGTTGCCGTTGGCCTCCGATTCCAGCAGTCCGGACTGTTCGAAACGATTCAATTCCAATCGTACCGAATTACTGCTTTCCTGAAATTCCTCCGCCAATCCGCGCAGATGTGCTGAATTTTGTGGATTCAGAAAGAATTTCAGAATCAGCTTAAGTCGTGTTTTGGAGGTGACGAGCGTGTCAAGCATGGGTGCCGGTTTCGCAAATTAATCTGAAGAAAGCTTCGCCTCCTCAGTCCCATTGCGTTAAGGTCTGAGCAGGCGCCAAGATTCAAGTATGTTTATTTGGCATGCTAAAAGTAGTAATAATTGAGTACAAAAACTACCCGATTGAGGAAAAATATCAATTAGGAATTAGGAATTAGGAATTAGGTCCGCTAGTCGGCGGAAGGAATTAGGAAGAGAAGAAACAAATATCAATTATCAATTAGGAATTAGGAATTAGGAATTAGGTCCGCCAGCCGGCGGAGGGAATTACGAAATAGGGTAGACAGGGTTACACAGTGTAACTTGTAACCTTTTTAAACCTGCAAGCCGGAGATTTATAATCTCCATTTATAGGATGCAAATGATTGTAATATTGCGCCTTACTTTAAATTTTACCGCTGAAAATTCGTACTGGCGAATTACTATATTTTTAAAAAATAATTACACAGTGTTACTCAGTGTATAACTCCGTGTAACTCAGTGTAACTTGTACCCCGTAACCTTTTGTAACTTGTAACC
>CAYHDA010000398.1:2232-3667 GCA_964355145.1 uncultured Mariniphaga sp.
CAGTGTAACTTGTACCCCGTAACCTTTTGTAACTTGTAACCCTTCGTAACCCGTATCAGATTTTGTAATAGCCCTGGTACCAGTCAATAAACTTCCCTATCCCTACTTTGATCGGGGTATCAGGCCGGTAACCCACATTGGCCTGCAGATCGGAGGTGTCGGCCCAGGTCATGGGTACATCGCCGGGTTGCATGGGGAGCATCTCTTTTTTAGCTTCGATTCCTAATTTAGTTTCGATCGCTTCAATAAAATCCATCAACCGGACAGGTGAGCCGTTTCCAATATTGTATATTTTATAAGGAGCTGTCCTGCTTACAGAAGGATCTGCCGGATTATTGGCATCCGGAAGAGGTGGGTGATCGAGCACCCGCGTTATTCCTCCGACGATGTCTTCGACAAAGGTAAAGTCACGTTTCATCTCTCCATTATTAAAGACCTGTATTGGTTCTCCGGCAAGAATGGCTTTGGTGAAAAGAAACAAAGCCATATCAGGTCTTCCGTAAGGACCATAAACAGTAAAAAACCGCAGTCCGGTAGTAGGAAGGCCAAAAAGATGACTGTAGGTGTGGGCCATCAGCTCATTACTTTTTTTGGTTGCTGCATATAGACTGATCGGATGATCGACACTGTCGGCCGTGCTTAAAGGCATCTTGTTATTATTGCCGTAAACACTTGATGAACTGGCATATACCAGGTGTTTGATATTGTTGTACCTGCAACACTCGAGGATATTTAAGAATCCTGTGATATTGGCGTCAATATAAACCTGAGGCTTTTCGAGCGAATAGCGTACGCCTGCCTGGGCTGCCAAATTGATTACTTTGTCGAATTTTTCAGACGCAAAGCATATTTCAAGACTGCTACGATTGGTGATGTCGAGCTGGATAAACCGGTATTTGGGGTGTTTAGAGCTCTGAATAGGCTTATTCCAGACGATAGCCTCCCGGGCAATTCCGGTTTCTGCTAAGCGCGAATATTTCAGTTCGACATCATAATAGTCGTTAATGGTATCGATTCCAACGATCTCATCACCTCTTTCTAGCAGTGCTTTGGTGAGGTGATATCCGATAAATCCGGCAGTGCCGGTAACTAATATTTTCATGATAATTACGAATTAGGAAAAGGAGAATAATTACGAATTAGGAATGTTCAACTACGAAATGGGAAAAAAATTACGAATTAGAAAAATAATTTGATCCGTTATATTATTTAAATCCTATATACTTTTGATTGTTGAAAATTATATTGCGGTGCTCTGCACCTGAAGAATCGCATTTATTATAATAGTTTCTACAAATATTTCACAGCTCTGCTGCTTTTCAATTACTTATATTTTACTTAGGTGCAAAATTTGACGATTGGCAGTATTCCCTCTCCCCGTTAGGAAAAGGGGGGCCAGGGGGGATTTTCGAGGGACGAAGGAGAATTATGAATT
>CAYHDA010000399.1:0-3655 GCA_964355145.1 uncultured Mariniphaga sp.
GTTAATTCCTAATGGATAATTCCTTTCGTCAGATGACGGACCTAATTCTTCATTCTTCATTCTCAATTCCTAATTCCTAATTCCTAATTCCTTCCGCCAGCTGGCGGACCTAATTGATCATTATCTGTATGCCGGTTCCGAAGGGCGTGGTTCTCCCTCAAAGCTCAGCTCTATAACGCTTAACCACGGATCGGGTGGATATTGGGGCAACTCGTGCAACCATACCCGGTCACCTTTTTGTTCTATCCGCGCATATTGACCAGTACCCAGAAGACAAGCCGATTTTACTTTACTTCCACACCAGGCAATTGGCACGGTTGATCCCGGCCAACGCTGAATCAACAGATAAACTTTATCTTTCACTTTGGTTGCCATACCCAGATTTGGAGCTCCTATAGGTGAGGGGCCTGCACCATAAATCGCTTTTCCGTTGACTTTCATCCACTTGCCAATATTGCTTAGTATTTCGGCTTGCTCAATGGGGATTGTCCCTTCCCCGTCAGGGCTGACATTCAATAAAAAATTACCGCTTTGCGATGCGCAGGCAGCGATCAACCGGAGTATTTCATGAACCGGTTTATAATTACGGTCATATTGCGCATAGCCCCAGGTGCGATTCATGCAAAAGCATGACTCCCATGGTCTTGGCTGTGCCACAACTACATTTTCAGGGGTAGCAAAATCGCCGGGCAGTCCAGCACGATCGTTGATCAGTATATCAGGCTGTAGTTTGCGTGCCATATCCAGCAATTCCTGCGAATGCCAGCGTTCGGTATTGTCAGGAGCCATGCCATCGAACCACAGTATATCAACTGTTCCGTAGTTGGAAAGCAGTTCACGAACCTGAGCAAATGCCTGGTCCCTGAGTAATTTCATGGTCGGTTCCGAAACCGGATAGCCTTGCGGTAAAACACCGGGAAAATGCCAGTCCGTCAGAGAATAATAAAAACCCATCTTCATTCCGGCAGCATGACAAGCCGATGCAAATTCTGCGATCAGATCGCGCTTCGCACCTGTTTTAAGCGCACTAAAATCGGAAATTTTACTGTCAAAGAGGCAAAATCCGTCATGATGTCTTGTGGTCAGAACAACATATTTCATTCCTGCCTCTTTAGCTTTGGCGACCCACTCTTTCGGATTATAATGCTGTGGATTAAACTGATCTGCCAGAAGTTTATATTCTGAAAACGGAACATGTTCCTGATACATCAGCCACTCTCCACGGCCCGGAACAGAATAAACGCCCCAATGGATAAACATCCCAAACCGGGCTTCCTGCCACCACTGCATACCGGGATGAATTTTTTCTCTGGATTGGGCAAACGAACTGACAGTGAATGCAAACACAAGCAGCACCAAGTACAAATATCTAAATTTCAACTTCATAATAATCATTGTATTATTAATAATCGGAAAGATTTATTTCCAAAATGCTATTTTACTGAAAGACTGAATATCAATAATAAAAACCATTGAAAATTAGGAATTGATAATTAATTTGTTGGCCCAACTAAAGCTCTTTCTTTTCTGTCCTGTCCAATTTCACATCCTCAACACCATTCACCTGATGTGTGGAGAAATTGGTTACATTTTTGAGAATAAACTGAGGTGCTCCATCGCCTTTTTGAGCATCAATATGGTAGAAACTGGCATCGTGAACATCATCGAGGACAAATGCAGGACGCTCATCGCGATTCATATACCGCAACACAACGTCACTTACCCTCAGCCCTTTTACATACCGGAAATACATTCCGTAAGCAGGCATGGAGTGCCAGCGATAAGGATCAGGGTATATGTCGATATTTTGAGGAACATCTTTAACGATCGCTTCTTTTGAAGCGCCCGCCCGATAAGTGATCCTGATATTACTCAGTGTCAGGTCTTCGATGTAATGGCCCGGAATACCCATTACCATTCCTGCTCCCAGTTCGGAAAACTTTGGTCGCGCTCCTACATCATAGACATTTATATTACTGATCGTGATGCGTCTGCAAACGCCAACCGGAGTTCCTTCGGGACCGCGCATACGGGCATTTAACCGAATAAAGAAGGGAGTATCGGTCACATCGCGCATCGTAATATTATTGATCAGCACATCTTCAATCAAGCCGCCATCTGCTGTTTCGATACAGAACCCACGCGAATGTTCGAAAACACAATTAGAAACGGTGATATTCCTGAAACCGCCGTTTGATTCTGTCCCCAGCTTTAAACGACCTGTAATACAATGATTTGCTCCAGGGTCCTCGTCTTTGAATATTGTTTTGAACGTACCGTCCATTAAAGTTCCATGATCATATCCGTACACATGGCAATTGGTTATGGTTACGTTCTCTGTAGTGCGTGCATAGCCCAATCCGAACGATGATTTCAGACAAAGTCCATCGTCAGCAGGCGAGTTGATGTTACAGTCTGAGATGCGGACATTTTTGCAACAGTCAATATCGAATGCATCACGGTCGGCGTCGACGCGTACATTATTGATGGTCAGATTATCGACCCCGGTAGCCAGGATGCAGAAGTGACCGCCATGCAGAATGGAGATGTCGCGAATCGTGACGTTAAAACAATTCTTCAAGCCGATCGCCTTATTCCCGGAACCCTTAATGCCTGGTTTATCGTAGGTATATAAACCTCTGCCCCAGATCATACCGTTACCGGTAACAGCAATATCGCGCAGACTGTCACCATAAATCAGACTGTTTTTCCAGTAGCTGTGCCCAAAGTCCTGAAACTTCTTGTACCATGCATCTTCCTCAGGCAGATCGTATCCTACCCCATTTTTCTCATTATCTCCAATCAACACAGCGCCCTGATCCAGGTGAAGGGTGATCTTACTTTTCATCCTGATCGTAAAGGAGAGAAAATCTCCTGCGGGAAAATAAACCGTTCCTCCTCCTTTCCTTGCTGCAGCGTCTATCGCAGCATTAATTGCATTCGTATTATTGGTTTTACCGTCTCCTTTGGCTCCGAAATCAAGCACATTGTAAATAGCTTCTTTCGCAAAGACAGACAGAACCATTGCAAACATAAACAGCAGCGTTAAAGCCGCTTTTGGATTCTTCATACGTTTATTTTTTTCTGTTTTTTAAAAATTCAATTAACGCGGCAGGGTTATCAGTTTGAATACCATCTGTTCCCCATTTCAATATTTGCTCCCACTCCTCAGGGGTTCCCTTATTTTCATCGACAAAAACCTTTGAGTTATTCTGGTGAGCAGTATTAATAAAACTTTGGCTGAGTTGACGCATATCGCTGGCTAAAATCCTTGGATAAGTTTGTTTTACAACCTCCTGTATGTTTTTTTCAGGTCCGGGATCGGGGGTTGCGATGCATTTGTAGCACAATGTCTGCAATTGTTTGATTATCTCCATTCGGGAGGCGGGAATATACCAGATAATTTGCCGTTCCATATCATATTTCTGAATAATCCGGAGCAATTCAGGGACCAAAGATTCTTTAAGATCAAGGTAAATACCTATCTGACCACGACATAATTGAAGTATATCCTCTATTCCTGGAATACGGGTGTTCTTCCAGTCAGGTCCTGTTTTTTCGCCAATATCCATTTGTTTTAGCTCAGCCAATGTAAAATCCTTCACCATTCCGGTTTTTCCAATCACATACTGATCGATGGAAGCGTTATGCACAC
>CAYHDA010000400.1:0-3625 GCA_964355145.1 uncultured Mariniphaga sp.
GCTCTTCTCCAACTCTGGGGTTAGTTTGTGCCGGAGCATTTTTCAGCATCTCTTTCATCTCCTCATCCTGTACTATCAGTCTCGCATCTTTCGTTCTCCCGCCGTTGATCAGCGTTTTTTTATCGCCAATCATTATCATTCCATTATCTGGTATTTTATCTACACCCCATTCTGGTCTGATGGCAGGTTGTTCAAAACCTTCGTACCATTTCATCGTGACTGGTGCTTTAGTACCCCGGGCTCCGAATTGCCACGTTACCACTGATTCTTCAGCCACAAAGCTATGATCTGCTACCGGACTTGTTATGATTGCTTCGGTTGAAAGAGGCATTCCAAGATCAAGTGCCCAGAAGGGAGCATCCAGAGTATGACACGCCCAGTCGCCTAATTTGCCATTGCCGTAGTCATAAAACCCTCTCCAGGTTCTGGGTGCATAAAGGTTATTGAACGGGTGGTGTGCAGCGGGTCCCTGCCATAAATCCCAGTCAAGCTCCTTTGGAACCTCCTCCACCTGAGGAGGAAAGCTCGATGGGCATTTAAAATAACCATCTTTGATGAAGTTGATTTTACCTTGCCAGGCAATTACCTCTTTTACTTGTCCGAGTACTCCAGCCTCGTACCACTCTTTCACCAATCTGATTCCATTGGTCGTATGGCCCTGGTTGCCCATCTGAGAAACAACACCGTAATGCTTAGCGGCTGCTTTCAGAACACGCAATTGCCAGATATTGTGAGCTAAAGGCTTTTCAACAAATACATGTTTGCCAAGTTCCATTGCAGCCATAGCCGCAGGGAAATGTGTGTGATCAGGTGTCGCAATGATTACTGCATCGATATCCTTACCCATTTCATCAAACATTTTCCTGAAGTCCTTGTACCTTTTTGCGTTAGGGCAGGCGGCATATCCTTCTGCAGATTGCCGGTCGTCCACATCGCACATGGCAACAATGCTCTCTTTGGGAACCTGTGTCCAGCTGGCTTCTCCCCGGCCACCAACGCCGATAACGGCAAAATTCAATCTGTTGCTGGGTGAGCATCTCAGAAAATTCGGAATGATTAATGCTCCTGCTGCAGCCGCGGAGGCTGACTTCATAAATGATCTGCGGGATAAATTTTTCATTTTTTTAATAAAAGGTTAATGAACTAATCTTACAAAATTCTTCATATTTACTATTTTGTAAAAGTGAGTATAATTTAATTCTCTTTTATGGCCAAATCACGTTATTTTGCAGCGTTATTTCCTGATAATTTTATTCATTATGGTAGCAGCCGGCTGGTTAAGAGACCAATGCAACGCCCCTTGTTTCCAACTGCACAGTAATAGAGATAAAAAGTATCATTCGACTTCCGGTAAACCAGCGAGATCTTGTGTGCAAATACCTTATCCAGTCCGCCGGGATGTCCTCCTGCTTTATAAAGTGGATTTGCATCAGATGTCCAGTGCTTTAAGTCGCGCGAAAAGGCCACCATAATATGTGCGCCACCCTGACCTACACCAAAATAGAACATCACCCAGTGGTCGCCATCACGAAAGACTTTAGGATCTGAAGCAAAATCAGTATCATACCCACCCTGACGGTTACGAATGACCGGATTTTCTGCAAACCGTTTCCAGTTTAGCAAATCACGTGAAAAGGCCACTCCGGATTGTTCTTTATTTCCATTGGCCGCATTGTAGAAATTATAGAACTCTTTTTTGTATTCAACAAGCCATGGCTGGTAGATGCAATCTTTTTCCCATACTCCGCAATCAGAATCCTGAACCGCCAGAATTGGGGTATTTTTAGCTCCCTGCCACGTCAGACCGTCCTTACTGACTGCAACCCCTTCGTAACCAGGACGCATCTCATAGCCACCCTGTCTGGGATAACAGCCATAGAGGCTCCAGAATTTGCCGTCTCTCTTTTTCAGGAGACGAGGAGCCTTAATGTCATAGGATTTATAAAGATAGGCTCCTAAAACAACGCCACCAAAATCGAATGCACCTTCTTTCCCGAAGCCCATAGCCAGGCGCGGGTTGGTCCAATTTAAAAGATCGGTACTCTCAGCCACGAAACTGTTGTATCCTTTTCCGTTAAACCCAATAAAGCTCATGAACCACCGTTGCGCCTGACCTGGTACCTGATAAATCGTTGGCACGTCGAAATTGTGGAATTTCTCCAGACCGGGAATCTTAAGATCCGACGGAATGACCGGTTCGGAATAGTAATGCCACCCTCTGTATGGAGCCGACCATGCATCTAATGTGGCCTGGTCGATCTTTATGGTGCTGTCTGCTGCACTCTGATCAACGGGTCTTTGAGCAAAAGCACTTAATGCTCCAAATAATATCCCGATGATGAATAAATATTTTAAAATCATTATCGTTATAGTCTTCTGATCCAGATATTTCTGTAGCTCACTTCGTTCGAATGGTTTTGAAGCATTAGTGAAAGTTCCTGCTGATTAATTGGCGATTTATTATTGCTCGCTCTGGTAGCACCTTTGATTTCGACATGATTCTGAATCAATACACCATTGTGAAGCACGGTAAAGAAACCCGGAGTTTTTTGTGATCCGTCGGTATTAAAACGGGGAGCAGTAAAAATAATATCATAAATCTGCCATTTCCCGGGTTTAAGCGAAGCATTTACCAACGGAGCATATTGTTCATAGATAGCACCAGCCTGACCCTTGGGGTAAGTAGTATTGATGTATGAATTTAACACCTGAACTTCATACTTTCCCATCAGGTAAACACCTGAATTTCCGCAACCCTGACCTTTTTTCCCGGCCTTAACATCCTTGACAGGGGAGTTCCATTCGATATGCAGCTGGCAATCGCCAAACTTTTCCTTAGTTTGAATGCTTGTAGATTTTGGATTCACGGTAAACTTCCGGCCACTTATTTTCCATACAGCAGGTTCCCCGTCTTTGATACTTTCAAACTGGCTTAACGATCCCTTGTCAAATAATATGATCGCATCTGAAGGAGCTTTCCCTTTTTTGCCTGCCTGGATCACCGTAGGTTCAGGGACTTGTTTTTCGGCTGTTTGAGAATAAACGGCAGTTGTCTGAGCCATTAAAAGGAGTGCTAAAAAACCTGCACCTGCATAGAATCTAAGTGTTTTGTTGTTCATTGTCGTTTTTGTTTTTAGTTGATTGATAAAATAGTTTATTTGTTATTTCATTCTGTTTTGGATATTCTGAATTTTTACCGTCCGGGCAACATTATTTTCCAATGGGACTGATACGGATTAACATTGCACCATGACGGGCGACTTTACCGGTAAATGAATCGGTAAAGTTTCCCACATCTTTTTGACGCCAAAGATCACGAACAGTTTGTTTTCCTTTAATTCCAAGATCGCTCCAGTTGATGGTGACAGGATTTTCGAATTCACCGCGATTGAATAATCCCACGGCTAAAGTCCCATCTTCCATCTGTTTAGCCCAGACTTCGACGTTTTCATCTTTTGAGATTCGATGTGCCTGTTTGCCCAACGGATCCTGGTTTACTTCTATGACCTCATCATTTGTCAGCAAATTCATGGTGAAATCGTCCAATTGTGTCATATCGCAGCCAATCAGCAAAGGTGATGCGAGCAAACACCAAAGGCTTACATGGGTATATTGCTCGTTCGGA
>CAYHDA010000401.1:0-3601 GCA_964355145.1 uncultured Mariniphaga sp.
AACATGCCGAAGAAAGCGACCGCCTCAAATCAGCCTTCCTGGCCAATATGAGCCATGAAATCCGTACACCAATGAATGGCATCCTGGGTTTTGCCGAACTACTCAAGGAAGCTGAATTGTCAGGCGAAGATCAACTGGAGTATATCGCTATGATTGAAAAAAGCGGTGCACGAATGCTCAATATCATCAACGATATTGTCAGCATCTCTCAAATAGAATCAGGAATATTGGAAACATACTTTTCGGACACAAATATTAATGGACAAACCGAATATGTTTACAACCTCTTAAAACTTGATGCTGAAAAGAAAAATCTGGACATTATTCTTAAAAACGGTTTGCCCGATCAAGAATCCATCCTAAACACTGATAAGGAAAAATTTATTGGTATTCTATCAAACCTGGTCAAAAATGCCATAAAGTACACCGATCAAGGTTCTATAGAATTTGGGTATGATATCGTAGGGACAATTCATGAATTGTCCCTACAATTCTACGTGAAAGACACAGGTATCGGCATTCCAAAAGACAGGCATGAAGCCATATTTGAACGATTTATTCAGGCTGAGATTGAAGATAAAATGGCACGTCAGGGAGCTGGTCTTGGTTTGGCAATTTCTAAAGCTTATGTAGAAATGCTCGGGGGTAAAATATGGGTGGAAAGTGAGCCAAATTGTGGTTCAACATTTTATTTTTCTATCCCCTATAACAATAAAACCAATGAAAAACCGGTTAAGTCCAATCTTAGCCCTGATCAGGAGGATAAAATTCAATTGAAAATATTTAAAGTATTGATTGTAGAGGACGACGAAACATCAGAAATATTCCTGAAAAAAATGGTCCGCAGGTTCAGCCAGGAAGTTTTTACTGCTAAGAATGGATTGGAGGCAGTGAATTTATGCCGTCAAAATCCTGACATTGATTTGATACTAATGGATATTCAAATGCCCGAAATGAATGGCTATATGGCAATCAAACAGATCCGGCAATTTAATAAAGATGTGATAATCATTGCTCAAACAGCTTTTGGATTGGAGGGTGATCGTGAAAAATCCATTGAAGCCGGATGCAATGATTATATTTCGAAACCATTCAAAATAAACGACTTACAATCTTTGATCATGAAACATTTCAATAAGCAAATTTGAAATATTTGAATCAGGGACTGAATCAACTAAGAATTATTTATTGCCAGCGTAAAATAAAATTCGGCAAAGGGTGGACAATTCGAATTGACTATCCTCTGCCGAGTTTGATTGACCATCCTAACTTTTTTAACAATATAAAAGGTGAGATGATCAATCTAAACCTGTAAATGCAGGTCTGTTTGACCAAATTTTACAATTACTTATTTAATAAATCTATGATTTTGGTTCAGAAGAGTCCTGGTTCGAGCCTAGACGGGTCAACAAGTAAATCAATCACTTACAATTTATTTTGTGGGTGATTTTTTTGTGGCGAGGTTTCATTGTATGATTGGAATTGCCTGGATTGATGGGGATATCCAATCGAAATTTGAATTAATTTTTAAACCAGGACAGGATGAATAACCACAATCTGCAAATCATAACAGATTATTATTCCGTCTCGATTCCCTCTGATTTTATAAAAGATTTTAATAAATCATCAGCTGTAATAGCAAATGCTAATTCCGATTTGATTTTAATAATTGATGCTAATTGAATTGAGTATCAAGAAATATTTTCATAACTCAGCTTTTCTATCATCGATTACCGCATCAGACAATGAACCTTTAAATCTTTTTGATTTTTCTCTCGACTTTGAAAACGAAAAATCAGTTGTTTTAAGTTGTTTTGATTCAGTATTTAATTCTTCATCAAGGAAAGTAACAATAACTTTAATTGTTTTCTTTGCTTGAATTCTTTTTTCTAATCGAATTAGGCCATTCTCATATACCCCATTTACAGCAATCATCGTAATTATTTTTTTCAAAATTAACTAAAACTAAGTAATACTGCAAAACGTGATTCATTTATTACGATTATCCTGCTCCAAAAACATCCAGACCACTGATTCGCCTGATTAAATGATGAAAATGATTCCAACTCGGAAATTCCGTGCAAAGAACATCAACGAAGTCACCAAATCACATCAATCACAAGGCAGAACTTTTGTTTGGCACAGGGTGGCTTTATTCTTAAACTTCCTGTCAGGTGAAAATAAGTTGTGCTCTTACCGTCCATCATTCAAATTCAAATGTTCCTCTTGATGACCTTTTTTGAGTTTTAATACCTATCTTTAAATGATATTAATGAACCAAGGTCCATTTAGTCAGAAAACAGTAGCTGGCTGACAATGCTATTGTCACAAACAATTTATGGCGCATAGTAAAGACCTGTACCAAACGACACCTAAGCAAAAAATATTTTGGAATTTGTTATCAAGTTTGTTAACTTTGTAACATGACTAGAGAAATCAGATTTCACGAAAATTATTTCATAGATTTCTATCTATCACTTGATTCATCAATTCAAGAGAAGATTGAATATGTTTTCAAAGTGATACGAACAATGGACAGGATTCCTCAAAAATTCTTGACACATATTGAGGGGACAGATGGATTATATGAAATAAGGATTAAAGAAAGCAGTGACATTTATAGGATCTTTTGCTGTTTTGATGCTGGTCGAATTGTGATTTTATTTAACGGATTTCAAAAAAAGAGCCAAAAGACGCCAAGAAAAGAGATTGATAAGGCATTACGGATTAAACAGAATTATTTTAATAGTAAAAAGGAGACAAATAATGAAAACGATTAGAGAGGCCACGACATTTGATGAACTTCTTGATTTTAAATATGGGAAACTCGGGACAGAAAAGCGGGATGAATTTGAAGTTAAAGCCAAATCGTTCGTGGTTGGGGAGATGATTAAGGAAGCTCGAAAAGATGCGCATTTGACTCAAGATGCACTTGCTAAAAGAACTGGAACTAAAAAAAGTTACATATCACGGCTTGAGAATGGTAAAATAGATATTCAAATATCGACACTTTTCAAAATTTTCGAGGAGGGACTTGGTAAAAGACTTGGTTTTACATTGTTGTAGAACTACGACGCCATAACAATCGCTAAATGCCATGCGGGGGTGAAGTGAACGCATAAATTTTTACCTGTCGGCATCACTTAACAATTGGACACAAAAACGAATCATAAACCCGCCCGGTACTTGGCGTCAACCGTTAGGTGTAAGAGTATGAATCGTTGTATCTTGAATTTTTCTGCTCTTAAAAAAAGATTATCTTTGGGATTATGATGACAAAACAGGACTATATTAATTTCTGGATTGATCAGGCAGAGGATGACTGGACTGCTGTTGATACATTGTTTAATGGTCGTAATTACTTGCAGTCCTTATTCTTTGGGCATCTTGTGATTGAGAAATTGTGTAAGTCCCTTTGGATAAAATTTAATCAGGAGAATGTACCACCAAGGACTCATAATTTGATTCACCTGCTAACTTCAACACCGATAAAGTTGACTGATGAAATAAGTGAGTTCATGCTTAACTTAAATAGATTTCAACTCGAAGGTCGATATCCTGACTACTTAACAAAACTGCATAATATTTGTAATGAGCAGTT
>CAYHDA010000402.1:0-3582 GCA_964355145.1 uncultured Mariniphaga sp.
TCTCACTAATTCTTATTACCGGACTTTCAAGTACTTGATTAAACCTTGGATAAGTTTCGAAAAGGTGAAAAATAGTTTCAATATCGATTTTCACCAATTCCGTGACTTCCTTTTCCTTGGCCAAACTTAATAATGCCTTCGCATACCTGACAGCGATTTTACTTTCGTCCATTTTAAGTCTGATTAATTGAGGTTGATCTGATCGATATAATTTTGGATCAGTTCTTTTTGCCGGCTTTCATCAGCTAATTTTTCCTTCAATATTTTTTCAGCAATTTCAATGGAAAAATTCGTAATCAGGTTTTTAATATCACTGATTGCAGCAAGGCGTTCCCGTTCGATTGTGACTTTGGCATGTTCCAATACTTTATTGGCTTCAACCGTTGCTTCATTTCTGGCATCCCGAATAATCGAATCCTTTAGTTCACGGGCTTCTTTTACAATTTTTTCCCGCTCCAATATTGCCTTTTTCAAGATTACTTCGTTTCCTGATTGCAGATTTATCATCTCCTCTTTTGCATTTTCGGCCGATTTTAATGCCTCTTCAATCGATTTTTCGCGATCGGAGAGTGCTTTTAAAATTGGGCCCCACGCAAATCTTTTGAGCACAAATAATAAAATGGAAAAGGACACTAACATCCAAAAAAACAACCCGAAATCCGGCATTACTAATCCCATAATGATAAATTTTTGATGGTAAAAGAACCTGATACCAAAGTTTTGGCCATTTAATAATAGCCACTAAATGAGATGATTATACGAAAATAATCAAAAAACAGATAACAATTGCAAAAAATGCAACTCCTTCAATTAAAGCTGCCGCAACAATCATGTTTGAACGAATATCACCTACTGCTTCAGGTTGGCGTGCAATTGCCTCGACAGCTGAACCACCAATATTACCAATTCCAATGCCTGCACCAATTGCGGCCAGTCCGGCTCCTATTCCTGCACCCATTTTTGCAATCGCCATATTTGCAGCTACTTGTAAAATTACAGCTAATGTTATCATACGAATTAATATTAAAATAATTAAATTGTTTTGTTATATAATTTGTTTCTTATCTGATTCAATATTGTTATTATAAACTTTTTCTTTCGTTTAATCTGTTAATGTTTTGAATGCGTTTCAAGTGCCAGGCCAATATAAAGCGCAGATAATAAAGTGAATACATAAGCCTGGATGAAGGCGACCAATAACTCCAAAATACTCATGAACACTGTAAACATGATTGAAATAACTGATATCCCGTAACCTGCAAAAGGACTTTTCTCGGCAAATATAAAGATCAGACTATAAAATCCTAAGGCAACAATATGACCGGCAGTTATATTTGCAAATAAACGAATTGTCAGAACAAATGGCTTAATAAAAACTCCCATAATTTCAACAATAGGCATCAATGGCAGTGGCAGTTTGAGCCACAAGGGAATTCCCGGTGCATTTACCAAATGAACCCAGTAATCGCGCGATCCGCTTAAGCTGGTAATCACAAAGGTGAAAATGGCAAGTACGAGTGTCACAGAAATATCGCCTGTCAGATTAGCTCCTCCAGGAAAAAACGGGACCAGTCCCATCAGGTTATTGATGAAAATAAAAAAGAAAATAGTCAGTAAATAGGGGAGGTATCTTTGGTATTTTTCTTTTCCGATTGATGGTTTTGCGATATCGTCGCTAATGAAAAGTACGATTGGTTCTACCCAGCTTTGAAGCCCTTTAGGTGCTCTGGCAAAATTTTCACGATACCTTTTCGCAACAGACAAAAAGATCAATAATATAATTAAGATGCTGATGAAAAGTGATGTGACATTTTTTGTAATCGAGAAATCCCACGGTTTTACCTCAGTACCATCCGGCATTAATTCAACAATTTTACGTTGATATTTGCCTTCAGCAGCAACATGAAAACCTTTGTATTCTTCAGTTCCATGATGAAATTTACTCGACATAAAGCTGTGAAATCCAGATGTTTCGCTATAGATGATAACCGGAAGGGGAATTGAAATATGGGTATGGCCTATGGTAGTTATATGCCATTCATAACTGTCCTTTATATGATTGAAAATAAGATCTCCTGTATTGAATTTCTTTGTGGAAACAGTATCACTGACAGCATGTTCCTCGTTAGCTTGGAGTAACTTCGGGCTTGCTGAAAGTGCAAATATAACCAGGAATAAAGATGCTAAACTTCTTATCATTTCGGTAATTTGGACACAAAAGTAGGTAAATTGTCCATATCACAAACTTATTTTTGAATATTTTTTTATAAAGCTCAGTACTTGAATGACTTCAAAAATCGTAAATGCAATATACAATGACATGAAAGTCAGTACAAAGGAAATGACCTGTGAATGGTCAATCACTAAATAGATTAGCATAAAAAAAAGATAAACCATCAATTTAAATGTCACTGAAGCCATAAATGCTGTTGTAAATTTCATCGCGTTCTTTTCTGAAGCACGAATAATCAATAAATGACCAATTGTAGTAACTGTCGCAATCAGCAGAATGAGATAAGGAAAGGAGCCTAAAGCGTAATTCTTTAACAATGTTGAGAATAAAGCTGCTGTTATACTGAAAATAATTATTGTGAATATTACTATTTTAACGAGAAAATGCTGTGTTGTTTTAGTCATAAATCATATGTTTTTTATCCTTTGAAACTATTTTTTATATGTTATTTACCCTTAAGAAACTATTTTTTTTTCAGCAAAGTATTAAAAAAATGATAAAGCGCAACTGCTGACATAACAAGTGTCAGGCTAACCGTAAATACAGGACCTTTCATTTTTAACCATTTATCTAATTGAATTCCTCCCAACACTCCTGTCGCTGCAATTATAATCATTTGAATCAGAAGACTTGAATACTTCGTGTATTCATTTATAAAGTCCTTTTTACTATGATCGTCATCGCCCATTCCTGTACTATTTAATAATTTATTTTAGTCAATATAAGAGTGATCTGGATTTCGCAATTTTCAATATTGCCTTAACGATCTCTTCAGTAGAGAATCTTGCAGCGTTGAATTCGATATCGTAGACTACAGGAACCTCATTTTTATCGATGTAAAGATTTCTTAATTTCGAACGGTTATTATCAACTTTGAGAATTCTTTTTTTCGCTTCTTCGGCTGAAATGTTATATCGATTACTGATCACGCCAATCCTCCAGCTCAGGGGTGCAAAAAGTTTAATATGAAGTGAACGCGGAATGGCATGAGAAATCGCTTCACTGCCTCTTCCTACAATAATAACTTTGCCCCTAACCGCAAAACTCATGATCACATGTTCGATCACTCTTTTTATTTTCGCATCATAGATATAATATTTGTTTGCAAATGAAGATGCTATTTCATCCAGAAAATTTTTTTCTTCTCCACTTAGTAAATTTCTTATTTGCTCAGGATCAATTTCCAATTCTTCAGAAGCAATATTGAGAATCTCTTTACTAATCCATTTCCAATTTTTTGCCGGGTCATTAATTGTTTTATTTATTTTTTCAGTAAGCTTTTCGGCCACCAAACTTGCAGAACAACCGCATTCTCTTGATATGGTAATCACCGGACCTGGCTCAGACAC
>CAYHDA010000403.1:0-3582 GCA_964355145.1 uncultured Mariniphaga sp.
ATCTGTGGTAAAACCAATGACAGGTATCGCGCTTAATTGGACACATTGTCAAATCGAGAATGCGACATTTAATGGCTCTCATTACTTAAATTTTTTATTTTCTTCCAGATAAAGAGTAATTGCCTCTTTTATTCTTTCGTTAAGTTCTTCATATGTTTTAGTCTGAGTATGACAACCGGGTAATTCAATTGCAGATGCAACAAGATAACCATCTTGTCCTTCCTCTACAATAATATTATAGGTTTTATTCTGCATACTTCTGATTCCTTTTATTTTACGAATATAATGCAATTTAGTGTATCGCCTTAATTCGTGAAACCAATAATGTAATGCAGAAACCAAAAATGCCAATTACAGCAAACGAATAACGTAAACCGGCTGCAGCTGAGATATATCCGATCAGTGGGGGACCCATTAGAAAGCCCAGATAACTAACACTTGAAACGGTGGCCAAGGCAATTCCGGGAGCAATTGTGCCATGCCTTCCTGCCGCGCTGTAAACCGATGGGACGATACTCGAGACACCTAATCCTACCATCATAAATGCGAGGGTTGAGGGAATAATGTACGGAAAAAGAACGGAGATCAAGAGGCCGCAGGAGATAAGGATCCCACTCACCTGAAGAAGGTGTTTTCGTCCGAACCGCACTGCCATTCCGTCGGAGATAAATCTTCCGGTTGCCATCATGATCATAAAGGAAGTATAACCCAGTATTACGAGTGAATGGGGCGCTTTGACTACATCTTTGAAGTATATGCCGCTCCAGTCGAACATTGCCCCTTCGCTGGCCATGCTGCAAAAGCCGATGATGCCCAACTGAACCAGTCCGCTATCGGGCTTTGAGAATAATTTCTTTTTTGTGCCAGTTGTTTTGGCTAATCCCGTCTTTCCCGGAATCAGCTTCCCAAAGTTCAGAGAGACGATTGTCAGCACAATACCGATCACAACCCAGAAATGGATTAAGGGAGGGATTTTAAGATTGATCATTGTCAACCCAACGAGGGCACCGGTAAACCCGGCTATACTCCAGCCTCCGTGGAAGGCTGCCATGATGGGTCTTTTATAGATTTTTTCAGCGCCAACACCCTGTGTATTAATGGATATATTGCACATATTGCCAAAAATCCCGAATAAAAACAGTCCGACTGCCAGGTGCCATCCATGGGTGGCGAGTGCCAGATTCGACAGGCAAAAGGTATAGCCCGGAAGTGCAAACAAGAGCACCCTTCGACTACCGAAATGGGTTACAAGCTTTCCGGAAAAAGACATCATCAGGAATTGTCCCACAGGCAGAGCAAACAAGATGCTGCCAAATGCGGCATCACTTAGTTTGAGCGCTGTTTTTATCTCAGGAATACGGCTTGCCCATGAGGCAAAAGTAAATCCCAGACTGAAATAAAACAATGCTATAGCAATCCTGATCCGTTTCTTGTCAGGATAATTTTCAGTGTGGGATGGTATTGAATGGGTTGTGATAGCCATTTATTCTGTTTCAGCCGTTCCATCAATAGTGAATGAAAAAGCCGGAAGCTTTATGCATTCCGGCTTCGTTCATATTTTCAGTTTATTAAAACCTTTTCTTTCGGTTGCGACGCTTGAAATCGTCTCTGACACCTTCAGGTTTCCGGAAGCCGCGCTCAAACCGGCCACCTCTGTCGCCACCTCTGTCGCCACCTCTGTCACCACCTTCGCGGCCAGGGTTATTCACTTCAGCATCAAAGAAGGATCCACGAAAGTTCATTCCACGGCTATTCTTTAGAAGTGTTGTGCCATACGACGATTCAACTTCGACTGTTGCATGTGATTTATAGAGGTCAATTTTCCCGATTTCCACGTTTCTGCGGCCAGTCGCATCAATTACGAAGGTGATGATATCTTTAGGGATTAAACCTTGTGATAAGCCAACATTTAGGCGAATCGAGGTCATGCCTTCCGACGAAATTTTGCGTCCCTCGCGTCCTTCACGTCCCTCACGGCCATCTCTGCGATTAATATCGTGAGTGTCAGGAGCATTCAGGTCTGCAGTGTTGCCATAGTATTCAAGAAAGCGGTTAAACTCAAGTGATACCACGTGTTTTATCAGATCCTCTTTCGATAGAGATTCCAGTTTTTCATGTACTGAAGGAAGGAATGGTTCAATCTGTTCTTCGTTTATAGTAACCGTCTGTAACTTGTCAATCAAGTACATTAGCTGCTTTTCGCAGATTACTTTACCGGTTGGAACAGGCATACGGAGGAATTTTTTCCCGATCCCTTTTTCAATCATCCTTATTCTTCCCTGCTCTTTCATGTGAATGATAGAGATTGAGATTCCCGATTTCCCGGCACGGCCTGTACGACCGCTGCGGTGGGTGTAATTCTCAATATCATCCGGAAGGTTGTAATTGACAATGTGGGTGAGGTCGTTCACATCGAGTCCGCGAGCTGCCACGTCAGTAGCAATAAGCATCTGAACGCCGCGGGTACGGAATTTATCCATCACAAAATCGCGTTGCTGCTGGCTCAGGTCGCCGTGAAGTGCCTCGGCACTGTAGCCATCCTGAATCAATTGTGCTGCAATCTCCTTTGTTTCGATACGGGTACGACAAAATACGATTCCGTAAACTTCAGGAACAAAGTCCATTACGCGTTTAAGTGCTGAATATCGGTCTTTTGCGTGAACCATGTGGTAGATATGCTCCACATTTTCAGCTCCGCTTCCTTTTTTTCCCACTGCTATTTCAATGGGATCATTCATGTAATTCTTTGCGATTGCCGCTACTTCTTTCGGCATTGTTGCAGAGAAAAGCAGGGTGTTTTTTGTCTTTGGAGTTTGTTCAAGAATCGCATCTACATCTTCCTGAAAGCCCATGTTCAGCATTTCGTCTGCTTCGTCAAGCACCATGATCGAAATTTGCGAAAGATCAACTTTGTTCTTTCTGATCATGTCGTGCATACGCCCTGGTGTAGCGGCAATAATATGCACTCCTTTGCGCAAAGCAGTAAGCTGAGGACCAATGTCGGCACCACCATAAATAGGGGTAATCACGAGATCCGGAAGGTATTTTGCATACTCCGAAATCTCCCTTGCAATCTGGACACATAATTCGCGTGTCGGGCTAAGAATCAGCGCCTGAGGCACTCTGTTCTTTGGGTCAATTTTTTGGAGTATTGGGAGACCAAAAGCCGCGGTTTTTCCGGTTCCGGTCTGTGCCAGGCCTACTATATCAGTAGGTTTTTTCAGGAATAAGGGGATAAACTGTTCCTGGATTGGTGAAGGTTGTTCGAAGCCCATTTCTTGAATCCCCTTTAGGATTCTGGGGTCGAGTCCCATTTCATTAAATTGCATCATCTGTCTTTTGTGACGGGTGTTATAGCTATCTAATGAACCAATTTACCCGTCGTATTTATTATCTAAAAAATCCAATTCCCTGAGCGGGAAAAGTTGCGCAAGTTACAAAATATTTGGAGATTATCACCCTAAAATCTAATTATTTGATTATTAGGTGAGATGAAGGGAAATTAGGAATTAGGAATTATGAAATAGGAATTAGGAATTACGAATTAGGAATTAGGAATTACGAATTAGGAATTAGGAATTA
>CAYHDA010000404.1:0-3572 GCA_964355145.1 uncultured Mariniphaga sp.
TCAAAAAGTAATTTTATGAGGAGACCATATTGCACACAAAACTGCACGTTATTGCCGTCGCCAACATCGCCGCCTGTTTCAGACCAGCCCCAATACATATTGCCATAGCTGGGAGCAGCCGGATCAGCAATAGCTCTGGTCTGCACTAATTTCAGCGCCCATTCAACTTGACCAGGCTTTAGAAACCGGGCATCCAGAGCATCCACCAAAAACAGAAAAACATCACGGACACCTAAATTTGGCGGAGTTTTTAGCAAAGCAGCCCATTCACGTTCCAATGCAGCCTGTCGTGTTTGTGGGTTAGGCATCCGGGGTATTTGATTCGATACCCTTTCCTGAGCATGCAAAGGTATCTGTGCCACACACAGAAAGCAGAAAATGAGGAAAATTTTCTTCATGGAAAATTAATCTTTCTGATTTAATTTTTCGTACTCAAGGCCAAACATAATGTATGCCCCAATAGCATAGTTAATTCCTTCTTTTGTTTTTCGTCCGAAATAGTAAGCCCTGTCGCCGATGCATGTTCCTTCACAAACCAGAGTTGGGATGGAATATTTTCCTTCATGCTTTGTTGCATATTTTTGCAAACCGGAGTACGATTTTTCGATAACCGGCCGAAAAGTTTTGGCAGGCAATACTTTGAGTTTAACGCCAACTGTTATTCCATAGGCAAACATGGCAGAACACGAACTTTCAATAAAGTTTTCAGTGTTATCAGGATAAATTGGCAATTGAAACCATAGCCCGGTTTTTTGGTCTTGTAACTGAGGTAATTTCCCCGTAAATGAACGCAGTTCTTTTGCAAACGCTTTAAAGAAGACCGATTTAGACGGTACCGTCTTTAATGCATCGGCAATAGCCATAACAACCCAGCCATTTCCCCGACCCCAGAATTCTTTACTGGTGCGCCCTGGTGTAGCATTAGCCCACCCAAACTGGCAGCAACGATCTTTGAAGTCGTCACTGTCATCATCATAACCATGAACCCAGAGCCCCCATTTTTTATCGGCAAGTTTTTCTTTATGGATATGCAGTTGATCGAGCAGCTGACGGAGATATTTTTCATCATTGGTATAGCGGTACATTTCAAGGAGATACATGCTCAGCATGTAAATTGTATCATTCCACATCTCTACAGTTTCGGTCCTATGCGACACCCCGCCATTTTTTGTCCGGGGAGTGGTCAGATAATCGGCATAAATTTTATCAGCGATCTCTTTATATTTTGGATCACCGGTAATTTTTGCCATAAAAGCCATACCATGCCCGGATGCAACCGCATTGGGATGCACTCCGTTTGCACTGTTAATAGTATGATCCATCGCTGTTTTGATATAGTCAAGGTACTGCTGTTTTTGAGATTCAGGTTTTGAATTATAGAGGTGTACCATGGCATTGAGCATCGTGGCTTGTCCCCAGTCCCATTTATACTGATCGGCAGGCATGCATATTTCCCGACCGTAAAGATCGAGTGAATCGACCCAGTTTTGGGCATTAGTTTTCCCAATGCATAAAACCAGACTCAGGATAACTATAAGTTTTTTCATCTTAAAAAAGTTTATGTTTCTTTCCAATTACGTAAGTCACTTATCTACCGGGTAACCTCAATATTTGCAATTTTCTCGTAGAACTTTATATTGCTTGAGTGATCATCGCCACCATAAGCCAGGGCAGCATAAACAGAATAATCAGAATCCGCCTGTACCTTGGAATTCTCAATCTCTCTTGTTTCGTAAGCCATATTTGCCAATCTGATGCACCCCTTGGTGGTAGTGGCACTTGCCCCGGCATATACCGGAACCTTTCCATTTACCTGCTCAACAGTTATTTCTTCAGCCCTTTTTTGATTTTCAAACATTTTGATCCTTCTTTATTCTTTAAAAGTAAAAAAAAATCGGGTGTGCAATTGATTTCAGAATTGATATCCATCATTATCAATTTACATTATTCGCCTGACACCGCCTGGATAAGGCCTTTTATATATCCGTATGCAAATGAAAATGCCTGACTGCTGCTTGCCGGATCTGAATGACGAGGCACATGGTCCGGCATTACCATATAAGGATAGTTTACATCTCTTAATACCTTAAGGATCCGGAAAAAGTCCATATCCCCATTATCGGGGTAGACTTCCTGAAAATTGTCCCAGCCCCCTTTTATGTTTCTCAGATGAATATTGAATATTTTATTTCTTTCACCGATCCATTTAATGATGGGCAGAATCTCTGTCTTTGGATCCTTCAACCCTTCGGCAACTGAACCCAGGCAAAGGTTAAATCCATGATATTTGCTGGCATAAAGATTGGCAAACCGTTTAATTCCTATAAAGACATCAGGACTGTTCCACCGTGTAATACCACGAAAACCTGCATGTGTTGGCGGATCAGCAATGTGATTGGCAAGTCTGACCTTATATTCTTCGGCAACAGGAAGCAGCCTGACGAGTAAATAGGTGATCCGCTCGTAGATTTGATCTGCAGAAACCTCTCCTGCAATAGTCAATGGTTCATTTTTATTAAGGGATTCCTGATAATTCCAGTAAGAATAGGAGGCATTACCTCGATTGGGATCTATGATATTCCCGGTACGCAATATTGGCAGGATGGTCGTATTGTAACTTAAACAATGAACTCCTGTTTTTCCGGCAACGGATATCATTTGCTGAAGCATTTCTATCTCCCTGTCACGTTCAGGACTTTTGCCAAGCATAATATTGGGGAATATAGCTTTAGCTATGCCATCCGAATTTAAAGGTAAATGATAAGCATCGAGTGAAATTCCATACTTTTCACAAGCCTCTTTTTTTGCGAGTGAATCCTCGAGATCCCATCCGACTCCTTTAATGAATTTCGGAGAACCTCCATCAATATTAAATACACCATGGCGTGCTTTAAATTCAAGATTTTCGATGGTGGTTCCTCCCGACTGGCATCCAACTTTCATTAGAACCTTCTTTGCAGCCGGAGATGGATTTTCTGAGGTGATATTTCCGGAATTGGAAGCAGATACCGAAGATCCTAAGGCTAAAGCACCAACGGAACCAATTGTAATTGATTTTACAAAATTTCTTCGTTCCATGTTACTCCCATCTTTTTCGGAATTGATCTTTTTTCCCATTTTTAAAATTCTAGTTCATGAATAGCGTTAAATAACTTTGAAAATAAATATTATTACAATAGGGTCTGAAAATAAAGCCGGTAAACTCATATCTTAAGTTTTATTGTCCGGTTACATCGTATAATATTGCTCCCATCCTTTTCGCGGGGGAGGTCCAACAAGGAGGCTGTTGCCAATGCTGCTGTTGATAATTTGTTTTTTATCCCTGTCAAAAATAAGTTTGGTATTTAATCGCTGAGCCAAAACGCCTAATGCCATTACCTGGCACAATGGACCTGCTACAGCAAAAGAGGAACGGCATTTCTCCTCCCCTTTGCAGGATTTAAGGAAATTAGCATAGTGATTCGATGGGCTGATTGGCACCTCCGGAAGTTTTGATTCCATATCTTTTGCCTTTTCTGCGGGAATAATCACCAAAGGCGCACTATGAGTTCCTCCTTTAAATGTTAAATCCT
>CAYHDA010000405.1:0-3564 GCA_964355145.1 uncultured Mariniphaga sp.
GAAGTCATTTAGTTAATATTATGAATGTAGTCCGCTACCTGAAATCTGAAGGTGGCATGGTTGAGCTTAAAACCGGTGAACTACTGAAGGTTTCTCCCAAGCACAAAGAAAATTTACTTAACAAGCTATTATTCAATAAATTATAAATTAAACCCATTTCAATATTCTAAAATCCTGACGATTCGGCAGCTCTGTATTTTTAGGAAAAATTCTCACTCCATAGTGATAGGAACCTGGTTTTGTCAATGTCAGATTAAGAGAATAATGAGTCAATCCATTTGAAATTTTTCCCGCAGTAAATTCATGTCTTTCAACATATTCCCGACTCTCAGAACGTCCTGTCGCAATAATAACTTCGACACCGATATCATCGGAAGATAACCCTTTAATATCCAGCACGATATTAGACGGATAGTTTTGACCCATTTTATACGTATTCGTAATTCCGTCGGCAAGCTGAATGTTAACAACTTCAATGTGATCCCATACCGAAAGAACTTTTTCCTTCCACAAAGCAATTTCTTTCGCTTTTGCAAAATTATCAGCTTTCAGCCGTTCCAATCTTGAAGACAGTGGAATATAATAACGGTTAAAATAGTCCTTCATCATACGTCGAGTAGTGAAATGAGGAACGACTTCGGCAAATGTATTTTTAATAAAATCAACCCAAAGAATTGGAATGCCCTTCTCGTTACGGTAAAAATAGGTTGGAACAATTTCGTTTTCGAAGATGCTGTATATTGCTTCTGCATCAAGCTCATCCTGCAATTCCTCGTTATCGAAAGTTTTTTCAAGTGGCAGCGACCAGCCGGCATCTTTTTTATAGCCTTCAACCCACCATCCGTCAAGAACGGAAAAATGCAAAGTTCCGTTCATTACACCTTTTTCTCCTGAAGTTCCGGATGCCTCAAGTGGTCTGGTAGGGGTATTCATCCATACATCGCAACCCTGAACCAGCATTTTAGCAAGATTCATATCGTAATTCTGAATGAAGAGAATTCGGCCGATAAATTCGGGACGTTTTGAGATGTCGAAGATAAATTTAATGAGATCCTGACCCGCTTTATCAGCCGGATGGGCCTTGCCAGCAAATAAAAACTGTACGGGACGGTCTGGATTATTAACAATTTTAGCTAATCTATCCAGGTTTCGGAAGAGAAGATGGGCTCTTTTATAGGTAGCAAAACGGCGCGCAAATCCAATGGTCAAAGCTTTAGGATTCAGCTTTGCAACTGCTTCTGCAATATATTTAGGATTTTCATTCCGTTGTACATGAGTATCAGAAAAGCGCTGTTTGATATAATCAATTAAACCTTCGCGAAGTTTGGATTTCGTTTCCCAAATTTGACTATCCTGAACTTTATAAATATTCCTCCATGCCCGCGATTCTTCATCTTCATCGTAGTCGTGAATATCCTCAGCCAGTGCTTCAGGCTTTAAAAATTTATCGTGGATAGTTTTCCATTCAGGTGCTGCCCAGGTAGGATAATGAACTCCATTAGTGACATAGCCAATATTTTCAAGTTCTTCAGGTAAAAATCCCTTGTATAATTCAGAAAGCAATCCTTTGCTGATTTTTCCGTGCAGCATACTCACTCCGTTAATCTCTTGCGAAAGATTTGAGGCGAGATAACTCATATTAAAGTGATCGTCCTGAACTGTAGCCTTGCCCAAAAACAGAAAGTCTTCCAGCGATATTTTAAGCTTTTGTGACATATTTCCCATGTAGAGTTTGAAAAGATCTACATGGAATGAATCATGCCCTGCAGGAACAGGAGTATGAGTTGTAAACAGCGTGGATACCCTGATCATCTCCTGGGCTTCAGAAAACGTTAAACCTGAAGTTTCCATGAGGTTTTTTATTCTTTCCAGCCCAATAAAAGCGGCATGACCCTCATTACAGTGGTAAATTTCAGCTTTGACACCTATTTTTTCCAGTAGTTTTATCCCTCCAAGTCCAAGCACCATCTCTTGCTTTAACCGGTTTTCATTGTCTCCTCCGTATAAATGATGAGTAATAAAACGGTCCGGATCTTGATTTGCATCATAATCAGTATCAAGTAGATATAACGTTATATTTCCAATTTTCACCGCCCAGGCGTGGGCATAAACGGTTCTGCCGGGCATATCAATTCCAATAGTCAGCCATGTTCCAGACTCATCCATCACCGGTTGGATTGGAATTTTCGAAAAATGTTCTGCGTCGTATTGTGCAATTTGCTCACCCTGACCAGAAATAATCTGCTTAAAATAACCATATCGATAAAGCAAACCAATCCCGGTCATATCGACTTTCGAATCACTGGCCTCTTTAAGAAAATCACCTGCCAGAACACCTAAACCACCTGAATAGATCTTAAGACTGCTATGCAAGCCAAACTCCATACTGAAATAAGCAATCTTCGGCCCCCTTAGTATTTTACGTTCATTCAAATATTTATTTAGCTGACTTTCAGCTGATTTCATTCTTAGAATAAACGACTGGTTCGACTTTAACTCTTCAAAGCGTTCAAGGCTTGTTTCTTCGAGTAAAACAATCGGATTGTGCTGACATGTTGTCCAGATTACGGGGTCAATTTCACTGAACAAAGCCCGTGCATCATCACTCCACACCCACCACAGGTTTCGGGCTAAGTCGCGCAGGGGCAACAGCTCGTCAGGAACATTTGATTCAACAATTATTTTTTTCCAGATTGGACCGAAATTATCTGATTTTCTTATTTTATATCCTGAAGTTTCCATAAATTATCATTTTTTGAAAGCAGCTATTAGCAATTTTCCAAATAGTTCACCTTCTATATTCTGGTGCAAACTTAACTTAATCTAGGTGAACGATAAAATTTTTCGGTAAATGTTAATAATTTAATAAACTCTGTATCGTGACAATAGAGCCTCTTAAAAAATCATCTGATAAATCCAACCCGATTCAGCCTTAACTGATTGACTATCGAAGATATGAAAATAAATTGAGAATTGGTGGAAATTCTCAATTTAATACAACACCCTGTGCTTAGTCCAAAAAAATCGCTAAAGTGTTGGAAATCCTTATACAGCAAAATAATCCACCTTTTATGTCATTTTTTTTTGATTTCTTGTAATTCTTTATCGACTTTTATTTTTGCTGAAACGAATTATAAAATATCATTAAATTGTATTTCCTGTTTTGCAATTAGAATAGTTATTGTATTTTGTGAGTTAATTTAATTAATTGAAAAACTTGGATTATTATTACTAAATTACTTTAGGTTTTTTTCTGTTTCATCATAAAATAATATATTACATTTATTTAGAACTATAATATTTTTTATGGACTTTTTAGAACACAAATTTTTAAAAGTTTTTTTTAAATATTATAATGTAATTTTTTAATTATTATTTTTATTAATTGGAATTGAATCTTCTAGCTCATGCATGACAAAAAGAGAGTCAGCAGATGAAATTTGAGTTGAATCGTTTTATGCTAATACAAGTATGTTTACTATGATATTTTGCATTTTATTTTACTAAATCTGGTTTTTTTTTTTTAGAAATAATATTTTATTTTAAAAAGTTTTTTGTTTTATT
>CAYHDA010000406.1:0-3564 GCA_964355145.1 uncultured Mariniphaga sp.
ATTCTGGAATTCTTCAGATCAACAAACAGCACTTTCCCATCCGGCTCAGATGAAGTGACCAATATTCCGGAGGTTAACCCGTCAGCAGCCAATTCGCCCGGAGTCACCTTAAGCGGGATTTTTTTGACCACTTTATTTGATGTCACATCTATGATAATTAACTGTTTACCCGTTATGTCTGAGATGATAAGCTCGCCACCAATTTTTAGTAAGAATTGTGGCGAGATAAACTTTTTATTATCAGGCTTTGAAGTTTTTTGGTTTGCATCGAAAGATGTCCTAATCTCTTTTGATTTCAGAAAATCCTGTATGCTGGCTGACTCTTCTTTTTCGAAGCGGATTCTTTTATTCAAATAGTAGTCGTAATAATTCATCTCATCCACCGACCAGGTGTTTTCTTCTTTATAATCGCCGCAGAATGGAACCGCCAGATCGATCCAGCAGGCAATGATATCGATTTCTTTTCTGGATAATTTACAGTTGCCATGGCTGTTTTTAACCATTTTCATTAGTTTGCTGGTTGCCGATCCTCTTAAATAGGGGGGTAAAAGCGTTGGAGGTGATTGCATCCCCGGCCAATTAATGATACCGGATAAAAATTGTCCTTGCAAATTTGGAGCAAAAGCCCTGAGCAGATTGAGATAGGCGTCATTCCATTTCCTTCCGGATGATTTATCCTCAACGGGATTATCCAATAAACTGAAAGCCCGGTTTGCTCCGGTGGCAGCATCCGGATTTTTGGCCGGGCTCAAATCCGCTACCGACAATTTGCCATCATCTAATATCTTAATGCTCCGGTCGTTATGACAACTGATGCAGTGTTTGTTTAAAATTGGCTGAATCTCCCTGCGAAAACTGAATCCCTGGGTTACATCGTAAAACGGTTGCAATTTTTGAACCCCTTTTCCCAATGCTATGGCCTTTTTTTTCAGGGTTGGGACAGGTTCATTTTTATCTTCATGACATCCGATGCAGGAAAACGATTCGCCAGGCTGCAGCGTTGACCAGCTGCGCATTGTCTGTGCCACATAACCGGCAGTATCGATTAGCTGGAAATAAACCGGTGTACGCGCAGGAACCTCAAACAATGCAGAACCATCCTCCTGCACCGGAGTTTCGCCCAATATTTTCTTGATATCCCAGGCCCCCTGACCCAGCGCAATGGGGGTACAGGCGGAATTTGCGGTCGGGATACCTTCAAAATCGGCGTTAGCCCCATTTGCACCAACAGGAGCTGCCCGGAAATCGAGAGCTACTACCCTGATCTTTTCGATCGATCCTCTTTTAATTCCTTTTGAACCGGCACCGGTATAGACATCCTGAACGAAATAAGTGCCTGTTTTCTTCGTGTAATCGACTCTGGCAGGAGTGATATGGCCTGCTTTTCTTGCCTTCAAAGGCACCCCTTGTTTGCAATCGAGCACAACATCCCACGCAATAATTTCGCGGTTGGCGTCTTTATCCATTGCATAGAGAAAAAATGGGCTCTTATCCTTATTCGTCGCTTCATCGGCTTGTTTATAAGTCACCAAAAAATAGTCTTCTGAAATCGGATAAGGAAATTTAAACAAAGATCCTGTTTGTCCGTAGGCATCAATTTTCTGAGGTTTTTCGGCTCTTACCGGTGCAATTAATTGGATTCCATCGGCCTCCTGCCTGCCTTTTGTGTTATCGATAATCGCAAGCTGACCCCTTTGCGGTGAATGGTGCCCGCATAAAGTAGCCATCACCTTATCCGTTCCCGGGATTTGCCTTGCATGGACAATTACTGTCGGATACCAGGAATTGTTTCCATAAAATTCGGTCTGGCCGGTTCCGTCCATATTCATCTCAAAGAGCGGTTGAGGGAATGTTTGACCACGATCGTTATAATCCCATCGGGTATAAATTATTTTCCCATTTTCCATTACTGATGGAGAAGTTGTCTGAACCTGATCAAATCCAATCCGGCGCAAATAACTTCCGTCCTGCCTGATCAGATAGAGGTTACTTACATCCGTGTTAAAGCAGTCGACCGCCTGTTCGCATCTTGTAGAATTAAAAATGATGTCGCCATTAGGCAGATACTTCCCCTCGAAATCGGCATGCCTGTCGCCAAATGTAAGTTGTTTGATTTTCCTTGTTTTAAATTCCATTTCATACAGGTGATAATCGTCTTCGTTAAGCGATTTTTTCCATGCAAACAGAATTCTTTTGCCATCGTAGGAGACATCGGGATCGCGTATCGCCCCATTCGGGTCTTCCAAAAGGGTAGTAGTTCCGGCTATCCCGCCTTTGATAACAGAGAAGCAAAGAGCCGATCCGGGTATGAAATTCACTTCACCACGGCCATCTGAGAGCCCTTCGGTATAACCATAAAATGAGGGACGCATAGGATAACGTTTCACAAAGACGATGGTATCAAATTTTTGCTCCAAAGGAACCAGAAACAATCGACGCCTGATTGCACATGCTTCAAGATAGAGGCTTAACGGAGTTCCTGTTTTTCCCTTGAGTTTTTCGGCGATTTCCTTACCGTTAACTCCGTTTAAGATATTATCCTTCATCTTTTGATACACCACATCCCGGTCAGGTGCCTGAACAAAACTTATCAGATTCATTTTCAAATCCTGTTTCAGCCAATCCGACTCAAGGGGAAAATGTTTTACCAGCAAGATCCAGTTCATTTTTTCATCAAAGGCCATTTTTTCATCCCACTTTATCCCTTCGAGTGTCTCTTTCAATGTACGGCGCAGGATCATAGGCAATACCTCTTTTCCGAAAACCTGAATCTCCGAAATTGCGCACCACATGAGTGGTTCCGGCTGAACAAGATCAGTTAACCTTATCTTGGTTATTTTTCGTTTGCTGAATGTAAAAGTTTGCGGGGCTGCAATTTTCTGAAAGCTGATGTTTTCAACCGAGCCATCACTAAATTCAAGCCTACCGGTTTGCCAGTATCCATCATGCGGAAAATCTGCACGTATAAAGATGATCACTTTGTCAACTTCCACCAGGCGGCCAAAGTCAATTTCCAGCCAGGGATCTTTGATTTTCTCGGGACCCCACGATCGATCTTCCCAGCTGCCATGTTTATCGTTTTTTGTTAATCCGTTAATTGCATTCCTGGCCGCAAACATTGGATCCGACCTGCATTCACTGTTGGAAGAGGCATGCGGATAATAACTCACATCCTTTTCCTGCCAGTCGTATGGGTTACAGGCAAGATTCCTGTATGCGCCAATTTCGTCCAATCCTACGGAGCCTCTCTCTACAAAACCATTTTTCTTAACTATTGCCCCATCACTATTTTTTTTTGCGATTTCAGGAACGACAACAGAGATTTTTCCTGATGGCGAATACAACAATATCGCCGGATCAGAATTGCCCATTTTTAAAAATTTCTCACTCAATAATTCCAATTTATACTCACGGGGTATTTTTGGTTTTGGCTTATACGCTTCTCCCTGACTGGCAGCACGTACCAGATTAATCGAACAGAAGAGAAAAAACAGGACGAACGAAAAATATTTTTGAATATTCATTATATGCAGTGCAGAATTTTTTGTCATTTTATTAAGATCA
>CAYHDA010000407.1:0-3546 GCA_964355145.1 uncultured Mariniphaga sp.
TTTCATAAACAATTGAAGTGCGAAGTCTGTCATGGACCTGGTTTAAAACATGCCCTTCATGCGAATAAATTTAAAGATGGAGAATTGCCTGATTCTCTGAAACTTTTTAAGCCTTCTGAACGAAAAGATTGCGCTATTTGTCACCAGATAAATGCTGCCCGCATAAAGATACTTTTTGATACTATAAATAATACGATGATTCATCAGATAGATGCGATGAAACATAATCCGGGAGATCCGGAAACCAAGGAGCCTTTCAAGTGTATTGACTGTCATAATCCACATCAACCATGAAACAAGATAATTCTACAGTATCCAGAAGAGATTTCTTCAAGGCCGGTACAGTCATTGTTGGCGGAATTGCCGTTTCATCGGCTCTCCTGGCACCTTATGACGGATTGTTATTTGCTGCTGAATCACCCGGAGCCAAAGGTAAATGGTACGGTATTGGAATTGATATTGATAAATGCATCGGATGCGGAAAATGTGCCAATGCCTGTAAAGAGGAAAACAATGTCCCCAAAGCACCTTTTTATTTCCGTTCATGGGTTGAACAGTACACCATCAAAAACGATGGTTCGATACTTGTAGAATCTCCCAATGGCGGGATTGATGGATTTAAGCAAGCTGTCCCAGACAACGAGATATTCAAATCGTTTTTTGTTCCCAAAATGTGTAACCATTGCGCAAAGTCGCCATGTACACAGGTTTGTCCGGTTGGCGCAACATTTGAAACTGAGGAGGGTATTGTCCTTGTTGATGAGAATTATTGCATTGGATGCAGGTATTGCGTACAGGCATGTCCTTATGGTTGCCGGTATATTCATCCCAAAAAGGGAACTGTTGATAAATGCACGCTATGCTTTCATCGGCTGAAAAAAGGGTTGCAACCTGCATGTTTTGAAATGTGTCCAACAGAAGCAAGGATTTTTGGTGATTTAAATGATCCGGGAAGCAAAATTAATTACTTCCTGAAAAATCATACCTGCACGGTTATTAAACCAAATTTAAATACTGGTTCGAAATTATTTTATAACGCATTAAGCTCGGAGGTAAGATAAAAATGGAACATAATCTTCAAAATCTATACGACGTTCTTTCGAAAGTTGACGGATATGTTTATCCCAACGAGATTGAACTTAACTGGAGCATCCTTATCGTTTTGTATCCATATATTACGGGATTGGTCGCCGGGGCATTTATTCTTGCTTCACTGGAACGGATATTCAAAATCCGTATCCTTAAACCAACTTACGGTATTGCATTACTTACCGCATTTTCTTTTATGCTGGTTGCTACAATGCCTTTAGTCAGTCACTTGGGTAAGCCACTGAGAGCTTACGAAATAATGATAACTCCCCATTCGAGTTCGGCAATGGCTATATTTGGCTTTGTTTATTTGTGGTACCTGATGGTGGTATTGTTTCTGGAGATATGGTTTGATTATCGCCGTGACATGGTGATCTGGGCCAACGAATCGACAGGATTTAAACGGTTTTTATATAAGCTGCTTTCTCTCTGGACAACTGATGTTTCTCCAAAATCGGTAGCCCTGGATAACCGTATCGGTTATATTGTTACTGTGATTGGTATTCCCTCTGCATTTCTGCTTCATGGTTATGTAGGTTTTATATTTGGCTCGATAAAGGCAAATCCCTGGTGGTCCACGGTTTTGATGCCGGTGATTTTTCTGTTCTCTGCCATGGTTTCCGGAATCGCTTTAGTAATGCTGATCTATATTCTGTTATCCAAAATCCGCAAACAAAAAATCGATATGCCTTGTCTGGATACGATAGCCAAATACTTGTTTTATATACTGATTATCGATTTTGCACTCGAAGGTCTGGATCAGATTCACCGGATTTATGTGGCTGAAGAATCATTTGAAGCATTGCATAAACTGGTGTTTGGACAGCTGTTCTTTACGCTGTTTATAGTTCAGGGATTCTTTGGTACAATTTTACCCCTTCTTACTTTGGGAACATTTCAGTTTTATAAACCAAATGAGAAAATCAGAAAAATGATTTATCTCGTTTTATCGGTTTTGATTCTGGTCGGGATATTCTTTATGAGGTGGAATGTCGTCATCGGCGGTCAACTGTTTTCCAAGAGTTTTTACGGATACACCACCTATAAAGTCGGCATGATCGGTGCCGAAGGGTACATAATGGCTGCGGTATGGCTAATTGTACCTTTTCTTATCTTATCTTTTCTGTTATGGCTGTTGCCACCCTGGAAAAAAATTGACGAAGATCATGATATTTAGGAGGAGTTGCAAATGAATTCAGATGCTCACATGAATAACGATATCAAGAGTATCCTAAGCCGTTTGGATGCTCTTGAAGAGCGGATGAAGCTCCTTGAAACAGGTAAAGGACAATTGGGATACCGCGAATTACCAGGTGATGAAGTCGCTGAAGAGGAGGAACCCGAATTTTCGGATGTCAATATTTCAATAAGCTCGTTGTTTGAAACCAAGCTGGGCGAATATGGCCTGGCCTGGCTGGGAAGTATCGTACTGTTTTTTGCAATTGTCTTTCTATGGCAGTATTTTAACGATGCAGGCAAGCCATTGATTTCTATGGTGATGGGCGCGGTAAGTGTGGCTGGAGTTTTTGTAATGTCATATTATTTCCGAAAAAGTTTCACCTATCTCTCTTCTGTATTTAACCTTTTTGGATTCATAATTCTGTATTATGTTCTGTTGCGGCTGCATTATTTTACAGATAATCCACTCATTGCAAATCAGGTTTCTGCAACAATTCCTTTGCTGATTTTGATTGGAATTCAGCTGTATTTTGCAGTTAAAAAACAATCGCCCGTTTTGGCCGGATTAGCGTTTACACTGGGGATGATTACTGCTTATGTCAGTTCTCAGACGCAGGTTTTCTTCCTGATTTCAATTATCAATACAGGTTTGGTGATCTATTCGTTCTGGAAATACAATTGGTGGAAAACCATGCTTTTTATTCTTTGCGTCACCTATCTCACTTATTTGATCTGGTTGATAAAAAATCAAACGTCGCTGATTAAAACTCCCGATGATTTAACTTTTCATTTTGCATTCGCATATTTTTCAATTACAACTGCCATCTATTCTTTCGTGGCATTTAGAAAACCAAATCAGATCTATGCTGATCATGCAATTCTTACCACCATTCTGCTTTCAGGAATGGCCTATTCATTATTGATGATGGTGCTTGTATTTTCGCATTTTCCAAAGGCATACATCTCGTTTTTCACCACGATTTCAGTGTACAGCATTGTTTATTCTATATTACTCAAGCTTTATTCCCCATGGAAATACGCACCTGCGCTGTTTGCCTTGTTTGGATTTTTTGCCATAAGTGTCACTATTAATGGAATATACCATTTGCCGGACTCCTTTTTATTGCTGATCTGCCAGAGTTTTCTGGTGTTGGTACTGGCACTTTGGTACAGATCACATATTATCACCTTGATAAATACTTTTCTTCTTTTATTTCTGGCTTTGGCGTATTATTCTGTTTCCGGCGAATTGACTACAGTTAATTTCGCAATACCCCT
>CAYHDA010000408.1:0-3528 GCA_964355145.1 uncultured Mariniphaga sp.
AAATGAAAATCAAAAATCAGCAAATAAGACTTCAGGCACAAATAAAAAAGAGCAAGTCTTTGTTCTGATACCGGTAGGTTGTAATAAAAAGGCCAAAAGGAAGAAGGGGCATATTGTATTCTGATCTTCATCTCCCTGACAATTCTTTTCCTGGCTGCTTCAGTCTTAATGGCCAGGTAGTTATTCTGTTTAATTTCAAGAGCGAGCAAATCATTCAGGTTTTCGTCCTGCATGAAAGGTTCAATCACAACAAATTCGTGATGCAATAATGCTCCGGCTGTAAATGAACCGGTATATTTTGACTTCTGCTTCATTTGCAAATAAATTTATTTAACGACCGAATTGAGTTACAATGCCTAAATTAAATTTTCCTGTCAGGTGACGATTTGAAAATCAAGGTTATCATATCTCACTCAACTACAATGCTAATGCCATTTTGAACCTAATTCTTGTAAAAATAACATATTAAATCCTTGTTAACTGCAAAATCGGGGACAAAAAAAGGTAATTCGTCATTGTCTATTGCTGATTAATGCTTTAGAAGCATCATCCTTTTTCAATAGTTCGTTCAAAAAGTAGTTATATTTAAGCGGCTAAAGTGCCGAAATTCAATAGTTCCTTGACATGCTGATGATTTTTGATTGAGTTCGGGTTAATGGCGAACAAGCGGAAAAACCTTAACGATAGTAAGGCGCTGTGAAACTGTATCTTATAGATTGATATGAAAAATGAGTTTTCACGTGTATCTGGATTGTTTAGTTGCATTAACTTGGCAATATTTACCGTTGCCAATGCTGTATAGAAATAAAAGTGCAGATTATTTCCGCTTCTTGCCTGGGAGTTTTCAAGTCCTGAAAATTGCTTGGCATCCATAAAACCCAAATTCTAATTGAAACAACTATAGCTTCGAAAATAATTTTGGAGTACAAATCATAAATCGCGGGGATGGCGACAATTAAAGTAATTAATTGGTAATTAACACTTTAAAGATACAAATCTCTATGGTTTTAACCTAATAAATATTGAGTTATTTAACTGTATATCAGATATATAACCAAGTTTTGAACGAACTATTATTAATGTTTCCTTGGCTCAATATTATTTCAAACAAATGCAGCAAAAGATCTAAATTCCGGCCTTGATAATTTCTTCCGGTTTAGGGTTTTGTTGAATTTTAGATAAACGTTTTATTTCCTCAGCATTAATTTTTTTCCCCATTTGTCCTTTTTAATATGATTGGCTTACGTTATATTTACCAATCTATTAACTGCCAATATTCCGTTCCCATGACACGATTATTGTTTCTGCTAATTCTTTCCCTTGTCGCGGTCTCTTGCGGTCGCAACCCTCAAAAACAAGTAAAACCAGCACTGAAAGGTATTGAAACCATTAAGTCCGAAACCAGCGATACCACTGGTGTAAAATCAATTCAGCCGGATGAATTGGGTATGTGGAAGATCGCTTCTTATGCTGCTGATCTGGGAGACAATAAAAATTCGTTGTATATCACTAATAAATATGCTGTCTGGGGCAAGTACAGCAACAACAGTATGGATAATGATGAGCTGAAGGTGAAATTTGTGATTGACAAAGTATCTTTTAGTATCAAACTGTACGAATACGGTAAAAAGATTGTAAAAAAAGGCGATGAAAACTCATACAAAATCACGATTAAATCAAATGGGATTGATTCTTATCAGATTACAGCCAGAAATGCAACTGACCGAATATTTATCCAGGATGTCGATTCAAGAAAAATTATTGAACTTTTCAACAAGGGCATTCCGGTTTCATTTTCATTACTGAGTGATTCAAAAACCAATCCTTCCACTTATACTTTCGGGTTGGAGCATCCTGAGGGGATCAATGCTGCGTTCAAAAAAATCACCAATTAGAACAAGCTATTCTGATTGATTTAGTGAGAATAAAATGGGTATACAAATTATTAAACTCTATCTTCATATCAATAAGATAATTCTTTAAAATACAGCTTAGAAATTTGTTTCCCTCAACTTTTTCATGAGATCTCAGATTAATATTTGGTTCCAAAATATTACCAAAACAAACCTTATGGAGCAAAAAAAAAGGCCATTCACATCACGGTGAACGGCCCTTTTTATTTGAATATAAAGTTCAGAAAAAAATCTGTCTGTACTTGATTATTGCAGTTTAAAGCTAATTGGAACAGTAAAAGAAACCCTTACAGGAAATCCGCGTTGTTTACCGGGTTTCCACTTAGGTAATGTTGAAACGACTCTCAATGCCTCAGCATCTAAAGAAGGATCGACTCCCCGGGTAATTTTAGCATTGGAGACGGAGCCGTCTTTGTTAACCACGAAAGTAACAAAGACCTTTCCCTGAATTCCATTTTCCTGAGCCACCCGTGGATAAACCACAGCCTTGCCAAGGAATGTACGAAGGGCCAGTTCTCCGCCGGGAAATTCCGGCATCTCTTCTACCACAACAAAGACCTGTTGTTCTTTTTCTTCCACTACTTCTTCGCGTTTTTGTTCCACGACTTCCACGACTTCTTTGTTAACAGTCGTTGCAACCTGCTCTTCAGAGATCACTAATTGATCTTTAACTTTAACAGAATCAACAACAACAGGGGCAACATATTTAACCACTGTCTGCTGCTCTGCTGGCGGTGGCGGTGGTGGCGGTGGTGGTGGTGGTGGCGGTTCTTCCTTTTGAAGGTCGTTGGCCATCTCAGCAATAACTTCATTGGCATCCCTTGCCTTATGGCGAGCCTCGCGGCTGGCTTGTATATAAGGGATGACAATTGCTGTAGTAAGGACAAAAATGCCAATCATTGTAGAGATCAGAACAACACGGTTGTACTTTTTCCTTAATTGATACGCACCATATTCCTTATTTCTGTTTTCGAAGACTATGTCATCGAAAGTTGGAGTGTACTTTCTATTATCTTGTACCATACGTGTCGATCTTTATTTAGTAGCTGTAGGGGGAGCAGTTAACGGAACTCCAAGCGCACGTTCCACCATGTTATTCTCAATCCAGTTGATATCGGTTACAATATACCGGGCAATTCCTACAATAGACATCTCATCAATGATATCGACAAAATTTTTATATTTTGCTTTACTGTAAAATTTGATCAGTACAATTGGACCTGTGTCATCATTCTTTTTAAGCAGACGAATCGCTGATTTCAAAGAATCCTGTTTGATATTTAACTTACCGGTAATGACATCTTGCTGAAACTGTTCAATTTTATTAAAAAGAGCCCTGTTCCTATCCAGTAAAACTTGTCTGATTCCCGTAGCACTAAAATTCGTTTCCTGCAAGGGTACCGGTGCCGCAGCATCAGCCTTACCAGGATACCAATAAACTTTGTCGTTGGGACCCAAAACAATGTTAAGCGTCCGACTATCGGCAATCTTAGGTGGTTCAACTTTTTCGTCTTTCTTGATCTTCTCAGGTAAAACGATTTCCATCACCTTCGGTTTGCTAAAAGCAGTCGTAAGCATGAAGAACGTGATCAGCAGACACATAAGGTCTACCATC
>CAYHDA010000409.1:0-3521 GCA_964355145.1 uncultured Mariniphaga sp.
AGTTAAGTAATTACATTACCGATAGTTCTCAACGGGACAACTTCTGCCGAGCACTCATTAACCAATTAATAAATTTTAGTTTTGAGAAGATATTTGATCAAAAGTTTGATTTTTTCTCTACCATTTTTGAATACCTGATTAAAGACTACAACAAAGACGGTGGCGGTAAATATGCAGAATATTATACGCCTCATGCCGTTTCAAAAATAATGGCTTCTATTTTGGTTGATCAACCCGTGAGCAATGTGACCTGTTGCGATCCAGCGGCTGGCTCGGGTACTTTGCTGATGAATTTAGCTCATGCCATAGGCGAAGATCGCTGTACCATATATTCCCAGGATATTTCGCAGAAGAGCAGCAGTATGCTGCGACTGAACCTGATTTTGAATAACCTGGTGCACTCCATCCAAAATATTATACAAGGCAATACAATCCTTTTACCATACCACAAAGTAGGTGATAAGCTGATGACTTTTGATTACATCGTCTCCAATCCTCCGTTTAAACTTGATTTTAGCGATTATGTAGCCGATCTCGATAACAAAAAGAATAAAGATCGTTTTTTTGCAGGCATACCAAATGTACCCAAAACAGATAAAGACAAGATGGCAATTTATTTGCTCTTTATCCAGCACATCATGTTCTCACTATCTGCAAAAGGTAAGGCTGCGATTGTAGTGCCCACCGGATTTATTACTGCTCAAAGTGGTATTGAAAGGAAAATCCGGGAAAAGTTAGTGGAAGAAAAAATGCTTCGGGGCGTGGTATCTATGCCAAGTAATATTTTTGCTACCACAGGCACCAATGTTTCCATTTTGTTTTTGGATAAAGCTAATACCAAAGGCGACATTGTATTGATGGATGCTTCAAAATTAGGAACTAAAGTAAAAGAGGGAAAGAATCAGAAAACCCTGCTTTCGCATTACGAGGAGCAATTGATTATCAATACTTTTAATGAACACAAAGCCGTCGAAGATTTTACAGTAGTGGTTTCGTACGAACAAATCAAAGAGAAAAGCTATTCCTTCAGCGCCGGTCAATATTTCGATGTAAAGATTGAATATACCGACATTACTCCTGAAGAATTTACAGCTAAAATGAATAACTACCAAAAGAACATGGTTTCACTATTTGCCGAGTCCCACACACTGGAAGAAGAAA
The DNA here is from genome assembly GCA_964355145.1 of uncultured Mariniphaga sp. Lineage (GTDB taxonomy): Bacteria > Bacteroidota > Bacteroidia > Bacteroidales > Prolixibacteraceae > JAAFHB01. The sequence goes on from CAYHDA010000409.1 coordinate 1,162, forward strand.
TTAAAAAGCAGTTGGGAGGATTGAAGTATGAATAAAAATAGCCAGATTATTCCGGGTTCATTTGTTCAGGATATCAAAACCATCATTGGGCAAGCCCGTACACAGGCTGTTCGCAGTGTGGAGTTCTATCGGGTACAGATGTACTGGAAAGTGGGAGAACGTATTTTTAATGAAGAACAACTTGGAAAAGAACGGGCCGATTATGGCACCTATTTAATCCGGAATCTGGCTAAAGAACTTGAACCGGAGTTTGGTAGCGGGTTTTCCGTTCGGATATTGGAGCAAAGCCGTAAATTTTACCGCACTTTCCCAATTGCGAACGCACTGCGTTCGCAATTGAACTGGTCGCAATATAGGATGCTCGTTTACATTGAAGATAACAGTAAAAGAGAATATTACGAACTTGAAGCCGTGAAGAATAGCTGGACCGGCCGCGAAATGGAAAGGCAGATCAGTTCGGGTTTGTTTGAGCGGTTGTTGTTAAGTAACGACAAGGAATCGGTGATGGCAATTGCACGTAGTGAAAGATTACCCGAACTTCCACACGAGATTGTGAAAGACCCGATGATATTGGAATTCTTGGGACTTGAACGTAAACCACATTATTACGAAAAGGATCTGGAGTCGGCCTTAATCGAACATTTACAGCATTTTATGCTTGAGTTGGGAAATGGATACTGTTTTGTGGCGCGGCAAAAACGCTTTCTAATTGAAGATGATGAATATTTCGCCGATCTGATTTTCTACAATCGCCTGTTGCGGTGTTTTGTGGTAATCGATATCAAAACAAAGAAAATCACCCATAAAGACCTGGGGCAATTGCAGATGTATGTAAACCATTACGACCGTCACGAAAAGCTCCCCGAAGAAAATCCTACCATTGGTATTCTACTGTGCGCCCGTAAAAACAACGAAATGGTTAAACTTTCTTTGCCTATTGACAATCAGTCTATTATGGCAAGTCAATACCAGCTCTACCTGCCTTCAGAAAGCCAACTGCTCGATGAATTGAAAAAGGAAATTCAGAACGAAGAACTAAGGAGGATGAGTGATGAACAGGCATAATCAAATTGTGTACGCAGTGCGGACACAATTGGGCAGTCAACCGTGCAACGGGCTAAAACTTGGAATAAAAAAGCAGTTGGAGGGGGTGAAGTATGAGTAAAAATTGCCGACTCAAAGATATTTCAAAAATCATCAGCAGTGGTGTTACGCCATCAAGACAGAACAATGAATATTGGGAAAATGGAACAATTCCTTGGCTTAAAACAGAGCAATTAGGTTCCTTTGAAATATATGAAACAACTGAAAAAGTTACTGAACTTGCTCTTAAAGGAACATCACTAAAGAAATATCCGATCAATACACTTTCAATTGCAATGTATGGAGAAGGCAAAACTAGAGGAAATGTTTCAATCCTTAAAAGTGAAATGACAACAAATCAGGCATGTTGTAACATTGTTATTGACGAACAGAAGGCAAATTATCGATATGTTTACTATTTTCTAAAAACTCAATACAGCCAATTAAGGAGATTATCTTCGGGAATTCGGAATAATTTAAATTCAAATGACATTAAGGAGTTCGAAATAAGATTACCCGATTCTTTAGAGAAGCAAAAGCAAATCGCTTCCATTCTTTCTACCTTAGATTCCAAAATCGAGATCAACAACCGCATCAATGCCGAATTGGAAGCGATGGCAAAAACGCTTTACGATTATTGGTTTGTGCAGTTTGATTTTCTGGATTTTAACGGGAAACCTTATAAATCGAGCGGTGGTAAAATGGTTTGGAATAAGGAGTTAAAAAGGGAAATACCGGAGGGATGGGAAGTTGCTAAAATGGCCGATTGGATAGAGGCTGACAAAAGCGGAGATTGGGGAAAAGAAGAACTGGAAGGTAATTTTACGAAGAAAGTAACCTGTATTCGAGGAGCTGACATCAATGGTTTAAATGGACTTGCCGAATTAAAACCGCCGGTTAGATATATTCTCGAAAAGAACTCTTCTAAAATTCTTAATTCGCACGATTTAATTATTGAAATCTCTGGTGGCAGCCCTGTGCAGTCAACGGGTCGGATTGCTTTCATAACTGATGCCACAATCAAGAGATTTGAGAACCCATTAATTTGTTCCAACTTTTGCAAACCTATCTCCATCAAAAACAAAAAGCTCCTTTACAATTTTGTTTATTATTGGAAGAGTCTTTATGATGCAGGTATTTTCTTTGGCTATGAAGGAAAAACAAGCGGCATCAAAAATTTACTTTTCGACTCTTTTGTAAGCTCCTATTATACTGTTGTTCCGGATGATAAAATCGTAGATCAGTTCTACAATATCATGGAAAATATACAGGAGAAA
>CAYHDA010000410.1:0-3519 GCA_964355145.1 uncultured Mariniphaga sp.
TGTTGTATGCGTGGGACATAACTACTTCTCCAACCAAGTTGTGCCATAATAGGGATAAATGCATTCTGGACATGCCCACGTTGTTTCATTACTACGGACTTCTACCTCTATCTCCTGCTTGATGACATCTAACCTTACTCCCGCTACATACCACGGTTGCTTCAATCCTAATAGCTCGTCATATAATTTTGTATCTTTCATACGGGTATATTAATTTATCCTGATTCTTTTAGCACACTAATTCCGGTAGAACCGGCATTCCTATATAGTAACCCTGTGCGTAATTAACACCCAATTCTCTTAATAAATCAACCGTTCTCTGACATCCGACAAACTCTGCAATCGTTTGTTTACCGAGTCCTCTTGCCACTTCAACCATAGCCTTTACCAGATGCTGGTCTACGGTATTGTTTGGCAGGGACTTGATAAAACTACCATCTATTTTCAGGTAGTCAACCGGCAAATGCTTAAGATAGCTGAATGAAGAGAAGCCATTGCCGAAGTCGTCAAGCGCAAAACGGCAACCGATTGCCCTGAGAGTAGAGAGAAAGTTTTGGGCTGCATCCATCTTTTCTATAACGGCGGTTTCTGTAATTTCGAATATCAATTTCCCCGGATTAACGGCAGTTTCGCTGAGTACATTCTTTATAAGCGATAATAATTCCTGATCTGAAAATGATTTCCCGGAGAGATTCACTTCCAAGCAAATATCTTGTCCGGCATCCTGATACTTTTTCAACAGCCGTATGGCTTTGGAAACCACCCACCTGTCAATATCCCTTATAAGTCCAAAATCTTCTGCAACACCGAGGAATTCTGCAGGATATATAAGCCGCCCATCTTCTGCTATCATACGCAGTAGCGCCTCGTAGCCGGTAATCTTGTTGTTGCTGATATCCATGATTGGTTGTACGTGTAAAACAAACCGTTCGTCGTCAAAGGCGCACTGCATTTTGTTTTTCCAGCCTAGTTGCGACTCCAGCGCTAAAATTAATTCGGGTTTAAATACGTATACGCGGTTTCGTCCTTCCTCTTTTGCCTTGTACATGGCCAGGTCTGCATACGCAATTAACGTGTCCGCTTCCTGGGAGTGTTCAGGGAACATTACGACTCCGATACTTACCGTAATATCCAGCCTCTTCTTGGTTTCATTCGATAAGGCGTTTGCGCGCACCATCTTAATGATATCCAAAGAAATTAACTCAGCCTGCGGTAAATCCGTGTTTGGTAAAATAACGGCAAATTCGTCGCCTCCAAGCCTTGCAAGAACGTCCGTCTCACGCATACGTTCCTTGAGCAGACAGGAAAAATTTATTAATATCGTGTCGCCAGCCTGGTGACCAAAGGCGTCATTTACATATTTAAAATTATCCAGATCAAGAAATAAAAGAGCCCCACAAGTGCCGCGCCTCTGAGCGTATGCGATCCAGCGTTCCAGTTCATCGAGGAACCGTCTGCGGTTATAGAGATTGGTAAGCGGGTCATGATTGGCCATGTGCATAAGCTGTTTTTCGGATTGTTTGCGCTCCGTTATGTCCTGTGTCACGGCAAGGAAATGAGTTATTATCCCTTCGCTGTTTCTAATGGGGGAGATAGCTGCCTGTTCCCACCATAGCTCACCATTCTTTTTTCTGTTATGAAGTTCACCCCGCCATTCGTTTCCAGAAGTAATGGTGTTCCACAAATGCTGGTATTCCTTTATCGAATGTTCTCCTGATTTCAGTATACGCGGATTTTTACCCATTACCTCATGCAGGGCATAGCCTGTGAGGCTGGTAAACTTTGGATTTACATATTCAAGATCGCCCTTTGTGTTAGTAATCATCACGACATTCGGGCTTTGCTCTACAGCCGAAGATAATTTTCTGAGCTGTTCCTGCGTGTGCTTTATGTCTTGCAAATGGAGCTGTCTCTGTTTAATCTCCTCTTTTAGCTCAATGTAAAGTTTGGCGTTGTCAATGGAGATTGAGGCCTGTACCAGCAGAGAGTGAAGCACTTCGATCCTGTCCCTCGTAAATGCAGAATAGGTAAGATTGTTTTCCAGATATAAAACAACGGTAATTGCGTCCTTATGCTGTATCGGCATGCAAAGGATAGACTTCGGTTTGTTCTCCAAAATGTAATTATCATTAACAAATAACCCCTCATTGGCTGCATTATGAAGGACAACGTTTTCCTTGGTGTGCACGGCATAGTGAACTACGGAGACAGCCAAATCATAACTTTCATGTAAGGGTGCAGAATCCAATACCTGAATGTCCTCAGAATTTATGTCGGCAGCCGCTTCAAGATATAACTGATCATTTGATTTTAATATGAGGAAACCTCTCTCCGCCCCTGCACTCTCAAGGATTATCTTAATGATACGTTCCAGAAGTTTTTTAAGATCGATTTCCCTTGATAGTGCCTGTGACGCCTCAAGCACTGAAGACAGATCAAGCGCGTCGGAACTCTCCATATCAACAATCACCGGTGTAGCAACGGACTCTTTTGCATAAATAGATTGATACGTCTTGTTGCTCCTGAATAAATCGGCATACCTGTTCTCAATGTCTTCAATCTTGTTTTTTGCGCCCCAATAATAGTAGCAACACATTGCGGCATTCAGGTAGACCCAGGCGATATTACCCTTAGCTCTTGACAGCCAAAATCTTGCCGCCATTTCATTTGCTAATGCCTCATTCTGGACAAATCCGCTCTCATGCGCAGACGATATCGCTTTATCATAAAGATCGGATGCCCTCTCTGTATCTCCCGTTATTCGGGCAAGCTCCGCCTCCATAAGGAGAGATTGATGCATATAAGTGGTGGGAGAATGGTGTGCCCGGTGCTTAAATGTGGCTATTTCCGATTTTATTATTTCAAGGAACAGCACCTGTTTCTCTTTCGGAACATATTCATAGGCAGAGGAATATGCAAGCGACATGTGGAAATGAAATACAGGGTTAATAAATACGCCCGGCACGCCGCTGGCAAACCTTTCTGCACAAGCAGCAATATCAATCGCCCTTTTATATTCATAATAAAAATTTGCAAGCGACAATTTACAGGTTGAAATAACCAGTAAGGTAAGCATATCGTCCTGAGCGGTACTGGCTTCGTACACCTCCTGTATCTTCGGCCAGACCAGTTCAGAAAAATCCAGCCTGTCCGATACGCTTTCACGTAAGTTAAAGACTGTGGCCTTTATTGCATAATAATATTGCACCATGTTGGGGTCTACTTTTTCAAGTCCGGGCAATAATTTTTCTATCTTTTCGGAGACTTCGGGAAGTGTGTTTGTTCCCCAGAACGACATGAACAGGTTGATCATCGCACAATAACCGGCCCACTGATATGAACCATTTTCGACACCACTGTAATAGCCACGTATTAAATGGTCTTTTGCTATATTTATCGGTTCTTTATAGTGGCAGACGAAAGTACCCCACATATCCAGTATCAGCGCCTCATACGCCCGATTACAATATTTTTCGTCGTTGAGCCTTAGCGCAAGTTTTCCAAAGGAGTATGCGTTAT
>CAYHDA010000411.1:0-3509 GCA_964355145.1 uncultured Mariniphaga sp.
TGATCCAGGGGAGAGTGCCGTTTTTCATGACGAAGATCTTCCCATATTTACTGAATGCCTCATCTTTAGCTTCGGTAATATGGTGGTTTTCAATAAAATCCTTGTAAGCATCAATATCAATGTAATGCTTGACCCCTTCGGTGGGATCACTTCTTTTACGATTGTCTGCATCTGAACCATGCTCAGACAGTTTGTATGCCCATCCTTTAAAGTGGTTAAGCCTTGTAGGAAAGAGATGGGTGTTGATCCGTTTATTTTCTTATGTCCTTTATCACCCCAGCTGCACAGGAGGATTAGAAATGCCATCATAATAAGGGTACGGGCAGTATTCATTTTTATATCGTATTAATAAACAGATGTATAATCTAAAATTATTCTTGCATAATAAGAGTTTAATTGTATTGATTTAATTGGATTCAGCGGATGGGCTTCAGTTATGGATGTGCGGAATCTGGATAGCCAATGGGCAATCCCCTCCAATAAGTAGAAAATCATCCGTAATCATTTAAAGAAATATTCATGACAGGATTCGTTTAAAATTGGAAATTTGACATTTGCCCATTGACTTGGGGTGTTTGCGCATTGGTCCGCGCAAGATCAAATTATAGACTGGCAATGGTTTAGGAGGTTATTGCCCATTGACTTTTATTTTCACCCCCAGTAGACCAACCTTCTCCAGCCAAAAGGAAAATTATCATTTTTTTTGAGTTCTTCAATAATCGGAATTAGTACCCGTCTGATTACCCTAGGAAATTCTTTGCGGCATTTTTCGTAGTTATAAATAAATTCGATGGTATAGAAGTTTATTATGGTTTATCTCTTGGGAAAACATACGAGGTTCTGTTTGAGAAACAAAAAGAGGGAACGATTTATATGAGAATGTTTTGAAAATAAAAAACTATATGTAATCGGTAACTACAACTGCTCACTTTTTCGTAAACTGAGTGCTCAAAAAATGGCAACCATGATGCTCAGTTATCATTGTTAAAGTTAACCTAATTTTCGGCCGCAAATATTGTTTTTCTATTTTTCAACCGATAGCTTTTTCCGGTCAGGTTTATGACTTCGCTATGATACAAAAGTCGATCGAGAAGTGCCGTTGCCAATACTTCGTCATTTAGCATAATTGCCCAATCGCTTGGAGCTTTATTGGTAGTTACGATAAATGATGTTTGCTCATAAATCTGATTGATAAAATTAAATAGTGCCACAGCCTGTAGCTTTTCTACAGGGAAGAGCATAATGTCATCAATAACAATCAGATTCGCTTTGTTTAAACGCTTGTAGTCAGCCATAGCAGTGGCTGTGTAGTCTTTCATTTTTAACATGTTTATTATTTCTTCCATGGTTCGGAAGTAGGCCTTGTAACCTTTGTGTACCGCATCGGCGCAAAGACCAGCTGCCAGGAATGATTTTCCAATTCCGGAAGGCCCCATCAATACAATGTTATAGATCTGATCGAGCCAGTCCAATTCCCTGAGTTGATTTAAGCTTGTTTTGGAAAGACCATTTTCAAAAGAGTAATCGAAGGTGTTTAAGTCGTGAAAATGTGGAAGTCTGGCGGATTTTAATCGCTTTTGAACGTCATTAGCCTCCCGGTGTAAGACTTCTGCCTTAAAAAGATTAAGGGTGTATTCAAGATAGCTGATGCTGTTCGATTCAGCCTCGATTAACATCAGGTCAAGGCTGGCACCGAGTCCTCCCATTTTAAATTGTCGACAGTAACTTTGGATTAATTGTTTCTTCTCCATCTTAGTTTTTATTTTGCATTAATATCTGGTAATCAATTATTTTGCTTGTGGCGGGTTTGATGGTAGCATTGGTAGCCAACGAGCCGGTTAACGGATTTACCCGTACAATGACCGGTTCGATTACAATTGTCTTGTTTCGGGTCTTTTGTTCCACCACAGCTTTAAAGTCCACGGCACTATAAATACTATTGCTACAGCAATATGCAAGCGCTTCGTTAACGGTTTGCTGTTCATTCTTTTCGATGGTTTGCCTGATTAGTGTAATCTGGTCACGTATGTAACGTGGTTTTTCCCCATGTATGGCTTCCAGATATTGTCTGGCAATTTGAGGGTCATCGAACATCTCACTGACCTGCACAATTATCTCTTCAATAGCCCCGCTTTTGTCCCTGCGCAGATTGGTATTGGTTACCACCTGTCCTTTACCGCTCGCTATGGTATGGCGACATAGTTCTTTATCTGCAAGATCGGATATAACGATTTTGTCGTTTTCTTTCTTTATACAAACCTGGGATCCACGACCTTTATAGGTACCCAAAGGAAGGGCATAAAAATTGCCCTTCCACGATATAGCGTTATCTTTTCTCACCGTATAAGGCTTAGTTTGTGAAGGCTGGATGACAATCTCATTGTAAGGGTTCAGGAATGGCCTTTCAATGACCCACTCATCGAATGGTGGTTTCATAGTACGATTGTGGGGCATGATGTTCGCGGTACGACCAAGCCAGGCAATTGCCTCGTCGTTTAGGGTTTCGATGTTAATAAATGGCCGGTTATATAAGAAGTTTTGCTTTACATATTTAACTCCGTTTTCGACCTTTCCTTTACTTTCAGGATCGGCCTTTCTACAAAAATGTAAGGTGAACGACCGCTCTTTTGTATAAGCCCTAAAAGCATCGGTAAGAATTAAATCACCCCGATTTTCATCCACGATAAACACTTTATCCTGATCGTAAACGATTTCATCCGGTATTCCGCCAAAACAATTGAAGGCTTTTTCGTGTGCTCCAATTGCCAGATTGCTGGTAAATGGATGCTCTGAGAACCAGACATATTTGAACCGTGAACGGGAAAGTATCATCAAAAAGAACCAAACTTTGATGCGTTTATGATTTCCATCACGCAAGTTATATTCGCCAAAATCCACCTGAGCTTGTTTCCCATAGGGTAGTTCTTCAACGATCATGTATTCTCTTGCAGGGCTTATTTTGGGTAGGTTATACTTTTGACGCACCCACATGACAAAGTTGAAGATCGTTTTTGAGGATGTTTTGGGGAAATTATCATGGTTCTCTTTCAACCAATCGTGCATTTGAGCAGCAGAAGTCTCTTGATATTTTTCTAATTTGGTTTTTACAAATTCTTCAAAAGGCAGCAGATCCTTCTTTCTATCACATTGGCTATTAATAAATTGTTCATATTGACTCTCGTCCATGGCAAGATAACTTCTTACCGTACGCCGGTTCAATACTAATTCCCGACTGATTTGACTGATTGTATAATCTCGGCTCAATCTATGGATTTCGTAATACATCATCAACTTGTTATAATATGAGTTCATAATAACCAGAATTAGTTTCTGGCGAAGTTCAATTAATTCTTTCCAGGGGCATGCCCCTGGAAAGAATTAATTGAGCACTATGGTTGCCATTATTTGAGCAGTGTGGTTACGAAAAGTTGAGCATTGTTATTTACCAGTTACAATTCGACCTTTACCAATGTCCGTTTTGTAAACAGGGCTTTATGTCCGTCAGCCGA
>CAYHDA010000412.1:0-3508 GCA_964355145.1 uncultured Mariniphaga sp.
TGGTGCTGTTTTCTCCTTCATTTTGGAGAAATTAGCATCTTTGCCATCAGGGAAATAGGTGTAAATTTGATTTTATTCATTCTGATTTCTGTGTCTTCTTTCATCGAATTCCTCAAAAAATTGATAGGGCATTGAAATCATTTTTGAAAGCGAGGGAGCGAATTTCTTGTTTCCTGTGCTGGCCTAAATCAAAAATCGTTGAGTAAAGGATACCTTGATTGCCTTTGCCAATAATATGAGTGGTTGCTCCAAAAACTTGGAGTGAACTTGGCTTCCAACAAAAAAGGAGTCGCAATTTTCATTGCAACTCCTTGATTGTCAAGTGACCCCGGAGAGACTCGAACCCCCAACCTTCTGATCCGTAGTCAGATGCTCTATCCATTAAGCTACGGGGCCAGTTTTGTTAAGAACCACCAACGAGTCAAAACTCATAAATGTGATGTGTCCTTATTGTTTGCTCCATCAGACAATTAAAAAACAAATTATCTTCTGATGAAACACCCATGAATCTGCGCTTCGCAAACATGAACGAAGATAACACAGGTGTTCCATCAGGCAATTAAAAAACAAATTATCTTCTGATGAAAGCGGTGCAAAGATAATCAGATTTTGGAAACCAAAACCATACACTCTTATTATTTTGAAGTTTTCGTTTTTATGAAAAATTAAGATGAATTCTCCATAAATAAATATTTATTGCCCTATATTTGCATCTTATTTTTAATTGTTCTTAATAAGAATAGCGGTGCGTCTCTCGGAAGTTGAAGAAAATAAGCGTGTTGTGATCACTAAAGTGCTTGGTCACGGCTCTTTTCGTCGTCGGATCTCAGAAATGGGATTTGTTACCGGGAAAGAAGTGACAGTATTGAAAAATGCACCTTTGCGGGATCCTGTTGAATATCAGCTGCTTGGGTATAATGTTTCTTTGCGTCGTGCCGAAGCTGATTTGATTGAGGTGATCACCATCGAAGAAGCATTAAATTTTGTGGCACCAAATTTCGATGGTGTCATCGATATGGAAGTGTTAAAAATTTCAGCACGCGAAAAGGGAAAGACTATTCATGTAGCGCTGGCCGGGAATCCAAACTGTGGCAAAACCACCCTTTTTAATCGTGTCACTAATTCGAAAGAGCACGTTGGAAATTACAGCGGAGTTACTGTAGAGGCCAAAATAGCTTCGTTCAAACGTAAGGGCTATACTTTTAAACTTGTCGATCTTCCAGGAACTTATTCATTGACAACCTTCTCGCCAGAGGAACGGTTCACCCGGAATTATATTATCGAACAAACGCCTGACATCATATTGAATGTGATTGACTCCGCCAATCTGGAGCGAAATATGTTCCTCACAACGCAATTAATCGACATGGATATGAAAGTCGTGATTGCCTTGAACATGTACGATGACCTGAAAACCGGAGGGGCAAAGCTCGATTCGGATAAGCTTGGCAAACTGCTCGGTATTCCGATTGTTCCAACCACGGCAAGTAGAGGAGAGGGCCTGGATAATTTGTTTGACGAAATTATTGAAGTCTACGAAGACCGTAATCCTGTTGTCAGGCATATTCATATCAATTATGGCGAAGAGCTTGAAAAATCGATCAAAGCAATTCGAAAAGAGATTAAAAGGGATAAACCAATAAGCGTTGTATTGTCATCCAGATATTTGACAATAAGACTATTGGAGAACGACCCGGAAGCACTTGAAACACTTAGGTCATCCTCCAATTTTTCAGGAATTAATGAAATTACCCAATTTGAGATGGCTCGTTTAAAATCGAGGCTTAATGAAGACAGTTCCCATTTAATTACTGATGCTAAATTTGGTTTTATAGCAGGCGCTCTTCAGGAAACATTTCTGCCTGGCATACAATGGCGGTATGCCATTACCGGAAAAATAGACCAGCTGATTACCCATCGGATTTTAGGCTTTCCTATATTTTTATTTTTTATGTTCGTGACATTTTTTGCAACCTTCAGGCTGGGCGCCTTCCCAATGAAATGGATTGGCGAAGGTGTTGCATTTATTTCTGAACTGATAAAAATCTCAATGCCTGCCGGAATGCTAAAAGATTTGGTGACTGATGGGATCATCAACGGACTCGGCAGTATCATCGTTTTTCTTCCAAATATTTTGATCCTTTTCTTCTTTACTTCCTTGATGGAAGATACCGGATATATGGCTCGTGCCGCTTTTATTATGGACAAACTGATGCATAAAATCGGATTGCACGGTCGTTCATTTATCCCTATGGTGATGGGTTTTGGTTGCAATGTACCTGCAATTATGGCTACACGCACGATCCGGAATCGGGGCGACCGGCTGTTGACAATGCTTATCATTCCGTTTATGTCGTGCTCCGCACGGCTGCCTGTCTACATTGTATTGATCTCGGCCTTCTTTAAGGATTATCCGGCTGTTGTGCTTACAGGATTATATCTGCTTGGGATACTGATGGCTATATTGATGGCCAAATTATTAAACCGTACCCTTTTCAAACGTAAGGAGACTCCTTTTGTGATGGAACTTCCTCCATACAGGATGCCTGTTTTGCGAAATACGACATTGCACATGTGGGATAAGGCAAGTCAATATGTGAAAAAGATTGGCGGGACAATTCTGGTTGCCGTGGTTATTATTTGGGCGCTTGAGTATTTTCCCCGAAGCGCTGTCCGTCAGGATGGACTGCCCGGAAACACAAATGCTACAACTGAATGGCACGCTCAGTCACAAATTGAAAACTCTTATCTGGGGTCAATCGGACATTTTATTGAACCCGTAATCAGACCACTGGGTTTCGACTGGAGAATGGGAATATGCCTGGTAGCAGGGATTCCGGCAAAAGAGATCGTTGTGAGTACAATGGGGATATTGTACGAAACAGGGAAGGAGGATAACGAAGCAGGGGCGCTATTGCCTGAAGTGATAAAGGCTGAAGTCTATTTTGCCGGTCCAAAAAAAGGTGAAAAAGTATTCAATCAGGCTGTTGCACTTTCATTTCTGGTCTTTGTTCTGCTTTATTTCCCGTGTATCGCGGTTATTGCTACAATAAAACGGGAATCGGGCAGTTGGAAATGGGCTTTATTCACAGTTTTCTATACAACCGTATTTTCGTGGATTATGTCATTTATAACCTATCATACAGCACTTTTTTTTATTTAATAAGTCACTTAGTTATGCAGGAAATTATAACATCGGTTGTTGTATTGGTTGCTTTGATAATTATGATTTATAAAGGCAACCAGGCACTGAAATCATTCAAAAAATCAGATAGCTGCAACGGTTGTGGCTGTTCCTGCAACGGATGCCCTGTAGCTCCGGTAAACAGACAAACCAAGGAAGTCGTTTCGAAATAAGCGTTACGAGTTCAGAAAAATGGTTACAAGAAAAAAAATGGTTACAAGGAAAAAAAGGTTACAAGTTACAGGTAAACCGTTAGTAACCTGTAATTTGTAACCCGTAACCCTTCGTACCCCGTAACCCCTTTAAAACCCAGTGTACCTCTGT
>CAYHDA010000413.1:0-3501 GCA_964355145.1 uncultured Mariniphaga sp.
TCCATGTGTTTGGAATCGCTGATTGGGAGTTCCGTTTTCGGGTCTTTATAGAGAAGTTTTTCGACTTGCCTGCCTTTGACGAGGTGTTCCTCAACAATCAGCGCTGCATCTTCTGGTTTTACCTGGACGTAGAAAGTGTTGTCTGGCTCGACTTTCACGATGGGTCCTTTTCCGCAGAAGCCGAAGCATCCCGTCATAACGACCTGAACATCCTGATCCAGATCGTGCTTTTCGACCTCCGCGATCAGATTGTCCCTGATCTGTTCGCTGTCAGATGCCCTGCAGCCGGTTCCTCCGCATACCAGGAGGTGTATTTTATAATCTGCCATATCGGTGGTTTATGGTGTTAATTGTCTATTGTCCGGTAGTTTACTGGCAAGATTCCGTCAACCAGTTCGTTGTGAATAAGGTATTTTTCAATTATATGGATGGCCCTGAATTTATCCACATCGCCAAAGACGATAGGGTCTTTCCCTGGTACTGTTACTTCGATGGTTGGCTCGGCATAGCAGTAGCCCATGCAACCGGTTGGGGAAACCACAGCCTCTATTGCATGTGATTCCAATTCATCTATCAGGAAATTCATAATTTCTTTTGCGCCTGAAGCGATGCCGCAAGTCGACATGGCCACTTTTATCCTGACTATATTTTCAGGATGACCGGTGCTTTCGCGCAGTTTGATTTTGGTCTGCAAGTTCTCTCTTAGTTGCTTCAGATCTCCGATCGATTTGATTTTGTTCATGGTATTGGATTAAATATTTCAGGCTCCGCCTTGATCTCTTTTAATTTTTATGAATTTCAGCGATTTCTGCTGTTCCAAAAGTTTGGATATTTGCGAGTCTCACCTGAAGCTGAATGTTTTCTGTAGCTAGTGTCATTATATCGCTCATCAGACCGGGGTTGAACGCCTTGGAAATTTGGTCAGTAATCCTGTGATAACAGCACAAAATTACTACCTCCAACATTTGAACTATTTTGCACAATAATATCATTATCAGATTTATAGCTAATAATAAAAAATAATTATTATATTATTGGAATACTTTGTTCAAATATCCGAAAAACCAACGAATGAAAAAAATAGTTTATTGCAATTTCACTAATTTAAATTCGTTCAAAACAAGGAATTACGAAAATTACAGGTGTTGAAATTATCTGCATTTTATGGATTATAATATGAGAAATGTCAATTGAAATAATGATTTTATATTTGTAATTTAGTCAGTTCAAGTGAAAAGTGAAAAATGCCGAGTGGAGGAATGTAATATTGACAGTTTTATGATATACGAAGAGAATGCATTTTTATCGGGCATCATTACAGACCCTGAGTTATCTTACAAAATAATAGATCTGTTGCCATTTCCGATCAATTTTCGAAATCCGGAAGGAGTTTATGTCAGTTGTAACAGGGCCTTCGAAAGATTGTTGGGTAAGAGCCGCGAGGAGCTGATAGGGAAATCGCATACTGAGTCGCACAGTGCGGATGTTGCAGATATGATATCGATGAAAGACAAGGAATTACTCGATACCATGGATATTGTTTACGAGTATCAGTATAAGCCGGCCAGCGGAACGATGCAGGATATACTGATTTACAAGTCGGCTGTCCGGAACAATGCTGGTCAGCTGGAAGGATTCGTCTCGTCCCTCTACGACGTTTCGGATCGCAGGAAGGCAGAGATCAAAGCAGAAAAGGCGAAAGAGAGTTCTGTCATCGCCTCTGCCATGCTTCAGAAGATCAGGGCAGGCATTGTGATTGTAGACCAGAACATGAAAGTGGTGAATTGTAACGAGACCTTTGCCCACTTGATGGGGGAGGAGTCCGAAGAGTTATACGAAGCCATCCCCGGATTGCAGGGTGCCGATGTAAAGGAGCTGGTTCCTGAGATAGTCGGGAAGATGTTCAGCGGACTTCTTCACACAGGAGAGGAGATGCTGGAGCGGGATTTGACATACAAGAATATGCTGCTTCATATTTCGATGGTCACGATTTATAAAAACAGGGTCGTGGGAGCCATTATCCGGAATATGTCTTCACCAAAACTTGTAAGGGAGGAGATCATTAGCCGGGCCATGAAAGTGACGCGGCAGAATATCGAGATGGTTCAGAAGGTAGCAACGCTACTGGCCGAGAATGCCGCCCAGACGGAAGATATGCTCAATTCCATTGTTTCAGCTTATAAATACGGGGAAGACAGAAAGGATGAGTGAATTTCACATTGAGATTGATTTTGTTCAAAAGCAACCTTCCGGGGAGATCGTATGCGGAGATGTGTTTATCTCTAAATTAATCAAAGAGGATGGTCGCACGATTCTGGTATTGTCTGATGGCGTCGGTCACGGTGTGAGGGCTAACGTGCTGGCAACCATGACGGCCACCATGGCGCTTAATTATACCGCGCTCTACAAGAGACCGGAGGCGGCCGCCAGAATCATCATGCAGGCGCTGCCGCGGGATAGCTCGGGAGTGAAGACTTATGCCACTTTTACCATCATCGAACTCGAAAGCGACGGGATGGTCAGGATTGTGAATTACGATAATCCCAAGAGCGTCATTTGCCGGAACGGGGTTCCTTTTACCCCGACAAAGGAGTACATGCTTAAGATCAAAGGAGACGAAAATATTGGAAAAGTGCTCCATTGCAGGGAGTTTAAGGCTAAAAAAGAAGACCGGATCGTTTTTATGAGTGACGGAATTACGCAGTCGGGCATGGAGAACGAGAAAATGGAAATGGGCTGGGGGCAGGAAAATGTAGAATCTTATGTTGTGCAGCAACTTTCCAGGATCAGTGATATCTCCGCACATCGTCTTTCCAAAAAAGTGCTGAACAAGGCGATTCAGAACGATGGTTTTCACCTCAGGGACGATGCCAGCTGCGGAGTTATTTATTTCAGGGATCCGCGGGAGATGTTGCTGATTACCGGGCCGCCTTTTTTCAAAGCCAAAGACCATGATTTTGCCAGAAGAATCGACGAATATAAAGACATTAAAATTGTGTGCGGCGGAACTACCGCCGAGATCATTGCCAGAGAGCTGAACAAGGAGATTAAAACCGAGATATCCCTAAGCAATCCTTATGCTTTGCCACAGTGCTCAATGGAAGGGTTTCACCTGATCACAGAAGGGATTCTGACAATCGGTAAGGTAGAGGAGTTGTTGGAAAACTACAACAGCGATCAGAAATATGGCAATTTGCCGGAGGAGGAGATCGTAAAGCAGCTGATGCTGCACGATCGTATCCTGGTGGTGGTTGGAACCCGCATCAATTGGGCACACCACGACCCGGATCAGCCTGTTGAAATGGAGATCAGGAAGTTTGTTGTTAAAAGGATTGTAAAACTCCTGGAAGAGAAGTTTTTCAAGGAGGTGGTTATCAATTTCTACTGAGTAACCGGAAAGATTTATTGTCGCATTTTTGACTTTCATCTTCATTTGAAAATGATCACTGATAATTACTGAATTATTAAATAAATATTTCGGTGCTTTGCACCTTTTGGTCT
>CAYHDA010000414.1:0-3492 GCA_964355145.1 uncultured Mariniphaga sp.
CAATGCTTCGGCCGGATTGTAGTTTATTGCTTTACCTGCCGGATAGAGCGATGCTGCAATTCCTGTCAGGATAACCAAAAGGCTGATTAGGGCGATCAGCCCGAATTCAAGTTCCGGGAAGACTACAGGACTTCGGCCTATTTCTTCAAATCCCTGTGCATACCTGGAAAGGTCAATTCCATTTTCCCCGGCAGCAAGGGTAAAAAGGATGCCACCGGTAATTCCGATAGCTCCTCCTGTAAAAGTCAGCAAAACTGTTTCGAGCATCAGCATCGAAAACACCTTTTTCCTGCTCATTCCAATGGCTATAAGCATTCCCAGTTCCTTTATCCTCTCAAGCACTGCCATAAACATGGTATTCACAATAGCGAAACTTAATGCCAGGAGAATAACAATCACTATCACAAGGGCATACAAGTTGCCAAGTTCAATGATAAATCCGAATTCAGGGGTCAGTTCCTGCCAGCTTAAGACTTTGGTGCCGGGAAATCGTGTTTGGATTTCAGTTTTTATTTTTTCTGTATTTCCTGGATCTGTTATATGGACGGTAATTTCATGCGCAACGCCTTCACGGAGATTGACCATTTCACGAATATCATTATATCTGACAAACAGATTTGATTCCTCAAATCTGTTGTTAATAATGTCGTAAATGCCGCTTACTATATATGCTCCGCTTATAATATTTCCATCAGAATCCTGACATTTAATCACAATTTTTGATTTTAGCTTCACCTTGAGTTTTTCGGCCAGCTTTTTGCCGATAACAACCGGATTCCGGATTCTGCTTTCTAAAAAATTTCCCTGAGAAATATAACTGAAAAGATTACTCGTTGTTTTTTCTTTTTCCGGAAATATTCCGGTCACTTTTACTCCCGTATTTGTCTCGGCCGATGAAACCATGGTCAGGAGTACTAATCTCGGGCTTGATCCGTCGATTCCCGGAATTTCTTTTAACTGATCGCTAATATTCATTCCCTCAGGCATGAACATCGATAAATCGTAATTCCCCTGGAAAAAGGGATTATGAAGCTGAATGTGCGAAAACTCGGTTTCAATGCCAGTTTCAAGCCGCTGGTTCATCCACCCTTTTAAAAATGCAACGCAGAAGATCCCTGCAAACATCCCAACAGCAGTTGCCGCAATAATTACTCCCGACCTGAAAGGGTTCCTCCAAATATTTCTCCATGCTACTGACAAGATCATAACTATGTCGATTGACTGACTATTTTCTGACCGATTTGATGATGTTGAATCTGAAAGCAGTAATCACCGGATAAATCGCCACAACCATCGATATGATAAAAATCGTGATGGCCTGGTTGATGAAAACTTTTGCTGAAGTTGAGAAAAACAAGTAAGGTTCAAATCCGAAATCCTGCATCATGCCACCGGCTTTACCAGTGAGTAAAATAGGATGTGCAGCCTGGAACCAGACAACAGGTATGCCGGTGATCAGCCCTGCTGCCACTCCGAACAACCCGATAAAGAATGTTTCTGCGAGTAAAATTCCGGCGAGTTTTGTCCGTTGCATACCTATGCTGACCATTATACCCATCTCTTTTTTCCTTTCCGAAATCATCATCATAAGAACAGTAAGTATTCCAAAGCCGACCACAATGTATAATACTATTTTCAACACAATACCTCCGGCCCGGTCACTTTGAATCTGCTGAACTACTTCAGGCTGCATCTCCTCCCATCTCATAACCTGCAGCGGGTCCCTGATTTCCTGTTTTAATTTGCGTACCAGAGGATCCATCAATTTTTGATCGGCAAAGTTGATCACAAGGGATGTGCACCTTCCCTGTGCCGAGAAAAATTTCTGGCAGGCACGGATGTCAAGATACACTATTTCCTTATCCAGTTCCGGAGATACATGTCTGATAATACCCTTTACCGGAAATTTCCCAATTGCACTGACTCCATGGTATCCCTGACTGACCATGATCAATGTATCATTAACATTGATTTTCAAATATTGACCAAGACCTTCGCCAATTACCACTCCATTATCATACGCTGAAAGAAAAACGCCCTGCTTGATTTTGGAACTGAGTTTGGTCCATTTATCTTCCCCTACCGGGTCAATGCCTATGACAATCGCCCCTTTGGTAAGCTTTTCGGAAGAGACCAGGGAGTAAGATTCAAGACGGGGAAACACCTGTTTAATTTCAGGATGTCTGGTGAATTGAGTGATCAATGGTTCACTGTATTCAAATGAATTATTGATGCTCTTATTCTGCCAGTATTCCTTGTCATGCACCTGAATGTACCCGGAGTAATACTTCACTACCAGATCGACTATTTTATCGTACGATCCTTCCTGCATTGAAGTCATATAGGAAGAAAGAAGCACTCCAAAAAAAATCGAAGCCACGGTAATAAATGTCCTTCTGGGGTTACGCCAGAGATTTCGCCACGCTATTTTAGCGATAGTCGCCATATTGAATATAAAAGTAATCCCTTTAAGAACAACAACCTCTGACATGAAAGGCCTAAATTAACCCAAACCAAAAGAGACCAAAGAAAACCAGCTTTCTATCATCTCACTTTTCTCATATTCTCATGCGAAAAGAAAGATTCATTAAGCTTAAGATTAAATTTGATCCTGTTGAAGGTTAGCGTAGTTTTTTGACCCTGTTTATTCATCGGGATCATTTCCAGTTTTGTGGGCAGCTTTCTGTCATCCATCTGTTTGACTTCTGAAAGTATTTCGGTGTTTACCAATGTCCCTTCATCGTCGTAATATTCGCCTTTGAGCCATAAATATTCCTGTTTACTGATCCACATAAAGATTTTTCCCCATACTACCGGAGCATCTTCTTTCGGCATCAGGAGGATTTTGTGACAATCATATCCTTGTAGTACTTCTTCTCCCGCCAGCGTATGATCGTAATCCAAAACGAGAGAAGACTCCTTAATCAGGTCGTCATTGGTGAAATCTGATCCCATCCATGATTGCAACATCATCGAAGGGGGGATTTTCATCATCCGTTCGATAGATGGCAAATAGTTCCACATTTCATTGATTCTCTTTAGGAATACCTGTCCCTTCTCTATTGCAGGAGAATTAATATAATAAAATGAATAATCATTTCCGAGCGTCCAGCTTTTCATTGAGATAGTCCGTGACCAGGTTGGTCGTTGTATAACCATTGTCATTTCACTTTGACTTGAAACTCCTCTGAATTTCTCATCAGCTCTTCTGACTATTTCCTTTACATTTTGAGCCAGAATAAATAACGGAGAAAAAATAAGCAGAATTACAGCGAAAAGGGATTTTCTTGCCATTTCCCGGCTTTTTGAATTATAAGTAAATATAGTCTTTTAAGCCTTTTAAAACAATATCCAGCAATATAAAAGTGCAGATAGTGATGAATAAGGACGCTTGGGGTGTGCCTTATCTGAAATAAAACTAAATAGTGAATGAGAGTGCAAGTCCGCAGGCACCCACACAGCGCAGGCAGTTGAGGGAAAATTTCCCGTCAG